>JANXRW010000092.1 GCA_025356655.1 Betaproteobacteria bacterium | reverse complement strand
GCGCCACAATGCCAGTCCCAAGCGCATCGGGGTCTACCTGGCATAGGACGCCCACGAACTGCTGCAGACTCTGAACGGATGCCCCAAACCCCTTTCAGCGCCAGCCCCCCGACCACCTAAGCGTCACATTGAGAATTGCTGAGGTGAGGATGCCGCCCTCGACAAGACGGAAGGTTCTCCTTGCCCGCCTTGCCGAACGCCTGCGCCAAGCTTCGGGATGCGGAGCATGCGTCGCACTTGACCCACAGGTTCTCGGTCTGCATCGACGCGCCGCTCTCGAAAAATCGAAGCGTTCCTTTGCATGAGCTGTTTCCACCGTGGACGAAGTAGTGCCATGGGAAATCGTCGAGGTGCCCGTCGCGACATGCCAGCAAGAAGCGCGCGGGAACTGCATCCGCATCCTTGGCAGGTTGGTCACCCTTCGAGCCTCGGCAACCCTTGTGGACGAAACGCGTTCTCTCAGGCCTGAACCGGTGTTCCTTGATCTCGAATAGGCCCGCATCGTAGGGTGACAGCAGTCCACATTTCACGCAGCGCATCCAGCGAGGAAATGGTCTGACAGGAACGCCGATGTTGGCTTCGGCAGACCAAGGGTCGACGAGCTCACTCTTCTGGAACGGCGGCATCCGCAGGCTCTCGACCTGTTGTCCCAGCACCTTCCTGACGGCTGCCAGCAGTCGTGCCTCCTGGATGGGCTGGCAGCGATCCTTCTCCCAGCGGTCGGTGCCAAGCGTCACCACCGACAGGCTGGGCAGATCGATCAATGCACCCGGCCCGTAGGTCCAGAGCAGTTGGCTCGGGCGTACTTCGCCGACTGGCGTCTTCTCGTTGATGATCATGTTCAATCCTCATCCTTCGTCTGAGGACGAGGCTTCCAATCGTGGTCGTCGGCGATGTGGCTCGTGTTCATGATCAGGCGCACGCCGGGTTCAACCTCCCGCATCGACATGGGCACCGTCCAGTTGTCCCAGGCCTGTATGCCCGGTGACCTGATCAGGGCGACGGTCTTGTCCTTCTCCGGCCCACGCTTCTCATAGGCCAGGATTCGGCCGCCCACGCCCACCTCTTTCGCCCACTCGTCGGCGCGCTCCTTGAGCTCCTGCTCGGCGAGGGTCTTGGTGCTGGCCAACTCGCTGACATTCCATGCGCGCTTGACGAGGACGGCTATCGCGTCCGTGATTTCGGCCCTGTCCGACTTGTCCAGCTCGCCGGCGCCAGGGTTGGGGCTGAACGCATCGTTCTCGAGGCGCATCAGGCTGAGCATGGTGCCGGTCAGACCGCGGTCCATAGCGCGCGGTGAGAAAGGCGTCACCGACTGGGCTTCGACGTGCTTGTAAAACGCGGCGTGGTAGTGCTCGAACGTCTCGTAGTGAGACAGATCGCGCGGCCTCGCCCAGGTGAGCACGGTGCAGACCAGACCGGGAAAGGAACGACCGACACGACTGGTAGCCTGGATGTACTCCGCCGTGCCTTTGGGCTGGCCGTTCACTGCCATCAATCCAAGACGATTCACGTCGACGCCCACCGACAGCATGTTGGTGGCCAACACCACATCGATGGCGCGAGTGTCACCCTCTTGCCGGCGTGTCACGTACTTGTCGGCCGCAGCGTCGAATTCAGCCTTGAATTTCACCTCCAGCTGATCGAGGTATTTCGGAATGTCCTGGCTGGACATCCGTGACGTCAGTTCTCGAATGTTGCTGCAGCCGCGCTGCCAGGGCCGGCCTCACCACCACCAGCCGCAGCGCGGGCATAGATCGGGCAGGCCCGCGAGCTCCGCCCCGGGCCTTGCCGTCGGAAGCGAGGGACGACTGATGGGACACCTGTTGCAGTTGGGCCGCGTCCAACGCCGCGATCGAGCCGATCGCATGGCCTTGCTCGGTCAATTGGCGCAGCAGCAGGACGCGCTGCACATCGGCCGGCGAATACAGCCGATGCCCGGACAACGCGGTGGCTGGCTTCACGACCCGGTAGCGCTGCTCCCAGATGCGCAGGGTGGCCACTGGCATGTGCGCCATGCACGCAACGGCACCGCTGCAGAAGGTGGGGCCGAAGGCAACCGGTGGTGCTGAGCGCTCGCGCGGTTTGCTGGCCTTCATGCTTCGAGTGAGTTGGTTATGAGTTTGAGAGATACCACGCTGTTCCGGGAAATGCTGTAAGCTGAGTTGTCTTTGAGCTTGTTACATACACCATCATCCAATGCACAGCAGCGAATCTCCGAAACCCATGCTGTATTACGACGGCGACTGCCCTGTCTGCACCCGCGAGGTGGCGATGCACCGAAAGCAGCCGGGCGCCGACGCCGTGTGCTGGGTCGACGTGGCCCGCTGCGAAGCGTCGGAGCTGGGCGCGGGCCTGACGCGCGGCGCCGCCATGGCGCGTCTGCAGTTGCGCCGACCCGACGGCAGCCTGGTGAGCGGCGCCGCGGCGTTCACGGCGCGTTGACAGGCGCTGCCGCGATGGTCCTGGTTGGGCCGCCCGTTCGGGTCAAAAGCTGGATCGTGGTTTTTGGAGGCGGGCTACCGCGCCTTCCTGGCCGTCAGGCCCGTCTGGCGAAGTGGAGGCGCCTCGCGATGAGCGTCGCAGGCGCTCGCGTGGCGGTGATCGGGGCCGGCATGGCCGGCTCCGCTTGTGCACGATTCCTGGCCGACGCGGGATTCGAGGCACGGCTGTTTGACAAGTCGCGCGGTGTCGGCGGGCGCATGTCGACTCGCCGCGCCGAGTGGACCGCAGGTGGCGGCGCTGAACAGCGCGTGCGTTCCGACCACGGCGCACCAGGGTTCAGCGCGCATGCGCCCGCCTTCGTTCGCTTTTTCGAACAAGCAGGCCGCGACGGCGTGCTGTCGCGTTGGCTGCCGCGCATGGCACCGGGCAGCTACGCCCCGCTCGACGACCCCGCGCTGTGGGTGCCGCCGCTCGACATGCCGCCCTTGTGCCGCGCCTTGTTGGTGGGCCTGCCAGTGCACACAGGCTGCGCGGTGGACGCACTGCGGCACAGCCCGGCCGGCTGGAGCCTGGAGAGTGCGGGATCGACGGTGGGTGAAGGTCTCGACGCCGCGCTTGTGGCCATCCCGCCGCAGCAGGCGTCGGCGCACTTGCGGCCTCATCAAGCCGAGTGGGCGCGGCCGCCTGCTGCCGATGTGGCGCCTTGCCGGCCAGCTCACCGGGGCCTTGCCCGCCTTGCCGGGGCCCAAGACGGTGTACGCGACGATCGAGGCGGTCGAACGCTTCGTCGATCAGCCCTACGCCGAACAGATCTCGCGGCTGCGCGCTCTTCCCGAGTGGCTCTTTTTGCGGCAGGACCTGCTCGAATGCCAGGCCGATGAGGTCGCTCATCGCGACGAGGTTGCGGCCGCGTTCGGCGTGCAGGCAGCAGGCTGGCTGCAGCACGGCTGGTCCAGGTGGGTTCGCAGGCGCACGCGGCGGCGGCCGTCTGCCGATACGTCTGAGGCAATTGGCATGACTGCCATCGCTTCCGAGCTCGAGCGCTTCGACCGACTCAGCACCACTTGGTGGAATCCCGCTGGCCCGATGCGACCTCTGCACGTCGTGAACGCGCTGCGTCAGGCCCACCTGCTCGATCGCATCGCCTCGCACTTCGGCCGAGACCGTGCGGCGCTGGCGGGGTTGCGGATCCTCGATGTGGGTTGCGGCGGGGGGCTGCTCTCGGAGCCGCTGGCGCAACGCGGTGCCCATGTGGTTGGCATCGATGCCTCGCGCGGCAACGTGGCCGCCGCGCAGCGGCATGCGGCATCGCAGGGCGTGGCGGTGGACTACCGGCTGGGCGTTCCGCACGAGGTGCTGCGGCCCGCGGACTCGTTCGACGTGGTGCTGGCGCTCGAAGTGGTCGAGCATGTCGAGGATGTGGCGGCCTTCGTCGGCACCGCCGCACGCCACGTAGCGCCGGGTGGGCTGCTGCTTGCCTCGACGATCGACCGCACGTGGAAGAGCTTTGTCTTCGCGATCGTCGGCGCGGAATACGTCTTGCGCGTTTTGCCCCGCGGCACGCACCAGTGGCAGCGCTTCGTGCGGCCGGGCGACCTGGCGGCAGCCGCTACCCTCGCGGGTCTGCAGCAGATCGATCTGCGGGGCATGCGTTACCTGCCGCTGTGGCACCGCGCCTCGTGGTGCCGTGACACGCAGGTCAACTACATGGCTACCTTCGCTCGGGCACTGAAATGAGGCAGGCTTCGCCATCGGCGTTCAAGGGCAACAAGCAATCGCTGCCGAGCAAGCCCTGCGTGGCCTGCGGCCGCCAGATGACTTGGCGCAAGCGCTGGGCGCGTACCTGGGACGAGGTCAAGTTCTGTTCGGACGCCTGCCGCAAGGCGCGCAGCACGGGGGGCGGCACATGACATCGCTGCGGAACCTTGTCATCGTCCTGGGCGACCAGCTCGACCTCGATGCAGCCGCGTTCGATGGCTTCGACCCCGCGCAGGACGCGGTGTGGATGGCCGAAGCTGAAGAGGAATCGACCCACGTCTGGTCGAGCAAGCAGCGCGTCGCGCTCTTCCTGGCCGCAATGCGCCACTTCGCGCACGCACTGCAGGCCGCCGGTCGGCCGCTGCACTACACACGACTGGGCGATTCGGGCAACCGCGGCAGCCTGCCCGCCGGGTTGCAGGCGGCTCTGGAAAAGCTCACCCCGCAGCGGGTGGTGATGACGGCGCCGGGCGACTGGCGGGTCTGGCAATTGCTTAAGGCGGTGGTCGAGCAGGCCGGGCTCGCGCTGGAGATCTGCGAAGACCGCCACTTCTTCTGCACCGTGCGCGAGTTCGCGGCGCATGCCAAGGGGCGCAAGTCGCTGCGGCTGGAGTACTTCTACCGCGAGCTGCGGCAGCGCCACGGGGTACTGATGCACGAGGGTCAGCCGATCGGCGGCCAGTGGAACTTCGACGCCGACAACCGTGAGGCTTTCGGCCGGCAGGGCCCGGGCGCGGTGCCGCCGCGCGCAACGTTCGAGCCCGACGAGATCACGCGGGAGGTCATCGTGCTGGTCGAGACCCGCTTCGCGCAGCATCCCGGCACCCTTGGCAGCTTCGCCTGGCCGGTGACGCGCGAACAGGCGCTGCAGTCGCTGCAAATGTTCATCGAGCAGCGGCTGCTCCACTTCGGTCGCTACGAAGACGCGATGTGGCCGGGCGAGCCGTGGCTCTATCACTCGCACCTCTCGGCCGCGCTGAACCTCAAGCTGCTTTCAGCGCGCGAGGTGGTGCAGGCCGCCGAGGCCGCCTACCATGTCGGCAAGGCGCCGCTCGAAAGTGCCGAAGGCTTCATCCGCCAGATCCTCGGCTGGCGCGAATACGTGCGTGGTATCTACTGGACGCAGATGCCTGGTTACGCCGAGCTCAATGCGCTGGAAGCGTCGCAAGACCTGCCGGCCTGGTACTGGACTGGCGACACCGACATGGCTTGCCTGCGCGACGCCATCACGCAGACGCTGGCGCACGGCTATGCGCACCACATCCAGCGCCTGATGGTCACGGGCCTGTTCACGCTGCTGCTGGGCGTGCGGCCGCAGCAGGTGCACGCATGGTACCTGTCGGTCTACGTCGATGCGGTGGAGTGGGTCGAGCTGCCCAACACCTTGGGCATGAGCCAGTATGGTGACGGCGGCCTGATGGCCAGCAAGCCCTATGTGGCCACCGGCAAGTACATCCAGCGCATGGGCGGCGGCTGCGCCGGCTGCCGCTACGACCCGGCGCAGCGCACCGGCGAGCGCGCCTGCCCGTACACCACGCTGTACTGGGACTTCCTGATGCGCCACGAGAAGAGGCTGGCCAAGAACCCGCGCATGGCGCTGCAGGTGAAGAATGTGGCGCGGCTGAGTGACGCGGAGCGCGAGGCCGTGGTGCAGCGCGCCGATGCCATCCGTCAAGGCCGAGTGGGCACGCCTGCATGAAACCGCTGGAACTCTTCCCGCCCACGCTCGAGGCGGCGCGGGCACGCATCGCCGCCGTGCGCCCGGCCGACTACGCGCGCAGCCGCAACGCCCTCGAAGGCGCGGTGACGCGCCTGTCCCCGTACATTACGCACGGCTTCGTCAGCCTGCCCGAGGTGCTGGCCGGCGTGGCGGCGCGGTACCGACTGGACGTGCAGCACAAGTTCGTCTTCGAGCTGGGCTGGCGCGAGTACTTCCACCACGTGTGGCAGCACCGGGGCGAGCGCATCCTGCACTCGCTGCAAGGGGGGCCCTTGCCCGAGCGGGTCTATGCGCGCGAGATGCCGGCCGACATCCGCCAGGCACGCACGGGCGTAACCGCCATCGACCAGGCCGTGCGCGCGTTGTACACCACCGGCTACCTGCACAACCACGCCCGCATGTGGCTGGCCAGTTACGTGGTGCACCTGCGCAAGGTGCACTGGCGCGCCGGCGCCGACTGGATGGTGGCGCACCTGCTCGACGGCGACCTCGCCAGCAACCACCTGAGCTGGCAATGGGTGGCCGGCACCGGCAGCCACAAGCCTTACCTGTTCAACGCCGACAACGTGGCGCGTTATGCGCCGCTGTCCTGGCACAGCGCGGGCAGCATGATCGACACGTCGTACGAAGCGCTGGACGCCATCGCGCGCAGCCCGCGGCCGATTTCGGTGCGGCCGTTGGATGAAGGTGTCGATGAGCCACAGTCATCGTCGCAGCCACCTCACGGTGCAGCGCCCGAGGCTGCCGATGTCGGGGGCCGCGATGTCTGGCTGATCCACCCATGGGCGCTGGGGGAGCCTCCCGCCGATCTGGCTGCGGGATGCCTGAACGTGGCTTGGTGGCCCAGCGAGCATCACGCTGCCTGGCCGTGGGGCGCAGCGCGCTGGTGCTTCGTCGCCGCACGCATGTCCGCCCTGGCGAAGCTGCAATGGCATGGCAGCCACCAGCAGCTGGCGCAGGCGCTGGCTGCAGCGCGCTCGGTACACACACCGGCCGACGAGCATGTCGGCGCACTGCTGCCGCCCGACGTGAATCCGCGCCCTGCGCTGCGCTTGTTTGCCGAAGTCGATCGCCCTTGCGCATCGTTCTCCGCCTGGTGGAACCTCGCCACGCGCGGCCTGCGTCAGCTGTCGGACCTGCCGGGCCTGCAGGCGCTGGTGGAGCGAGGCTCGGCAGGGGCGCTGTTCGATCCCGCCGCCATCGTAGTAACCCCAACCCTGGCCAACGACAGCGCTGATTGCAGCGGGAGGACATCCTCATGAAGAGCGTGCTCGTGATCGGTGCCAGCCGTGGCATCGGCCTGGCGGTCGTGAAGCGCGCGCTTGGGGGCGGCCATTCGCTGCGGGCGTTCGCGCGATCGGCGGCGCGGATCGACATCGACGATCCTCGCCTCGAGCGGGTGGAGGGAGATGCCCGTTCGCCCGAGGACCTGGGCCGGGCGCTGACGGGGACCGATGCGGTCGTGCTGTCGCTGGGGGTACCGCCCGGCGCCGGCTTCATCATCGGCCCGGTCGATCTGTTCTCGTCCGCCACACGCGCACTGCTGCCCGCGATGCGCGAGACGGGCGTGCGCCGGCTGATTGCCGTGACCGGCTTTGGCGCGGGCGACAGCCGTGCTGCTATTCCGCTGCTGCAACGACTGCCGTTTCAGCTGGTCTTCGGACGTGCCTATGCCGACAAGACCGTCCAGGAGCAGCTCATCCGCGACAGTGGACTCGACTGGACACTCGTGAGACCCGGGGTGCTCACGAACGGCCGTGCTACTAGGCGATACAGCGTCTTGTCGGAACCGGCCACCTGGCGCAACGGCATCGTCTCCCGCGCCGATGTCGCGGACTTCATCGTGGCGCAGCTCGACTCGCGGGACTTCGTGCACCGCGCACCGGTCGTGATCGGCTAGGAGCATAGTGTGGTCATGACGCTCGCCGACGCGGCGCTGCAACTCGTGTGGTTCAAGCGCGATCTGCGCGTCGACGATCACGAGCCGCTGGCGCGCGCCGCGAGCCGCGGCCCCGTCGCCGCCCTGTACGTCTACGAGCCGAGCGTGCTGCGTTCGCCGGAGTTCGACGCCTGCCATCTGGACTTCATCAACGATTGCCTCGCCGAACTGCGCGACTCGCTCGCCCGCCTCGGTTGCCCGCTGCTCATCCGCACCGGCGAGTGCCCCGAGGTGCTGCACGAGATTCATCGCACCTACGGCTTGCGCACGCTGTGGAGCCACGAAGAGACCGGACTCGAGGTGACCTACGCGCGCGATCGACAGGTGCTCGCGTGGTGCCGAGCGCAAGGCATCGAGTGGCACGAGATTCCCCAATGCGGCGTCATCCGGCGGCTCGAGACCCGTGACGGTTGGGCGCTCCGCTGGGATCGGCGTATGTGGATGCCGCTGGTGGCGGCGCCGCGGCGCGTGACCACAGTCGCCGCGCTGCGCGTTCTGACGGCCATCGCGGCGAATCACCCGATTCGCGGTGCTGCCGAGTTGGGTGTGGCGGGTTCGAGCCGGCCGCAGGCCTGGTGCGGCGGCGAACAGCAAGCGTGCAAGGCACTGCATTCGTTCCTGCACGAGCGGGGTGTCGACTGCTGGCGCGAGATGTCGTCACCGACGACGGGCTTCGATGCCTGCTCCCGCATCAGCCCCTACCTCGCCTGGGGTGCGATGTCACTGCAAAAAGCGCATCACGCCTGCGAGTTGCGCCAGCGCGAATTCGGCGCTGCGCGCGATGCCGGATTGCCGGTCGATCCACGCTGGTTCGGCTCGCTGCAGTCGTTCAGCGGCCGCCTGCGCTGGCATTGCCACTTCATGCAAAAGCTCGAAGACGAGCCGCGCATCGAGTTCGAGAACTTCTCGCGCGCCTTCGACGGACTGCGCGAGCAGGAGTTCGACGCCGCACGGTTCGACGCTTGGGGTGCGGGACAAACCGGGTACCCAATGGTTGATGCCTGCATGCGGGCCCTGCATGCGGGCGGTTGGATCAACTTCCGCATCCGTGCGATGCTGGTGTCGTTCGCGGCGCATCACCTGTGGCTGCACTGGCGTACCTTCGCGCCGCACCTGGCGCGCCAGTTCATCGATTTCGAGCCCGGCATCCACTACAGCCAGGTGCAGATGCAGAGCGGCACCACCGGCATCAATACCGTGCGCATCTACTCGCCCATCAAGCAGGCGCTCGACCAGGATCCGCAAGGCACGTTCATCAAGCGCTTTGTGCCGGAGCTTGCGGCGGTGCCGATCGAGTACCTGGCCCGGCCGCACACGATGCCAGCAGCGCTGCAGCAACACGCGGGCGTGCGGATCGGACACACCTACCCCGCGCCGATCGTCGACCACGTTTCCGCCTACCGCGCGGCCCGCGAACGCACCGCCGCGATTCGGCGCACGGCGAGGGCCCACGCCGAGGCCGATCGTGTGCAGGCCAAGCATGGCAGTCGACGCAGCGGGCTGCTGCAGACCTCGAAGGACAAACTGCGGCGGGTGAATGCACAGGCCAACATCGCGCAGAGATCGCTGTGGCCAGAAGAATGAGCGCTGCCGACCACCACCCAAGTTCGTCACTCGACACCCACCATGAAGCCATCCGTTTCTGACCCCCGAATCGCGCTCGTCACCGGCGCCCGCGGCGGCATCGGCCGCGAACTGGTCGCCCGCTTGCGCGCGGGCGGCCACCGCGTTGCTGCAGTCGGGCGTGACAGCACAGCGCTCGCCGACGTTCCGTCCGATGCGCACGTTGCCGCCGATACCACCACGCCCGACGGCGCCGCGGCGGCGATCGCGGCTTGCAAAGACCAGCTCGGCAGCGCGCCGGCGCTGCTGGCTCACTGCGTGGGCAGCACTCTGATCGCCCCCTTGCACCGTAGTACGCCGGCGCAGATCCGCGACGTGCTGCGCGTCAACCTGGACAGCGCGCTGTTCGTGCTGCAAGCCTGGGTCGAGGGCTTGCGATCGGCTGGCCAGCCAGGCGCCGCAGTGCTGGTGTCCAGCGTGGTGGCGCGCATCGGCGTGGCCAACCACGAGGCCATCGCCGCCGCCAAGGGCGGCATCGAGTCCCTGGCCCGCAGCGCCGCGGCGACCTATGCGCCGCTGGGCCTGCGCATCAATGCCGTGGCTCCCGGCATGACCGAGACGCCCATGACCGCCGGCATGTTGCGCGTGGACGCGATGCGCGAGGGCGCGGGCAAGCAGTACCCGTTGGGCGGCGTGCAGACCGCAGCCCAGGTCGCCGACGTGATGGCCTGGCTGCTGTCGGACGCCGCGGCGCGCATCACCGGGCAAGTGATTGCCGTCGATGGCGGATTCACATCCGTGCGACCTCTGGTGAAGTGATCGGACTCGGCGCCATCCGGTCTCGCCGCAGCGTTCGCACCCCTTCGCGCGACCCGCTGATGTGGCGGCCTGCACGCTCTGCGCTTGATGAACGGGCGAGCATCTCGGCGAGCGGCCGGTCACTACGAAGTTGCCGACGTTCGCAAGGTGCCTGGCGACGCTCTCTTCGTGACTGCAGCGCGTCCCGGAAGGCCTGTTGGCAAGCTTCTTCGTGAAGCGGCCACCAGTGGGCCATCGTAATACGTCGGAAGCCTATCCCTCTTGCCGTATTACGTTCGGCGTAATATCATGCGCTCACGATCCGGAGCTTTCGCTGCAAGGATACGCAGGCCTTGTTCGAAGGTGGACATCCCAGGCGCTTCCGCGCCATCGAGATGGTCGCGACCCGCAAGCTAACGATGCTGGACGCAGCGAAGACGCTGGACTTTATGCGTTCGCCGCCAGGCAATCGGCTTGAAGCGCTCCGGGGCGATCGGGCGGGGCAGTGGAGCGTGCGCATCAACGACCAGTGGCGGCTGTGCTTCTTGTGGACCGACTCCGGTCCGGACCAGGTCGACATCGTTGACTATCACTGAAGGAGTGTGGCTATGGGGCGAGTGGTGAACCGAATGCGCGCGGTGCATCCGGGCGAAGTGTTGCGTGAAGAGTATCTGGCGCCATTGAGCTTGAGCGTGAACGCGCTCGCCATGGCGCTGGGGGTACCTGCCACGCGCATTCACGAAATTGTGAAGGAGCGCCGCGGCATCACTGCCGACACGGCCGAACGGTTGGCGCGCTACTTCGGGGGAGATGCCGCGTCGTGGCTGGCACTGCAGGCCGACTATGACCTGAAGACCTTGGCCACACGGGATGACATTGCTCGCAAGGTATCGCCGCGCGAGGCCGCACCTGCATAGCTCGCGACCGTTGTTGGTGAGTTTCCGCGTCCCCCGGCGCCTGTCGAACTCATCGCGCGCACCCAGGATCGATGATCGGGCGGAGAGGGTTGGACGCCTATAGCCCATCCGAAGCGCTGAGGCACGGCACCGCTCCTGCCTGACGCTGACGGTAAAAGTTCTGGCGAAAGAGTGAGTCACGGCAATAGCTTAAGCAATTCGATGCCACCCCCCTTGGGGCGATTCCTGGACCGACACGGATGCGCGTCGAAGGTGTCGGCATGGTCGCGGGAGTCGATAGACCTCGATAGATCTCGAAAGGTGAGTCTTCGCAGGACCGCCCGGAAACCCGCGCCAATGCTGGTGCCTGACAGGTTGACGGTAAAAATGACGGCAAAATTCTGCGGGGCAGCCGCGAGCGCCCTACGAATCAACAGCTTAGAAAGATCGTTGATGATCGAGTGGGAGTAGGTGGCGTCAGTCACATTGGTAGAAAAACTATATAAAACAATGCGTTATATATGCTGTTGATGATGTTTATGACATCGTCAACGACGAGCTGCATTTATTAGTAACATTCTGTTCTATAAGCAGTTTGTGGCCTTACAGCTTTCTTGCCCCTCCAGGGGTACCGTTTCTATCTGACGGTATTTCTGACGGTAAAAATTCGAGCGCATGAGCATGCGTCTCGTATCCCTCTGTCGGTGATGGGGCTTTGGCGGTAGAAAGTTTTGCGATAACTCCCTACGGAACAGGGCGTTATCTGCCTCCAGGCAGGTTTCTTGCGTGACGGTAAATTGCCTATGCCTTGTCCTGATCGGTGGTTGATCATTAAGTAACGTTATAGTGCACGATAACACGCCATGTGTTATCGTGCACAAATGACGTTAGAATTCGCCATCGCAAAGCGTCCCGTGGACATCGCCGCCCGCGCTTACCTGCACGAGACCCTGGGATTTACCCCTGAGATTCGGGCGTGGCCCGGCGTCGGCCAGTTGCCGTATTTTCTGCTGGACGCCTTCGACGTCCGTGAGCTGAAGCTGCTGAATCGGCAGGTTCTCCTCGCGATCGAAAAACGGACTGCAAAGCCGGGTCTGGTCATTGTTCGCGGCCAGATCGCCAAGATGAGGGAGATCGCCGGCGTTCCGGTGGTCTATGTGACTGCCGCTCTCGCGTCCTATGAACGAAAGCGACTCATCGAACAAAAGGTGCCGTTCCTAGTGCCAGGTAATCAGCTTTACCTGCCGGACCTTGGAATCGACCTACGCGAGTACTTTCGCACGCCGCCAGTTGTGCAGGACACAGCACTCGCTCCCGCGACGCAGGCGATGCTGATCGCCATCCTGCTGCGACAGCCGTTGAGTGCCGACTGGCAACCTGCCAAGGTGGTCGCCGACCTCGGCTATACCTCGATGACGCTTTCCCGGGCAGTCAAGGAGATCACGGCCTCCGGCATCGCGACATTGCGCACCGTGGGCAGGGCGCGATGGCTGCACACGGAACGCGATGCCGCTGAGACCTGGGACCGGGCGAAGCCCTTGATGCGTAGTCCCGTAAAGCGCCGTTTCTGGGCAAAGCCGATTCCCAAGTGGAATCCTGCCCTTGTCCGGCTGGCGGGTCAGAGTGCATTGGCGCAATATTCGATGCTTACTGAGCCGCAGTGGCCGATCTATGCAATCAGTCAGGCGCAGTGGAAGAAGGCGACGCAGGCCGGCATCGAGGAACTACCCGAGCCGCAGACAGGCGCGTGGGAATGGGAACTCTGGCACTACAGCCCCACGATTATCCCGGGCAGCGAGTCCGTCGATCCGCTCTCCTTGACGCTCAGCCTGCAGGCAAATCCCGACGAGCGTATTCAGCTCGCGATCGAAGAACTGAAAGGACGTTTCCCGTGGTGAAGGGACTCGACGTTTTCCGGGCACACTTCGTCGGCCACGCCGATCAGTTCGTGCTGATCGGTGGCACGGCCGCGACGCTCGCGATGGAAGGGTCGGGTCTTGAGTTTCACGCCACAAAGGACCTGGACATCGTCCTGCACATCGAAGTGCTCCGGCCGGAATTCGGTGTGGTGTTCTGGCGCTTCGTCGAAGCGGGCGGCTATGAGGTCCAGCAGGCGAGCGCTACCGGCAAGCCCGTCTTCTACCGTTTCCAGAAGCCGGCCGATCCACGCTTCCCGGCCATGCTGGAGTTATTCTGTCGCGCGCCCGACGGGATCAAGCTCGCCGAAGGAAGTCACCTCACGCCCATTCCGATCGACGAGGCCGTCGCGAGCCTGTCTGCCATCCTCCTCGACGAAGCGTACTACGCATTTGTCCTCGCCGGCCGCCGCGAAGCGGATGGACTGCCCTGGGTCGGCGAGGACAGGCTCATCCCCCTGAAGGCCAGCGCGTGGCTGGACCTGGGAGAACGCCAAGCCAGGGGCGAGCTCGTGGACAGCAAGAACATCCTCAAACATGCGAACGACGTGCTGCGTTTGTCGCAGCTTCTCGTACCCGAGCTTCGAATCGCCGTCGCCCCACGAATCGCGAGTGATCTGAATCGTTTCCTCGATGGTATCAAGGCGGATCGCTCGATCGATCCGCGATCCATTGGCATCAACAGCAGCATTGCCGAGATCGGCGAGCGCATCGCCTTGGTTTACGAATTGACTCGGCACCGGGAGACATGACGGCCTCGGGCACCTACATCGTAAGCGTCCAGCCAAGGCACCTTGCGGCGACGATCGGGATGATCAGGTTGGCTTCGGCCGGCGCAGCGGCAGGAGTTCGTCGATGCGGCTGTTCGGCCACACCGGCAGCTTTTCGAGCGTGTCCTTCAGCCAAGCATAGGTGTTATGTCCGTCAACCGTTGAGGTTCAGTGGGGCAGATTGTCCCGGTAACGGCGAGGGCGTCTGAAGGATCGGTCCCTGCCGAAGTGCGGGACGCGGTGGGCGAGAGGAAGGTCGGAACTCCTCTGGTATCGCGGGAAGTTCCAACACAACCCACACCCTATCGAGCCCGACCTATGAACCGGATTTTAGCCGGCATCACCTCGCTTGCGCAGCACATCCGGTGGCCAGCAATGTGGGGAACGACCCAGTGTCCCTTCCGGCCTTCATGGCCTTGGGCAAGGCGCTCCGGGCCGGCGGTGGCTGAGGCGGGGCCGGCCAAAGCTCCGCCTTGCGCGGGTGCCTGCATTCCGGTAGGATACAGCCAGCCCGGGTAGGGCATTTGTCCTGTAAACTCAGGAGCTTGGGGCTCTACTGCGGCGTTGGATGCGGGTCCACGGCAAAGGCGACGCGATCCTGGTCCGCAGCTTTTGGTGCGGACAGCCCGGAGGGTTGGTCTATCTGTGCTTCCCTCTGTGCAGGTCCCAGCAGGGCCCCCTTGTTCTGATTCCTCCCTGCTGGAGCCCCGTGCCCCGGCCCCTTTCCTGGAGTAGCAGTCGATGTTTGATTTTGTTACAAACCGCCGGTACCTCGTGCGCCTCATCCTGGGGGCGATTATGCTGCCCTTTGCTTTTTTCGGAGTGGACTACTACTTCCGCGGGACGGACTCGGCAGACCAGGTGGCGAAGGTAGCGGGCAGTCGCATTTCCATGCCCGAGTACACGCAGGCGCTGAGGCGGCACCAGGAACAACTGCGCCGCATGATGAAAGGTGAGGTAGACCAAGCGACGCTGGATAGTCCGGAAGTGCGACGTCTCGTGCTCGATCAGATCATCGATGAACGACTGAGCTACGGCGCGGCCCTGAAATCCGGGCTGGTGGTCACCGATGAGGAACTGCGCATGCTGATCGGCGACATGGCGCCCTTCAAGGATGCTGCGGGTAAGTTTTCCGCTGCCCAATACGACGAGGTGCTCAAGGCGCAGGGGCTGTCCAAGACCGGCTTCGAGCAGGCCATGCGCAAGGATCACACGATGGCGGCTGCCCGCGCGCTCTACGCGCAGGCGGCCTACACGCCCGATGTGGTGACGGAGCGTCTATACAAGTTGCGGCTTCAGGCGCGGGAAACGAGCCAAGCCACAATTACGCCGGACCAATTCCGCGCGCAGGCGACGGTCGAGGCCTCCGAGGTGCAGGCCTACTACGATGCGCACAAGGCGGAGTTGCAGACGCCGGAGCGCGTGCGTGCCGAATACGTGCTCCTCTCCCTCGAAGGGGTGCAGAAACAACTGACCGTGACCCCGGAGGAGATCCACCAGTACTTCTCCGAGCACGAGAGCCAGTTCAAGGCGGCCGAGGAGCGCAAGGCGAGCCACATCCTGGTGGCGGTGCCGGCTGGCGCAGCAGCGGAGGTCAAGGCGAAGGCGCGTGAGAAGGCCCTTGGCTTGCTGCAGCAGGCGCGTGCGGCCCCTGGTGGTTTTGGTGAACTGGCGAAGAAGAACTCCGAGGACCCGGGTTCGGCCGCCGACGGCGGGGATCTGGGCTACTTCCCTCGCGGCCGCATGGCCAAGCCCTTTGATGAGGCCGTGTTTGGCCTCAAGGCGGGTGAGATCGCAGGTCCGGTGGAAACGCAGTTCGGCTTCCACGTGATTAAACTCGACGCCGTGCGCGGTGCAGAGGCACCGAAGTTCGACGAATTGAAGGGCAAGATCGAGGAAGAGCTGCGCCACAGTAAGGCGGGTCGCCGATTTGCCGAAGCAGCGGAGAGTTTCAATAATCTGGTCTTCGAGCAGCCCGACAGCCTGAAGCCCGCTGCCGACTCGCTGAAGCTTTCGGTTCAGCAAAGTGGATGGCTCACCCGCAAGGGCGGGGACCTCCCGCTCCTCAACCAGGAGAAGCTGCTGAAGTCTCTCTTCGGCGATGAAGCGATCAAGCGCAAGCACAACACCGAGGCGATCGAGGTTTCGCCCAATGTCCTGCTGGCCGCCCGGGTCGTCGAGCACCAGCCGTCGATCCAGCGCGCGCTAGCCGAGGTGCAAGGGGAAATCCGCGAGAAACTCGTCCGCGACAAGACGGTGGCGCTGGCCAAGAAGGAGGGCGAGGCGACGCTAGCTCAGTTGCGCAAGGGCAACGCTGTGAGCCTCGCTTGGTCCACCGCGTCGAACCTGACTCGCGAGAGTTCTGCGGCGATGCTACCGGAAGCCCGCGAGGCGGTGTTCCGCATCGACACCACCAAGGTTCCCGCTTACGCCGGCATCACGACCCTCGATGGCCGTTATTTGCTCTATCGCGTGAGCAAGGTGATCGAGGCGGAGAAGGTCGATGTGGCTGAACGCAAGAAGCTTGGGCGCCAACTCTCCGAACTGGAGAGCCGCGAACTGATGTCAGCCTGGCTTGCGAGCCTGCGCTCGCGGGCCGAGGTGAAGATCGACGCGCAAAAGCTCGATCGGAGTTAAGCCGGCGATTCCAGTGCCGCCATGGCGACGGTATTGAACCCACCGTCCACGTAGAGCACCTCGCCGGTGATGCCGCTGGCGAGGTCGCTCAGCAGGAATGCGCCGGCGTTGCCCACCTCCACGGTGGTCACATTGCGACGAAGCGGAGCCGTGCGTTCGTTGATGGCCAGCAGCCGCCCGAAGTTGCCGATCCCGGCCGCCGCAAGGGTCTTGATGGGGCCGGCGGAAATGGCATTCACACGGATCCCGCGCGGGCCCAGACTGGAGGCCATGTAGCGCACGTTGGCTTCCAGGCTGGCCTTCGCCAAGCCCATGACGTTGTAACTGGGCATCACCCGTTGCGAACCCAGGTAACTCAGGGTGAGCAGTGACGCGGGACGTCCTTGCATGAGTGGGAGCGCCCCCTTGGCCAAGGCACCGAAGCTGTAGCTGCTCACCTCGTGGGCGATACGGAAGGATTCCCGGTCGAGGCCCTCCACGTAATCCCCGGCCAGGGCCTCACGCGGTGCGAAGGCGATGGAATGGATGAGGCCATCGAGCCCATCCCAGTGCTCACCCAGGGTCCTAAAAAGGCCGTCCATCTGAATGTCTTCTGCGACATCACAGGGTATGACGAGTTCGGCGCCGAACTCGGCCGCCAGTTCCACCACGCGGTCGCGCACGCGCTCCCCCTGATAGGTGAAGGCGAGCTTCGCCCCTTCGCGATGCAGGCACTGAGCCAGCCCGTAGGCAATGGATCGGTTGCTGAGCAGGCCGGTCACCAAAATCTTTTTGTCCTGCAGGAAACCCATGCCAACCTCCCCGTGATGGAATAGGGCGCAGTATATCGGTGCTCTACCCGGTTCTGGCAAGCCGCGTCGCAGGCGCGCTTTGCGGTAAACTCTGCCCATGCACTCTGTCGCCCGCCTGCTCCTACTTCTGTCGCTGCTGCTGGTCGGCGCCTGTTCGGGTCCTTGGAACGACCCTTATCCGGCTTCGGGTCGAGGTACCAACACGTTTTACAGCGGCTTCAGCGAGCGACCGAAGCACCTGGACCCTGTTCAGTCCTACTCGGAAAACGAGTACGTGCTCATCGGCAACATCTACATGCCGCCCCTGCAGTATCACTATCTGCGCCGCCCCTACGAACTGATTCCGCTGGCCGCCAGCGAACTGCCCCGGGCCCGCTACTTCGACGCCGCCGACCGGGAACTGGCCGAGGCCGCCCCCTCCGCCAGCATCGCGTATAGCCTCTACGAGATCCGGCTCCGTCCCGGCATGCGCTACCAGCCGCACCCAGCGTTCGCCGTCGATGCGGCCGGTAAGCCCCGCTACTTGTCTTTGACTCCCCAGGAGATGGAGCGGGTGTATGAACTGGCCGATCTTCCCGAGCAGGGGTCCCGCGAGGTCGTCGCTGCCGACTACGTTCACCAGATCAAGCGCCTCGCCCACCCGCGGCTGCATTCGCCCATCCTCGGCCTCATGGAGGAGCATGTGGTGGGGCTGGCCGACTATGCCGCGCAGTTACGCAAGGCCACGAAGGGCAAGCCGCCGGAGGCGTTTGTCGACCTCGAGCATTTCGACATCGCAGGGGTCAGCGCGGTGGATCGCTACACCTATCGCATCAAGATCCGTGGCAAGTACCCTCAGTTCGCCTACTGGCTCGCGATGCCTTTCTTCGCTCCCATGCCGCCTGAGGCGGACCGCTTCTACTCGCAGGCGGGACTTGCGCGCCGGAATATTTCCCTGGATTGGTATCCCCTGGGCAGCGGGCCTTTCATGCTGACGGTGAATAATCCCAACCGACAGATGGTGCTCGAGCGCAATCCGAATTTTACCAAGGAGGCCTACCCCGGGGATGGGGAGCCCGAGGACGGACCGGCGGGGCGTCTGGCCGATGCGGGCAAGCCCATGCCGTTCCTTGATCGCGCGGTATTTAGCCTGGAAAAGGAGGGCATACCCTACTGGAACAAATTCCTGCAGGGTTACTACGATGCCTCGGGCATCAGCTCGGACAACTTTGATCAGACGATCCAGATGTCAGGCACGGGGGACCCGCAACTCACCGGTGCCATGCAGGCTCAGGGCGTGCGACTACAAAATTCCGTCAACACCAGTGACTCCTATATCGGGTTCAACATGCTCGACCCCGTGGTTGGCGGCGACTCGGAGCGCGCGCGTAAGTTGCGTCAAGCCATCTCCATCGCCATCGATCAGGAGGAATTCATCGCGATATTCGCGAACGGCCGTGGCATAGCCGCCCAGGGTCCGATTCCGCCAGGCATCTTCGGCTATCGCGACGGCGCGGCGGGCATCAACCCCCTGGTCTATGAGTGGAGGGATGGGGCGCCGCAGCGGCGTAGCCTTGTCGAGGCGCGCCGACTGCTCGCCGACGCGGGATACCCCAACGGGGTGGATGCGGCCACGGGCAAACCACTGACCATCAACTTCGATAGCACCCTGACCGGGGCAGAGAGCAAGGCCCGCGTAGATTGGTTGACCAAGCAGTTCACCAAACTCGACCTGCAACTCGTGATGCGCAACACGGACTACAACCGCTTCCAGGACAAAGTTCGCAAGGGCACGGCCCAACTGTTTTACTGGGGATGGAACGCCGACTATCCCGATCCCGAGAACTTCCTGTTCCTGTTTCTCTCCAGCCAGGGAAAAGTCAAGTTCAGCGGCGAGAACGCGTCGAACTACGCGAATGCGGAATTCGACAAGCTCTTCGAGCGCATGCGCGAGATGCCCAACGGAGCGGAGCGTCAGGCGGTCGTGGACCGCATGGTGGACCTGCTTCGGCGTGACGCGCCCTGGATCTTCGGGTTTCATCCCAAGGACTACGCGCTGTCACACCGCTGGGTGGGCAACTCCAAACCCAATAAGCTGGCCCATACGGGCTTGAAGTATCTGCACGTGGACGCTACCTTGCGCGAGCAGTTGCGCCAGCAATGGAACCAGCCCGTGATCTGGCCCGTCCTGGTAGGCTTGGCCGCCCTGGCGGCCGGGCTAGCGCCGGCGGTGCTTGCCTACCGGCGGCGCGAGCGCGCTGCCGCGCTAGCCCCCGCCTCCGACCACTAGGAGACCTGCCATGTTCGCCTACCTGGTGCGACGGATTCTCTACGCCATCCCCATCCTGATCGGGGTGAATCTGATCACCTTCGCCCTGTTCTTCGTCGTCAATACGCCGGAGGATATGGCACGGATGCAACTGGGCATGAAGCGGGTGACGCCTGAGGCCATACAGCATTGGAAAGAGGAGCACGGCTACGACAAAGCGCTGTTCTACGACCCCCTGGCCCAGGGTAGTGCGGCCGTTACCGACACGATTTTTTTTGCCAAGTCGGTGAGCATGTTCGTGCTGGATTTCGGGCGGGCCGATGACGGCCGGGACATCCGGCACGAGATCCGCATGCGCATGGGACCCAGCCTGGCAATCGCCCTGCCGGTGTTTCTCGTGGGGTTAGCCTTTTACGTGAGTTTTGCGCTTCTGCTAACACTGTTTCGGGCCACCTACGTGGATTTTACTGGTGTGATCCTGTGTGTCGCGGCGATGTCCATCTCCGGGCTGTTCTACATCATCGGGGGCCAGTATCTGCTCAGCAAGTTGCTGCGCTTGGTGCCGATCTCCGGGTTTGGCGACGGTGTGGAAACGCTCAAGTTCTTGCTGCTGCCGGTGCTCATTGGGATCGTCGGGGGTGTTGGCGCGAGTACGCGCTGGTACCGTACCATTTTTCTGGAGGAGATCGGTCGGGATTACGTACGCACGGCGCGCTCGAAGGGATTGTCTGAAGCCGTTGTGCTTAGGCGCCACGTGCTGCGCAATGCACTGATTCCCATCCTGACGGGTACGGTGGCCAGCATTCCCTTGCTGTTTCTTGGGAGCCTGATCACGGAGTCCTTCTTTTCGATCCCAGGGTTGGGGAGTTACACCATTGACGCCATCCGGTCGCAGGATTTCTCGGTCGTGCGCTCCATGGTTTTCCTGGGGGCGTTCCTCTACATCGTCGGTCTCATCCTCACGGATATCGCCTACACGGCGGCCGACCCGCGCATACGGCTGGAATGATGATCCGCCCCGTCCTGCTTTGGACCGATGCCTTGGTGCTGGTGCTGGTGCTGGCAATCCTTGCCGCCGCGGTATCCATCCATCATCGCGAGCACCTGCGCTCGCCTTGGCTGAAGGTCACGCGGAGCGCCTACGGCATGTGCGCCCTGCTGGTATTGTCGGTGTTCGTCGCGGTTGGCCTGCTCGACTGCATTCATTTCCGCACGGCACTTCCCACGACGGGTCACACGGGCAAAGTGAACTACGACGTCAAGGTGTCGAGCGCCCTGGACGCCCTCGTCGACCCCCTCGGTTCGCACAGCGAACGCACCTACTCCGCGCCTTTCGGAGCCTACTCTTTCGCCAAGGAGAACCTTCGCCGCGCCGATGGGACCACGGTGCGCGATTACCCTCGGTTGCGCTACGGGGGAAGCCATTTGAAGGATCCGCCCGGGCAGTTGGCTGACGACGTGGCCAAGCGCACGCTGGGGGCCGCTGGGCTTGCCCTGATCATCTGGGTGGCGTTGAGCTTCCTCGTAGCCTGCGGTCTCGCTCGCAGCCAACGGCAGGGGCTGGCGGCTGCGTTGCGGGGCTTGCGCAACGGCGACACGGATATTCCTTGGCGGGCCATGCTGGGGACGGTGGGACTGATGCTGGTCGTGCTGACACCGCTAGTGGTCCTAAGCGATAGCTACCATGTGTTTGGCACCGACAAGGTGGGCCACGATGTCTTTTTCATGGTACTTAAAAGCATCCGCACTGGCCTCGTGATCGGCACGCTGACCACGCTGGTGATGCTCCCCTTCGCCGTCGCCCTGGGCATCATGGCCGGATATTACCGCGGCTGGGTCGATGACCTGATCCAGTACCTGTACACGACGGTCAGTTCCATTCCCTCGGTACTACTCATCGCGGCCGCAGTGCTGCTGAGCCAGGTGTGGATGGACCAGCACCCGGAACTGTTCGAAACCGTCACCGAGCGCGCGGATGTGCGCCTGCTCTTCCTCTGCATGATCCTGGGGCTGACCAGTTGGACTCACCTGTGCAGGCTTCTGCGCGGTGAGGCGCTCAAGTTGCGGGAGCTCGATTTCATTCAGGCGGCGCATGCCTTCGGCGTCTCCAACTGGCGGATCCTGTTGCGTCACATCCTGCCCAATGTACTGCACATCGTGATGATCTCCGTCGTGATGGAGTTCAGCGGGCTGGTGCTTGCCGAGGCCGTGCTCTCCTACGTGGGGGTGGGGGTGGACCCGTCCATGATCAGCTTCGGCACGATGATCAACAATGCGCGCCTGGAGATGGCCCGGGAGCCCATGGTCTGGTGGTCGCTCGCAGCGGCCTTCGTGTTCATGTTCGTCCTGGTTCTCGCCGCCAACCTCTTTGCCGACGCCGTGCGCGACGCCTTCGACCCGCGCTTCCAATCACCGCTGCGGCGCCGACGCGCGCCAACGGCCACCGACCATGCCTGAAGGAGGCTATCCCATGCGGGCGCGCGAAGGGCTCTTGGAGGTGCGCGATCTCAGCACGGTGCTGGAGGTTGGGGACCAGACCATCCGCGCCGTGGACGGTGTCAGTTTTGATCTCGATACCGGTGAAACACTGGCCCTGCTCGGAGAGTCGGGATGCGGCAAGTCGATGACGGCGCTGTCCCTCATGCGTCTGCTGCCCGATGCAGGGCGCGTCTCGAGCGGGTCGGTTCGCCTGCAGGGCGTCGACCTCCTGGGGCTTCCGGAGGCCGCCATGCGGGAGGTGCGTGGGGCGCGAATGGCGATGATATTCCAGGAGCCGGGGTCGAGCCTGAACCCCGTCACGACGGTTGAGGATCAAATCGCCGAGGTCCTGCGTCGCCACACGTTGCTCCAGGGCGCGGCGGTGAAGGGGCGCGTATTGGAACTCCTCCATGCGGTGGGTATCCCTGATCCGGCCCGGCGCGCGGGCGAGTATGCCTTCCAACTCTCCGGTGGAATGAAACAGCGGGTGATGATCGCCGGCGCACTGGGTTGCGGGCCGCGGCTACTCATCGCCGATGAGCCTACGACCGCACTGGATGTCACCATACAGGCGCAGGTCCTCGAACTATTGGCGCAGATTCAGCGCGACACGGGCATGGCGATGCTCCTCATCACCCATGACCTTGCAGTGGTGGCGGAGGTGGCGCAGCGGGTGGCGGTCATGTATGCGGGACAAATCGTCGAGGTGGCTACCCGCGAGGCATTCTTCAAGGACGCGGCTCATCCCTACTCGCGTAAGCTCTTCGAGGCGCTTCCGGCGGCGGCGCAGCGCGGTCGGCGTTTGGCTGTCATCCCGGGCTTGGTGCCGTCGCTCGCGGGGCGCTTCACGGGCTGCCGGTTCGTTGACCGCTGCGATTTCGCCGGTGCCATATGCCGCAGTGAGTTGCCGCAGATGGTCGAGATTTCCCCTGGCCATTCGGTGCGTTGTCACCTGCACGCTCAAGCCAAGGCCATGGCCACCCTGGCGGAGCATCTGCCGGGGTTGGCGGAGCCTGCGCGCGCGGCCCCCTTGACGCCGCTTCTGGAAGTTCGCGACCTTCGCGTCTATTTTCCGGTGCGCCGGGGCGTGCTGAGGCAGATCGTGGGCCACGTCAAGGCGGTGGACGGCGTGAGCCTCCAGGTGCCGCGTGGGCGTACGCTGGCGTTGGTGGGCGAGTCAGGGTGTGGCAAGACGACCGTCGGGAAGGGCATCCTCCGGTTGGTACCCGTAACGCAAGGGCAGGTCAGGCTGGGGGGGCAGGATCTTGCCACGCTCACCCCGTCGGCGTTGCGGGCGCAGCGCCGGCACCTGCAGATCATTTTCCAGGACCCCTTCGGTTCGCTCAGCCCGCGCATGCGCGTCGCGGAGATCGTGGAGGAGGGTATTCTTGCGCTGCAGCCGGAAATCGGCGCGCAGGAGCGTGCGGTGCGGGTCGACGAACTGCTGCGGCAGGTGGGGCTTTCCGCTGAGATGAAGATGCGCTACCCGCACGAATTTTCCGGCGGGCAACGCCAGCGCATCGCAATTGCACGCGCGTTGGCTGTGGAACCTCGGCTCATCGTGTGCGACGAACCCACAAGCGCACTCGATGTGTCTGTCCAAGCACAAATCCTGAATCTGCTGGGAGACCTGCAGCAGCGCCTAGGGCTGACCTATCTCTTCATCACGCACAACATTGCCGTGGTCGAATTTTTGGCCCACGAAGTCGCCGTCATGTATTTGGGTCGAATCGTAGAAACGGGCACCACGGAGGAAGTCTTGGGCAACCCCTGCCATCCCTACACGCAGGCGCTTCTGTCGGCCGCCCCGGCGATCGATCGGGCGGGCCGTGGGCCGGTAATCCGGCTGCAAGGGGAGATGCCCTCGCCGGTGAATCCACCCCGGGGCTGCCATTTCCATCCGCGCTGCCCCAAGGCGATGCCCGTCTGTGCGCAGTCCTATCCGAGTACCACGGCCGTGTCTGCCACGCACGAGGTCGCCTGCTTCCTCTACTCCGACGCCGCTTCTGCGGCCGGATAAAAAAATGGTGGGGCTGGACACCCCACCACGCTACTACGTACCAGGCCCACTGTCTGCCTGAAATAAGACGGGACGGCGCTCGCCGTCCCGTAATCCCGGCAGGGAATCAGACCCAAGCCAAGCGGCGACGGGTTGCCACACCGAGCGCGACCAAGCCGGCAGCCATCAGCGCGAAGGACTCGGGTTCGGGCACGTCGGAAACGTCGGACGCTACCCAGAGGTGGACGCCCAAGTGTTGCTGAGCGAGAGTGACGAAGTCCGCATAGGCGGGAAATGCAACGCTAAGGAGCGAGGGCAACTGTGCGAGCAGGGGCGCCGTGGCGGAGCCGAAGACGGCCTGGGTGATATCCTGCGGTTTACCTGTTTCTGCCATCCAGATGGCATTCGCGGGTGCCTGCAAGGGCACGCCGGTGTCGGAACTGAGCGTCGCGTTAATCACCGGCACGGTGAATTTTCCCAGGATCCCCAGATCGAGACTGAAATTGCTGACCGACACGCGAACGATGTCGCTCACCTGGTCAGGGTGGCCGGGTTCAAACAACACCACGGTCTGGCTGAAACTGGTGCTCAAGGTCGTGGGGAGCGTCACCGTTAGGTCTTTCTCCCCAGCGGCGGCTCCCGGAGCGGGTTCGGCCAGGGTCTGCAGGACCAGGGAGACGGGCAAGGTACCGCCATCATGGTCTCCGAAGAAAATTAGATCGGAGTTGGCGCCTAGCGTCGGGGTGACGATGTCGACGGCAAAGGCGACCGTTGGGACGGACACGGTGGCAACCGCCAGTAGCGCGGGAACAAGATGCTTTAAGCTTTTCATTGGGGTCTCCGCTTGCCTCACATCCGTTTCCGGTTGAGGGTCTTTTACTGCTGCTTTGATCTCCGCCCCTCGGTAATCGAGTTGCGAAACGACACTCCCAGCGCGTCGGGAATTTGCTGCACTGCGGGTCCAGACCTCCTGGGCACGCCGGGGTCATGCTTTTTTGGCGCAACCGCATCGGAGTGCGCGCCTCCTAGCCCATCGTTGGGCTGAACTCCGGGTTGGTCACAAGAATGTGACAGGATTGTGGGCGACAGACTTCTGTGAGGGCAAGTATTGTGAAAAAAATGTTAAAATACGGCTTCGACTAGTCTGGCGCGCCCGTCGCCGCGGCCTGCTGCGCCGCACCGGTTTTCCTAATTCCCACACTGGAAGGGGGGCAGGGCCCCGGCACCGGGAGAGCGCTGCGCCCCCGAGACGGGAGCGCACCGACGCCGGGGGTCGCGTGTGTCCTTGGGACGATCCCGCTGTGCCGCGTGCGCGCTGTCATGCGGGGATAATTTCAGGGTCATCGTAGTTTCATGCGGGCTGTCCATCCGGACCACGGCGGGTGGTTTGACGGCCACGGTGATTTTGGTCAGTATCAGCACGCCCAACGGCCGCCTGGATCCGGCCGCCCCATCCACTTGCCGCGGAGTGCCGCCTTCAATGAAATTTGTCTACTGCCTGCTGGTTTCCCTGCTGATTTCGACGGCCGCGCTTGCGAAGGAAGAACTGCCTGAACTCAAGGTCCACAAGCAGAGCGACGTGGCCTATATCAGCGGCGGCGCGGACCCCCTCGAGCGCAAGGCCATGCACCGACTCTCGGG
Source organism: Betaproteobacteria bacterium (assembly GCA_025356655.1). Classification (GTDB taxonomy): domain Bacteria; phylum Pseudomonadota; class Gammaproteobacteria; order Burkholderiales; family SHXO01; genus SHXO01. The sequence goes on along the minus strand of JANXRW010000092.1, from coordinate 915 downwards.
CCGATATTGGATGCAGTTTTCCATATCCGCAGGCGAGGATGCGGTGAATGTGACGGGTGTAAAGGTCACTTTGCGCGATATCCGCGGCGTGGCGCTCATGGAAACCACGAGTGAGGGACCGCTCTTCTTCATGACCCCGCCGCAGGGGGGGCGTTATACCGTCGAATTCGTCCACGACGGCGAAACCATCAGCCATACGATGGATCTCGTGGGGCGCCGCTACATACAAATGGAGATCCGGTTTAAACAGGCGGGGGCGCAGTAGCCGGTTGATGTACCCCGCAGTTGGGGGGCGTACACGGAACAATCAAGAAATTGCCTACCGCAGGTAAGCCATTCGCTACAAAACGTTCTGTGCGGCTCCTTCTCCACCTTCAAGGGCAGGGGGGTTGCTGAAGCGCTCGGCCATGCCATTGGCCGCCTCGACCTGCGCCTTCCCTTCGGAAAAAGCCTCAAGATCGCGCAGCCCCTTCTCGACCGCTTTGGGCCTGACCCCGCATGGACCTGGATGCATCCGAGTCGAACTCGCTCGCATCGACTAACGCGTCCAAGCAAGCGCCGCTAAAGCCCATCTTTTGGCCGCTTCCGCGGTCTTGAGCCAAGCATCGTTGAGGATCGCGGCAAGGGTCGCCGTGTCGATGAGCGGCTCCAACGCCACCACGAACTCCGGGTCGGAGCGCAGGTCTTCCCCTATCGCCTTGCTCGTTGCGCTGAAGGCCTCCTCCTGGAGCTTGCCGGGCACTAGCAGGCCGGCCAACGGTAAGCTGTGACTGATTGTAAGCGGCTACCGGAATGCGCGTAAATCTGGCTTTCTACGCGCAAAGTCGCCGGGATGGTGATTCCGGGACAGTCAGGTTGCTGAACGGGATGGGTGCGTAGGGCGCGTAAGGCCGGGCGGATCGTTGCAACCCGGGC
>JANXRW010000091.1 GCA_025356655.1 Betaproteobacteria bacterium | reverse complement strand
GCGCCACAATGCCAGTCCCAAGCGCATCGGGGTCTACCTGGCATAGGACGCCCACGAACTGCTGCAGACTCTGAACGGATGCCCCAAACCCCTTTCAGCGCCAGCCCCCCGACCACCTAAGCGTCACATTGAGAATTGCTGTGGACGACGGGCGCGCTCAAGGAGGCCCAGCGCCTGGGCCGGGGCGTTCAGCGCGTCGGGGTAAGCTTCACTTGACAGACATCCGCTCCGTCGCGCGGTAGGCTTCCCTCGATCAACTTGCGTATGGGTGCCAGAACGAGCGAGCCAAGGAACCGCCCCGCGGTCTTCAATATCTCCGAACCGGCCACGCCCACGTGGAAGTCCGTGGCGTGGCCGGTGACTTCCACAGGGGTCTCCAAGCTGAAGAACTGCGGATTCTTCGGCTGTGGGGAGAGTCGGAAGTAGATCTCCTCCGACCCAAAATCCACCCGACCCTTGCCGCCCACCCGCATGCGGCTGGTATCGAGAAGGATCTTCTCATCCGTTAGCTTGCCATCGCGAAGCACGAAGCGGCCCATGGCACAGTTCACCTGCGATTGGCTCGCTGAGTCCACCGCAGGGAGTAACGCCAGGAAGAGGTTGACCGCCCATAGATCGAACACGCCGGCGCGCAGGTTCTTTGGCCACACGGCGAAGTCCACTTGTCCGCTGCCGCGCTCCATGAGTTGGTAGAGGTGCGGGGCACGGGACTTCAAGTCCACGTTGAGGCTGAACAGACCCTGCAGATCACTCGCGGGAAGGACGCGGCGGGCAAGCACGCCGTAGTCGAAGCGCTCCACCCGAAGCCGGGCGTCCACCGCCACGGCGTTATCCAGGGGCTCGTAGGACACCTCCAGCAGGGCGGACCCGCCTGGCACGTCCACCCGGGCCGGGGCGATCTCCAAGCGGCCCCGCTCAAGTTTCAGGCGCAGCGTACCCCCGCCCAGCGCATCCACCCCCGAAAGCACCTGCCGCACCTCCACGTCGAGTCCGGCGTCGAGGCGCAAGAGCGTCTCGCGGCTGAGCAGGCTCTGCCCCCGCTCGGCTTCCTCACGGGCCCGTGCGCGCATCTGCTCCACGCTCGTGGCCGCGCGCGGGCTCTGCGGCGCGGGCGTGAGCAAGGCCGGCGGCGCTGCGCCGCGGAAGTCATCGAGCTGGATGCGCTCAGCGGTGAGCAAAGCGGTCAGGCGCGGGCGCGGGCCGGCAAAACTCAGGCCACCGCGCCCTTGCAGGTGACTGCTGCCTACCCGCACCTGCAGGTCGGGCATCTCATAGCCTTGGTTGCCGGTCACAAAGCGCCCACCGAGTGACCAGGGCCCCCACTGGGGCAGTTCGGTGCGCAGCAAAGTCGAGAGGCTACCCAGCTTCTCCCCCCCCGCTTCCAGCGTGAGTTCCGCGGCGCGCTGCGAGATGGGCAGGCGCACCTTGCCCGACAGACCCAGGTGGGCGCCGGCCGCGCTTGCGAGCACGGAGAAAGGTACGTCCCCACCCGGGCGTAAGAAATCTGGAAGGCTCGGGCCACGAATGGCGATCTCCACGGGGATACCGTCGAGCGCGCCATCGAGGTCCACGCTGACGTCCTTCCCCGCACCGGCCTGGGCGCTGCCGCGCTTGAGCGCGATGGAGAGCGCGCCGGCGCCGCCGGGCGGGCGCAGCGTGAGGCTGCCCTCATCCAACTCCGCCAAGAGCGACGAACGATGGAGTATCTCGCCTAGGCGGGCCCCACGGCCCGTCAATTGAAGGTTGAGCAGATTGACGCGCGCTTCAAGTCCGTCAACGATATGCAGCCGGTGCAACAGGGCACCGATGTCCACGGCCTGGGCCGCCAGCCAGAGCGACGCCTCGGGCACCTTGCCGCGCAGATCGACGCCCACCGCCCCCGAAAAACCCACCCCCGCGATGGTTGCAGCGAAGGGAGAGGCCGCCATGCGCCCTTCGCGGATGTGGCCGCTGAACGTGGCACCAGTCACCTCCGTGGACTGGAGCACCATGCGCTTGATCCCCACCACCAGATCCGCATCCGAGAGATCCACGCCCGCAGGCAGGATGGGTAACTCGAACAGGGACCCGGTCGAGGGCTTCGACGGCGGGAGGAGTGCCTCGAACTCAGGGACGTCCAGCACCTGCGCTTCGACGCGCGCCACCATTAGCGGCCGAGCCCCAATCCCGGTGCGGTGGAATTCTCCGCCAATCGCGCTGCGCCCCACCTGCAGATGGAATTGCGTTATGTCCCAACTCGTCGGGCGCAGCGCGATGCGAGCGCCCAATGCCAGCCGCGTGGAGGCGCTGGAGGACAAGCCTAGCCAGCCGGCCACGCTCGAGGCGCGCGGCGCGTCGAGAGAAACCTGCAGATTACTGCCACGCGCCTCGCCCGGTGCGCTCACCTCACCCGCAATCTTCAGGCTTGCCCCCTGGTCCGTGCGCAGACTCAGGTGGAGCGGCGAGCGGCCGGTGCGAAGCACCTGGGCAGGCGCCGCAGTCTGGAACAGCGCGCTGATGCGCTGCCCCAACAATTCGCCGCGGGCTTCTCCGCGCACAGGCCCACCCGGTGCCAGGCCCACGGCAAAGCGCTCCAATCGGAACGCCACCGGCTTTGCCCCCTCCACGTTGCCGTAGGAGAGCTGCGCCTCATCCACGCGCAGGTCCACATGCAGCCGATCGAGCAGTTCTCCCAGAGTATGGCCTGCGGAGTCTACCCGGATCCCGAAGTGCCGCAGTTGGCCATCGATGCCGTGGAGACCTGCCAGCAGCAGGGCGAGCGCACCCAGGTGCGTATGATCGGCGGCTAACTCCAGATGCAGCGCAGGGTCCGCCTGAGAGATTAGCTCCAGTTCACCGGCCAGCGGGACCTGCGCGATGGTGGCCCGGGCCGGCGCGCGCAAATGGCCATCCTTCACCTTGATCTCCAGGCGCGAATCTCGAATGTCCCCCGGCAGCCCAAGCCACCGGTCCACTTCAAGAACTAGGTCCGCATCGATCAAACCAAAGGGTTGTAAATCCACGGGCAGATTCGCCATCTGAGCGAAGTCCAAGGCCTCGGTACGCGGGCTCTTGGCGCGCCCGAGGAGGAAGGGTGCCGAGTCGAAGGAAGGTAGGTGCAATTGGCCCGACACACGCGGGCGAGGCCCCTGGGTATCCACCCTCAACTGCCCCGACAGGCGGGTTTCGCCCATGACGCCACCGAGTTCCTCGAGCACCAACTGACCCGGTGACCAGCGCAGATGCCCGCTCAAGCCCACGGCGCCCACCGGGGGCAGATGCGTCTGCAGCAAGCGCTCTAACTCCAATAGATCCTCGCTGCCGAAACCAAAGCGCAAGTCCACTCCGCCAGCAGTACCCTTGGGCCGCCACTGCCCGTCCACCACCAGGGTACTGCCGGCGAAGGAGAGACTTGCCGCTACCGGCCAGGGCTTCTCCCCTTGCAGGATCTCCCGTAGGCTCGCCCCGGTGAAGGACAGCCGATAGGGGAAACTCCGGTTGACGGAACCGCGCAATTCACCCTTTAGCGGCGCCCCCGCAGCAGCCGAAATCTCCAGCTTGTCGAGTTCGAAGGAGCGAACCGGTGCCCCCGGAGCGGCGATGTAGTCCACGCTTAGGTGCAGCAGTTGCACCCGGTCCACCGCAACGTCGAGCGCGCTTGGCGGGTTCTGCGATTGCCTGGACGACGCCGTGGACGCCGCCCCGGGGCGCGGGGCGAATGTCCAGTTGGACTCGCCGCGAGCGTTCCGCTCGAGATGCGCGTGCACTTCACTGGCGGAGATCTCGCGCACGTGCACCTGGTGGTGCCAAAGCGCGGGCAGGTCCAATCCTAGCCTTGCCTCGCCCAAGCTAGCCAATTCGGGCTGGGAGAATCCCGCCGGGCTGGGTAGGTGCAAGCCACCCACGCGCAACTGTGGCTGCAGGCCGAGGACGAGTTCCAGGGGGCCCTCCAGGCGCACAGGGCGGCCCAGCGCCTCGCCTAGCCGCGCGGCTAGGTTGTCGCGCCAGGGCGCGACGCTCAGCGCGGGCTTCACCAAGATCACCCCGGCGAGGACCGCAAGGATCAACATCACAACGCTCGCAGCAGCGAGGAGCATCGGGCGCATTAGGCGGCGGGCAGCAAGCATGGAGAGCCAATGAGCAGAGGGGCATACGGTTTTCGAGTATACCGGGCACGGGCGCGAAGGAGATTCGCCGGAGCCAAGGCTCGGGCGCAGCGCGGCACGGGATGCTCCGCGAAACGGGGGCAAGCGCAGCGCAATAATTCAATGTAACGATTTGTTTATGAAATCTCTTTCAATCTGTTTGAATCCACCTTCTCCCGCCGCGCAAACGCCCTCACGGGGAAAGTCCCCGTCACCCCGATTCCTCGGGCCATGGCAAGCGCCGGCAAAAGTCCCTATGATGGCCGCCGCACCGAGACATGGGTGTCCCTCCGGCCTTGACGCCCTCAGGTGCCTGGGCGCTGGACCTGGCGACAGATTTTTTTACAGAGCGCTGTAAGGATCGGACCTGCGGTGCGACCAAGCCACTGCGACCCCTCGGCCAGGGCTCCACGGCTGCCCAGCACCCTCACAGCACCAGAGCCACCGCATGCGCAAGCTTCAGGACATGGAAATCCAGGAAGTGCTCGAGCGCGGCCTGCTCAAGCCGGTCTTCCAACTCATCGCGCGCTTCGAGGACGCTGCCGTCTTCGCCTATCAGGCACTCACCCGCGGGCCGGAGGGAACTCGGCTCGCCGACGCGCGCGCACTATTCGCCAGTGCGCGGCAGGCCGGCCTCACCGTGGAACTAGAACTCGCGTGCTACGAGGCGAGCGTGCGCGCCTTTGCCGAGCACGGGTTGCCCGGGCGCCTGTTTGTGAACCTGGGCGAATGCGCGCTGCTGCGCGGCCACCGAGAAAACAAGCGCATCGAGGGCGCCATGCTCGAAGGCGGCCTCAGCCCCAACCGGTTGGTGGTCGAACTGACCCAGCGTGGATCCAGTGCAAATTCCGCAGAGCTGCAGGCCGCGCTCCGCGACCTGCGCGGGACCGGCGTCGCGCTGGCACTCGACGATTTCGGCGAGGGCCAAGCCAACCATCGCCTGTGGGCGGAGCTGCGCCCGGAGATGGTGAAGATTGGTCGTTACTTCGTCGGCGGCATCGATCAGGACCCGGAGAAATTCCGCATCGTAAAATCTCTGGTGCAACTCGCCGAAGTGCTCTCCTCTCGGCTCGTGGCGGAGGGTATCGAGGTCGAAGGCGAACTCGCGGTGCTGCGTGATCTGGGCGTAGCCTACGGGCAGGGACGGCTGCTCGGCGAACCGAGCCCCAACCCGGCGGGCGAGATCCCCACCGAGGCCCTGCAGGTGCTGCGATCGGCCATGATCGCCGTCTATCCGGAGGCAATGCGCCGCCCCCAGCGCCAGGACACGGTGGGGCAGTTGATCACCAGTGCCCCATCCATCACCTCCAGCCAAACCAACGACGAGTTGACGAGCCTGTTGCGCGAGCACGCCCACCTCCACGCCGTGGCCGTGGTGCAGGCCGGCGCCCCCGTGGGCCTGATCAACCGCCGCGCCTTCGTCGACCGATTCTCCCGACCCTACCACCGGGAACTTTTCGGGCGCCGCGCCTGCACTTTATTCATGAATCCCAGCCCGCTGATCGTGGACAAGACCACGTCCATCGAGGCCCTAGTGCGCACGCTCACTCGTTCCGATCATCGCTATTTGTCCGAAGGCTTTGTCATCTGCGATCAGGGTCAATACCTGGGCCTAGGCACCGGGGAGGCGTTGGTTGCTGCGGTCACCGAAGTGCGCGTGGAGGCCGCTCGCCACGCCAATCCGCCGACCTTCCTGCCCGGAAACATACCGCTCACGGAACATATTGAACGCCTGCTCTCGGCGGGACACCCCTTCGTCGCCTATTACTTCGACTTGAATCACTTCAAAGCATTCAACGATCAGTACGGCTACTGGCGAGGCGACGAGGTGATCAAGCTGGTGGCGCAGGCACTGGTGGCCCACTGCGACCCGCTGCGGGATTTCGTGGGTCACGTGGGGGCGATGACTTCGTCGTGCTGTTCCAAAGCGAGGATTGGGAACGGCGCTGCCGAATCATTCTCGAGGAGTTCAATCGCGCGGTGCAGGCGCTCTTCGACGCAAAGGATTTGGCGCGCGGCGGCATAACCGGCGAGGACCGCCGCGGCAACCACACCTTTTTTCCCATTACGACGCTCTCGGCCGGAGCGGTTGCCGCCGAGGGACGGGAGTATGTGAGCGCCGAGGAGGTTGCCTCGGCCGCGGCGAGTGCCAAGCGTCGCGCCAAACAGCAAGGTGCAGGCCTCGTCGTGCTCGCCCAGGGACTCGCGGCCCAGCCCCAGCCGAGGACCGAGGCCCTCTAGGCTGCACTACTTTTTTGGGCTGCGGGTTCCGGCATGACCGTGATCGTCCAGGGTCAGCCGAATGCCCTGCGCGTCAAGGCCGCTGCGCTAGCTAGTCTCCACTTCGCTCAAGCGTCGGTAGTCGCTGTAGCGCCTGCCCTCCGCGTCGCGAGAGGTGATATCGACGAAACGCTGCCCAAAGCGCAACTGATCGGCCTCGTAGAGTTTACGGGCATGCACCGCCTGCGACAGGGCATCGTCGAGTCCAGCCACCGAAACAATGATGATGCCTCCCAATTCCTGAAGGTCGGCGGGGCTCAAGCCAAAGAGCGGGCTCGACTCATCGATGCGGTGCATGATCATCCAGGTGTAGGCGAACACGGGCGTCGCGTCCCGGATCAGTTTCAGGTCATGGAGGCGACGCATGGCTATGCCCTCGCGCGAGCGTTCGTCGCGCAGGAAGGTCAGCCGGGCCTGCGCCTCGAGGATCTGGTTGCGCCGCTGGTTGGCGGCCCTGAGCATGAGCGTGGGCACGCCGTCAAAGGCGGTTACAACCGCCAGGTCGCTGAATGCCACTCGGGCCGTGGGCCGGGAAAAGCGCGCGAAGGCCAGTCCGGTGAAAAGCGCAAAGACCACGACCCCGCACAGGGACTCCAGCGCCACCAGGACGTTAGTGGCCAGGCCCTTGGGATACATGTATCCGTAGCCGATGGTGGCTAGTGTCTGCACGCTGAAAAAAAAAGCGTCGGGGAAAGAACCTGAATGAGCGTTCTCTATGCTGTTTCCAGTCGCCAAATAGGCCAATGCGAAGCAGGAGTTGACGCCCAGGTACATGCCCAGGAACACCAGCAACAGGCGCGGCCAAGTGGTGGTGAGCAGCAGGTGATAGGCATCGCGCCAGTTGGGCCCAGCCACGCCCAAGCGGATGACTTCCGGAGCTTCGCGGCGGGTCACGGACCGGGCGGCACGGTGGCGGCGAAACTCGGCCGCGCGCACAGCCGCTCGAAGAGCGCCACCAGGCGAGCGTTCGTGCGCCAGGCGACGTCCGGAAAACGCAGGTCCAGAAAGCCCAGGCAGGAGCCGACAGCGACATCGGCCAGAGAAAATCGCTCCCCATGACAGTAGGTCCGCTCGCCCAATTCCTGGGCCATAGCCGCCACGGCACGGTCGATCTTGGCGCGCTGGTGGGCTATCCACTGCGCGCTGCGTTGCTGCGGATCCGCGCGGCGCCCCTCGGCGATAGTGAGGGCCATGGCGTCCATACAGCCGTCCGCAAGGGCCTCCCAACGCAGCACCTCGATACGCTCGGCGTCGGGCTCGGGCAACAGGTGGAAGCGTGGGGGCAAGGTCTCCAGGTACTGGACGATGACGGCCGAATCGAACAGGTTGCGTTCGTCGTCGGTGCGCAACACGGGCACCTTACCCAGCGGGTTGAAAGTAGCAACGCGGTTGCCCTCGGCGGAGGGCATCTCGGTGATTTCGTCGAAGGCGATGCCCTTCTCTAGCATGAGAATGCGGACTTTTCGAGCAAAGGGACTGTTGGGCGTGCCAATAAGCAGCATGGGTCATCTCCGGAGAAAACCTACCTGGGGGCTAGGCCCCCATCGCGCGCAGTATAGCCCAGGCCCGCGAAGCCTCAGCGCCGTCGGAACAAGGTGTGGAAGTTCTCCGTCGTGGCCTGGGCCAGCACTTCGAGCCCAAGCCCCCGCACCTCAGCCACCTGCTGGGCCACCTCGCGCACGAAAGCCGGTTCGTTGCTCCGGCCGCGGTGCGGCACGGGCGCCAGGTACGGCGAATCCGTCTCCACCAGCAAGCGGTCGAGCGGTACCTGGCGTGCCACGTCGCGCAGCGCCGCCGCATTACGGAAGGTCACGATCCCGGAAAAGGACACGTAAAAGCCCAAGGCGAGCGCCTCGCGGGCAAAGTCCCAGGTCTCGGTGAAACAGTGAATGACCCCGCCCACGGCCTGCGCCCCCTCCTCCCGCAACAGCCGCAGGGTGTCCTCACCGGCCGAGCGCGTGTGGATGATGAGCGGCAACTGGCAGGCGCGGGCCGCGCGGATATGGGTTCGAAACCGCGCCTGCTGGATGGGCGCATGCGCCGGGTTTCGGTAGTAGTCCAGTCCAGTCTCGCCGATGGCCACCACGCGCGGGTGCCGCGCCAGATCCACGAGTTGCTCCCCGGACGGTTCGGTGGCGTCGGGCTCGTCCGGATGGACGCCCACGGAGGCGAGGATCTCCGGGCAACGCGACGCAATGTCCAGCACCAGGGGAAGGGTCTCCAGCGTGACGCTCACGCACAGGGCCTCCCGCACACCGGCCAGGACCATGCGCTGGCGCACGCCATCGAGGTCGCTCAGAAGTTCGGGGAAATCGAGATGACAGTGGGAATCGACCAGCACCACGGACCTGCCAGGGTTTGAGTGAACGCCGATGATGCCCGAAGCGGCCTCAGAGCGTATGGGTCGGACGCGAGACCTGTTGACCGGCGAGGAGTTGCTCGATGCGCGCGCGCACCTGTGTCCCATTCTCGTCTTCGCGAAACTGCACCCCGACGCCCTGGACCCGATTGCCGCTGGCGGCCGCTGGGGTGATCCAGACCACATTGCCCACCACGGGGATCTGGGCGGGATCGTCCATGAGGCTGATCAGCATCACGATGTCGTCGCCCAAGCGGTACACCCGGGCCGTCGGGATGAAGAGCCCACCGCCCTGTACCCAAGGCATGTAAGCGGCATAGAGGATGGCCTTGTCGCGGATGTTGAGGCGGATAGCTCCTGGCCGGTGGGCCGGGGCTGGCGCTTCACCCACGCTGGCGGCCTCAGCTGGCACCCTGGACTGCCCGGGCGTAGCGCAGCAGTAGCTGCTCGGCCGCGAGCCGCGGGTTGAGCGGATGTTCGGCGCTGCGCTGGGCCTGTACCAGCTGAGTCAGGAATTCAGAAAACTCGTTCACGGAGATGTTATCGGCGATGACAGCGAGAATTTGAGCGCTGTCCGAGTTATAGCGGATGCGTCCGCCCAACCGCAGACTGTAGAGATCGTAACACCAGCGCCAGAGATGTCCCAACAGTGGTGCCAGTAGCGGGGCCGTTATGCCCTCGGCGATGGCGCAGGCATCCACGGGTCGGCGCGCCAGCGCACCCAAGAGCATTCGGCGCTGCTCCCAGTACTCCGGGGCGTCCAGATCACGCGCCGCCAGCGGCGCATCGCCCGCCTGAGCCAATGCCAAGCGTGCCTGCGCTGTGCCCTGACTGGCCAGCCAAGCCCGCGCTTCGGCCGCGGGCGGCAGCCGCAGGCGGATATTGACGCAACGGCTGCGGACGGTGGCCAGCAAGCGGCTGGGGTTGTCGGAGACGAGCAGAAAGCGCATCTGCGCGGGCGGCTCCTCCAGCATCTTCAGCAGAGCATTGGCCGACGCATGCTGCATGCGCTCTGCCGGCTCCACCAGCGCGACACGCAGGCCCCGCAGGTGCGAACTCAAGTGGATGAACTCGCTCAATGCGCGGATCTGCTCGATCTTGATCCAGCGCGAGGCTGCGGGCTTGGCCTCTGTCGGCGCCTCGTCCCCAGCCTCCACCAGGTCCTCCTCCGGGGCTAATCGGCGGAAATCCGGATGGTTGTCCGCTAAAAATAGCCGACAGCTGGAACACGCTCCGCAGGCTGGCCCATCCTCCGCAGCCTGGGCGCACAGCATAGCCTGCGCCGCGCGGTTGGCCAAATCGCGCTTGCCTACCCCGCGCGGCCCGGTCAAGAGCAGCGCGCAGGGGCCTTGGCCCGCCCGCAGCCGGATCTGTCTCCAGGCTTCAGAAGTCCATGGATAACTCATAGGCTACATAGCTTTGTTATCACTTCTTCAAGTCTTTTCTGAATATCTTCCAGCGGCAGCGAGGCATCGAGCACATGCACCCGCGCCGGTTCTGCTCGGGCAATGGCCAGATAGCCCTCCCGCACGCGGCGATGGAACGCCTCCTGCTCCGACTCGAAGCGGTCCGGTTCTCGCACCGCGCCCGCCCGGCGACCCGCGATGCTGGGATCCAGATCGAAGACGAGCGTATGGTCCGGACGCAACTCCTCCTGCACCCAACGCTCGAGCTGGCGCAGCTTCTGCAGGCTCACGCCGCGTGCGTAGCCCTGGTAGGCAAAGGTCGCGTCGGTGAAGCGGTCGCACAGCACCCAATTCCCGCGCGCGAGCGCGGGAAGGATTACTTGAGCGAGGTGCTCGCGGCGGGCCGCAAAGACAAGAAGCGCCTCGGTCTCCGGATCCATGCCCGTCCCCGGCTGGAGCAGCAGATCCCGCAGCCGCTCGCCTAGAGCCGTGCCACCGGGTTCGCGCGACACGGTGACTGGCAAGCCCTGCGCTTCGAGCCGAGCGGCTAGCCAGCGCAGGTGGGTGCTCTTTCCCGCTCCGTCAATGCCTTCAAAGGTAATCAGATGGCCCGCCAAAACTCCTCCCCTAGGGCGATCGCAGGTATTGCTGAACAGCCCGATTATGCTCCCTCAGATTGCGCGAAAACTGTGAGGAGCCGTCCCCTCGCGCCACGAAGTACAGCGCCTTGGAATTAGCTGGATGCAGCGCCGCCTGCATTGCTGCTAGCCCGGGCGAGGCGATGGGGGACGGCGGCAAGCCGGCTCGGGTATAGGTGTTGAAGGGTGTGTCGCGTTCCAGGTCCGCGCGCAGCAAGTGGCCGTCGTAACGCGCTCCCAGGCCATAAATCACGCTCGGGTCCGTCTGCAGCCGCATATGCAGCGAGAGCCGGTTAAGAAATACCGCCGCCACCAGCGCGCGATCCTCCGCCCGCCCCGTTTCCTTTTCCACCAAAGAGGCCATGACGAGTGCCTCGTACGCCGTGGCATAGGGCAGCCCGGGCGCACGCTCGTTCCAGAGCGTCTGCAGGCGCAATTGCATGCGGCGGTAGGCGCGCGAGAACAAATCCAGGTCGCGTGAGCCAGGGCTGAAGAAATAGGTATCCGGGAAGAAGAGCCCCTCCGCGCGCTCTTCAGCGGCGCCGATACGCAGGAGTATCTCTCCCTCGGAGAGTGCCTGGCTGTCGTGCCTTAGCAACGCCGTACCACCGAGCGCCGCACGTAGTTGGGCAAAACTCCAGCCCTCCACAACAATGACCTGTGTGGGCGCGGCATCGCCGCGGGCAATCTGGTCGAGCAGATCGATGGGGCGGATTCGCTCAGGCAACGCGTAGCTGCCGGGCTTGAGTTGGCTGGCACGCCCAAGCAGGCGGCCCATCCAAGTAAAACTGAGGCCCTCCCCCAGCACGCCAGAGAGGACCAACCCGCGGCTCACCTGACGCAGGCTGTCACCTTTCTCCACCACGAAATCGCGGGCTGCCGGCGGGACGGCCACCGGATTGAAGGCGAAGGTGAGGAGCCAGACCGGCACCGCCGCAAGAAGGAGCAGGACCAGGCCCAAGGACCGCCAGCGAGTGCCGCGTAGCCCCGCAGCCATTTACTCATGCCTCCCGAGGATTTTTCGGCGCCGGGATGAGGGTGTGCCCGACGCGGCCCCGCTCAGATCAGGGCAAAGGCCAAGGTGGCATTAGTGCCGCCGAAGCCGAAAGAGTTTGAAATGGCCACCTTGAACTGAAGGGGCCGGGCCGCACCAGGGACATAATCCAGATCACACTCGGAATCCGCGCTATCCAGATTGATCGTCGGCGGCACGACTTGATCCCGGAGTGCTAGCGCGGTGAACACCGCCTCTATCCCCCCGGCAGCACCGAGGAGGTGGCCGGTCATGGACTTCGTCGCGCTTACGGCGATGCGCGGGGCATGCTCGCCGAAGCAGCGCTTCATGGCGATGGTCTCAGCAATATCGCCCAAGGGGGTCGAGGTTGCGTGCGCATTGATGTGCGCTACCTCATCGGGGTTGAGGTGCGCATCACGTAAGGCGTTGACCATCGCCCGCCGGGCACCGTCACCATCGGCGCAGGGCGCGGTCATGTGATGCGCATCGGCACTCATGCCGTAACCCACCAGTTCACAGTAGATGCGCGCGCCGCGCGCCCGGGCGTGCTCATATTCCTCCAGGACCAGGACCCCGGATCCCTCGCCCAGAACGAAACCGTCGCGGTCCCGGTCGAAGGGACGGCTGGCAGCCTGCGGCGCATCGTTGCGCGTGCTGAGTGCCCGCGCAGCCGCGAACCCGCCGACCGCGAGCGGCGACACGGTCGACTCCGACCCGCCCGCCACCATCACATCGGCATCCCCGTAGGCGATCATGCGAGCCGACTCCCCGATGCAGTGCGTCGAGGTGGTGCAGGCCGTGGTGATGGCAATGTTGGGGCCCTTCAGGCCAAACAAGATGGACACCGTCCCCGAAACCATGTTGATGATCGTGCCAGGAATGAAGAATGGGGAGATGCGCCTGGGCCCACTCTCCATGAGGTCCCGGTGCGTGTTCTCGATCATGGGCAGCCCGCCGATGCCCGAGCCGATGTTCACGCCGATACGCTCGGCGTTAGCCTCGGTGACCTCGATGCCGGAATCCTTGACAGCCTCAGCTGCGGCCGCCGTTCCATAGTGAACGAAGGTATCTAGGCGGCGCGCCTCCTTGGCAGGCAGGTAGCGCGTGACCTCGAAGCCCTTCACTTCTCCCGCGATGTGGCAGGAGAGTGCGCTCGGATCGAACCGTGATATGGCCGTGATGCCGCTCTTTCCGGCCAGGATGCCGGACCACGACTCCGCAACCCCAATGCCCACGGGGCTGACGATGCCGAGGCCGGTAACAACGACTCTGCGTTTAGACAAATCGACTCCGGAAGCTAGATCGACGGAAACGACCGTCAGGGCGTCCCTTACTGCTTGAGGTGGGTGCCGATGTAGTCCACGGCCTGCTGGACGGAGGTGATTTTCTCGGCTTCCTCATCAGGAATCTCGCACTCGAAGGCTTCCTCGAGCGCCATCACCAGTTCCACGGTGTCTAGTGAGTCGGCACCGAGGTCATCGACGAAGGTGGACTCGAGCTTTACTTCCGCTTCGTTCACACCGAGTTGTTCGGCGACGATTTTCTTGACACGCTGTTCGAGGTTTTCCATCAACTGGCCTTCCATGGTTATAAGAATGAACCCGGCACGCAAGCACCGCCCCCCGCTGCTGGCGAGGGTGGCCCGAGACCCGGGACAATGCGAGCGACGAATTTTAACAAATATCTACCCCGGGCGGCGGTGCCATTCCCGAGGGGCTTTTTTAGCGCATGTGTAAGCCGCCATTCACGTCCAGCGTCGACCCAGTGACGTACGCGGCCCCGGTACCGAGCAGAAAGGCGACGCAGGCGGCCACTTCCTGCACCTTGCCCAGCCGACCGAGCGGCACGTGAGAGAGCAGTCCCTCGCGCACTGCCTCCGGCAGCGCCCGGGTCATGTCGGTGTCAATGAATCCCGGCGCGACGCAGTTCACGGTCACGCCTCGGCTGCCCACTTCCCGAGCAAGCGAGCGGGTAAATCCCTCCACGCCCGCCTTCGCCGCAGCGTAGTTGCTCTGCCCGGCGTTGCCCATCTGGCCGGACACGGAGGTGATGTTGACGATGCGGCCCTCACGCGCCTTCACCATGTCGCGGAGCACCGCGCGGGCAAGTACGAACACCGGCCGCAGGTTGGTCTGCATGATCTCGTCCCACTCGGCGTCCTTCATCCGCAGAAGCAGGTTGTCACGGGTGACGCCCGCATTATTCACCAGACCATAGATTCGCCCCGCCTTGGCCTGTAGTGACTCCACGAGCCCCGTGCAGGCTGCGGCATCGTTCACGTTGACCACCAAACCCAGCCCCCTGCCGCAGAGCGCCTGCAGTTCCGCTTCCAGGCGCGCCGCAGCCTCGGCCGAGGTCGCCGTGCCAGCTACGGTGGCGCCTTGCCGCGCCAATTCCAGTGAAATGCCGTGGCCAATACCACGACTCGCCCCAGTGACCAGAACGAGCTTACCTTCCAATGCACTCATCGGGCTTCCTCCGCGGGCGCCGCGCCCAGCAGTTGGGTGAACGCCGAGGCGTCCTTCAGGGTGGCGATCGTGACGCCTTCAACCGTGCGCTTAGCCAAGGATGCCAGCACGCCGCCCGGCCCACACTCAACCAACGCGTCTATTCCGGGAGCAACCAGTGCGCGTACCGTCTCCACCCAACGCACCGGGCTGTAGAGTTGGCGCACCAGCGCATCACGGATCTCAACGGGATCGGTCTGCGCCAGCACATCGGCATTATTGATCACCGGGATCCGGGGCGCGCGTAGGGGGCAGGCGTCCAGTCGCGCGGCCAGTTCCTCGGATGCGTCGCGCTGCAGGCTGCAATGCGACGGCACGCTCATGGCCAATTTCACGCCACGCCGCGCGCCGCGCGCCTTGGCCAATTCCAGTGCCGCGTCGATGCCCGCGAGGGTGCCGGCGATGACCACCTGACCCGGCGCGTTGAAGTTGGCCGGTTCCACTGCCCCCACCGCAGCGGCCTCGGCACAGACCTGCCGGACCACGACGTCCTCGAGACCGAGGATGGCGGCCATGCCACCCGTGCCTTCGGGCACGGCGGCCTGCATCGCTTGGGCGCGAAAGCGCAACAGCGGCAGGGCCATGCGCAAGTCCAACGCGCCGGAACATACCAGCGCCGTGTACTCCGCTAGGCTGTGCCCCGCCATGTGCAGGGGATCGGGGCCACCCAAGGCCTTCCAGGCGCGGTAGAGCGCAACGCCGGCCACCAGCATCAGCGGCTGCGTATTGACGGTGCGGGCCTGTGCGTCTTCGGGCCCCTCCTGGGCCAGAGCCCAGAGATCCTGTCCGAGCACCTCACTGGCCTCGTCGAAGGTGTCGCGCACCGCCGGCAAGCCTTCGTAGGGGGTCATCATTGCGACCGACTGGGATCCCTGACCCGGGAAAATGAATGCGACTCTCATCTGCAGTTCCTCAAACCCATTTCAGCAACACCGCGCCCCAGGTGAATCCCCCGCCCACCGCAGCGAGTAACACATGGTGTTGGCTCTGGATGCGGCCATCTCGCACGGCGAGGTCCAGCGCTAGCGGGACGGAGGCGGCCGAGGTGTTAGCGTGGCGGTCCACCGTGACGATGCAGCGCTCCGGCCCGAGCCCAAGTTTGCGGCCCGTGGCCTCGATGATGCGCGCATTGGCCTGATGCGGGATAAACCAATCCACTTGGTCGACGCCCACGCCGGCGCTCGCGAGAACCTCGCGGCTCACCTCATCCAATACGCGCACGGCAAAACGGAAAACCGCCCCGCCTTCCATGGTGACGAAAGGGTGGCCGCTTACCGCGCCGTTGGCCACGGTCCCGGGTACGCAAAGGATCTCTCGGTGCGCGCCGTCGGCGTGTAAGTGTTGGGCCAGTATGCCCGGCTGGTCGCCGGCAGCCAACACCACCGCCCCCGCCCCGTCGCCGAAAAGCACGCAGGTGCCTCGATCGTTCCAGTCGAGGATGCGCGAGTAAATCTCTGCCCCGACCACCAGGGCGTAGTGGCAGGCGCCGCCGCGCAACATCGCGTCGGCCGTCGCCAGCGCATAGACGAAGCCGCTGCACACGGCCTGGACATCAAAGGCGGCGCCGGAGCGCGCGCCGAGTTTCGCCTGAAGTATGCAGGCGGTACTCGGGAAGATCATGTCCGGCGTTGTGGTGGCGACGATGATGAGGCCCAGATCCTTGGCCTCGATACCGGCGGCCTCGAGCGCTCGGCGCGAGGCCTCCAGGGCCAGGTCGCTCGTGCACTCATCATCGGCCGCGATGTGGCGCTGGGCAATGCCGGTGCGCGAGCGCACCCACTCATCGCTCGTGTCTACCTGCTGGGCCAACTCGGCATTGGTCACCAGGCGTTGTGGAAGATAGCTGCCCGTGCCGAGGATGCGGGAGAACATCTCAGGATGCTCCCGGTGTAGCGGTCACGGTCCCCTGCAACCGGTCGGCGATCTGCTGCAGAAGACCACCGCTCGCCTCGTTCCAAGCCCGGCTCATGGCCATTTCCAGGGCGTGGCTATCCGCCGAGCCGTGACTCTTGACCACCACACCGCGCAAGCCCAGCAGGCTCGCACCGTTGTAGCGGCGCGGATCGACCCGATGGCGAAAGGCCTTGATTACCGGGAGTGCAGCTAGGGCGGAGAGCCGCGTGAAGAGGTTGCGCTGAAATTCCTCGCGCAAGTAGGACGCCAGCATGCGGGCAAGGCCCTCCGATGACTTGAGGAAGATATTGCCGACAAAACCATCGCAGACCACCACGTCCGTGGTGCCCTTGTAGATGTCATCGCCCTCCACATTGCCGAAATAGTTCAACGCAGAGGCCTTGAGCAGTTCACCGGCCTGCTTCACCACCTCGTTGCCTTTGATCTCTTCCTCGCCAATGTTAAGCAACCCCACGCTTGGACGCGGGTTACCGTCCACCGCACTGAACAGCGCCGAGCCCATGATGCCGAACTGCAACAGGTGCAAGGGCTGGCAGTCGACGTTCGCCCCTAGGTCGAGCACGCAGGAGCGACCCCGCAGGGTGGGGACCCAGGAGGCGATGGCCGGGCGCTCCACGCCGGGCAGTGTCTTCAGGACGAACCGCGCCATGGCCATGAGCGCACCCGTATTACCTGCACTCACACAGGCTCCCGCCTCGCCTGAGTGGACGAGGTTGATGGCGCTACGCATGGACGATTGGCGCTTGCCGCGAAGAGCCGATGCGGGCGCCTCGTCCATGCCCACCACCTGCTCCGCGTGCACCACCCGCACGCGCGGGTGTCCGCGCAGGCCCTGCGGGCCCAGTTGTGACGCGATGGCCGCTTCCTGACCCACTAGGATCAGTTGGGCTTGCTGGTTGCGCAGAAGAAACCGGGCAGCAGCGGCTACCGTGACGCTTACGCCGTGATCGCCGCCCATGCAGTCGAGGGCAATGGTCGAAGCCATCAGCTACCCAGCGGCCGGCGCGACAAAGCCTCCGGCATCCGCCGTACCCTGTAACGAGAGTGAGTCAAGCGGTCTATCGCGGCGAAACAGGTAAAGACCCCCGCCCGCCTCGCCTTGGTTATTCTTCGCGGGCTTTGACGACGCGCTTTCCGCGGTAGAAGCCGCTGGGGCTAACGTGGTGGCGCAGGTGTACCTCACCGGAGGTCGGCTCGACAGCCAACGGCGGGTTGGTCAGGAAGTCGTGGGCCCGACGCATGTTGCGCCGGGAGGGGGATTTCTTGTTCTGCTGAACAGCCATGTTCCGTCAACTCCTCGAATCCGGGCGGGCTTGGGACACTAGGTCCGCGCACCGTCCGATAAAAATGTTAGTCACCCGCGTTCTTTTTTTCCCGAATTCCCGAATCTCCCGCATCCCCACCGGGGACCGCCGAGAGCATTTCGCCCAATTTGGAGAACACCGCCACTCGCGTACCATCGCCCCGCACCGACGAAACCTCTACCCGATTCGGGCACTTCCCAGGGCCGTGACTGGGTGCCATAGGAAGGGTGAGCAGTATTTCCTCTTCCAGTAACTCCCGCAGATCCAATTGCGCCACTAGCGGCAGAACATCCCGATCGTCGCCCTCCTGTTCGGCACTCGGCTCAAACTCGGAGAGACCCTCCACGAAACTAAGTTCCCGCCCCAAAGCCACCGTAATCGCCATCGGCGCTAGGCACCGCCGACACGCAAGTTCCACGCAGCCCTTAATCACCACGCGCAGCGACGGCCGATCATACGCGTCGAGATGACCATCGACGAGAACCTGCACCGAACCCTCGCTGCTAGCCAGAACATCCTCAAGCCTGGATAAGGAAGCCGCCGGAAAAATGGCCGCGAAGTGCGACCGCGCCCGCGCAAACTGGCGCGGGTCGATCAGTACGGGCCCGTCGGTATCCATCACACCCACCTTATCGCCGGACATAAACCGCGCATGATAGTATTTTTATCTAACCCTGTCAAAACCTTACCCCGTGACCTCCACTCCCCTCGTACTGGCCTCCACTTCCATCTACCGGCGCGAACTGCTCGAACGGCTTCGCCTGCCCTTTACCCAGGTGGCGCCGCAGGTGGACGAGACCGTTCTACCCGGCGAGTCCGCCCCCGCCACCGCCCTGCGCCTTGCTGAGGCCAAGGCCAAAGCTGGAGCGCTGCAGTGCCCCGACTGCCTCATCATCGGCTCTGACCAGACGGCCGAGGTGGACGGCCAGTGGCTCGAAAAACCTGGTAACCACGAACGGGCGCGCGCACAACTCCTTGCCGCCAGCGGCCGTCGCGCGGAATTCCATAGCGCGCTGGCCCTGTTCGATGCCACCAGCGGTCGCCTGGAGCGCACCGTGGTCAGCACCCAGGTGTGGTTCCGTGAACTTTCGCCCGCGCTCGTCGAGGCCTATCTCTTGGCGGAAAAGCCCTATGACTGCGCGGGCAGCGCCAAGGCGGAGGGTCTCGGCATCGCCCTGCTGCGTCAGGTGTCCTCCGAGGACCCGACCGCGCTTATTGGACTGCCGCTAATCGCGTTGACGGGGCTGCTGTTGAGCTTCGGTATATCGCCTATTTTGTCTATTAATTAATGTTCTACACTGCTTTTCTCACGTGCTTTATAGAAACAAGGCTAGCGCAAAGGCGGCGGCGCAAGAGCGCCGCGCTGCGGGCCGCCTTTTTTTAGCGGTTGCCGAAATCTGATTTACTACCATTACATTAATTGTTTACAAAGCTTAGCAGAGAAGTTACATGAACATGGGAATGCTCTATCTGATCCCCGCCCCACTCTCTGAGGCGGATCTGGGCTGGCAATTGCCTGCCCGCGTTCTGTTGCTGTTGTCCACCCTGGACGGCTTCATCGTGGAGAACGCCCGCACTTCCCGGCGCTTTCTGGGCGCCGTTGGGCTGGGGCGCCCCATGAGCAGCGTACCCATGCAGGAGTTGAACGAACACACCCCGGCCGGCGCCTTGCCTGAGTTACTTGCCCCCTTGGAAGCGGGACAGCGCTGGGGCCTTCTGTCGGAGGCCGGTTGCCCAGCCGTGGCCGACCCCGGCGCCGACTTGGTGGCACTTGCCCAGGAGCGCGGTGTTAGGGTGGTGCCATTGGTGGGCCCTTCGTCGATTTTGCTTGCCCTCATGGGCTCTGGCTTGGGCGGGCAGAACTTCGCCTTCCATGGCTATCTCCCGGTGGCCGCGGAGGAGCGCCAAGTGGCGCTGCTGCGGCTGGAGGAACTCTCCCGGGTGGATCAGTCGACGCAGATCTTTATCGAAACGCCCTACCGGAACAACGCCTTACTCGCGTCCATTCTGGGAGTCTGCCGTCCACAGACGCGCCTGTGCCTCGCCACCGACATGACCTCCGAGCAGGAGTGGTTGCAGACCCGCACCGTTGCCGGCTGGCGCGGGGCTGTTCCGGACATCAACAAACGTCCGACGGTGTTCCTGTTACTTTCAGGGGCTCAACGCAGGCGGTAGCCCGAGCCCAGCAAAACCTGGGTCGCCGCGGCGCCGAAGCGGCGGGCAACGCGTTCGGCCAAGTTCTCGCGCGGGGTGAAGTCGACGATGTCTTCGGCCTTCACGACTTCGCGCGCCACGTAGTCTACGGAGCCCAGCGCATCGGATAGACCGAGCTCAATACTGCGCTGGCCGGTCCAGACTAGGCCGGAGAAGGTTTCCGGCCCCTCCTTTAGCCGTGCACCGCGACCGGCTCGAACGACGTCGATGAACTGCTGGTGGATTTCGTCCAGCATTTTCTGGGCGAAGGCTTTTTGCGCCGGGTTCATGGGTGAGAAGGGATCGAGGAAGCCCTTGTTCTCGCCCGCGGTGAGCAGACGCCGCTCCACTCCTACCTTGTCCATGACGCCCGTGAAGCCAAAGCCGTCCATAAGCACGCCGATGGAACCCACCAGACTGGCGCGGTCCACGAAAATCCGGTCCGCCGCAGCTGCAACGTAGTAGCCGCCCGAGGCGCAAATATCCTCCACGACAACGTAAAGCGGGACTTTCGGGTGCAGTCCACGTTGGCGCCGGATCTCTTGGTTGATCTGGCCCGCCTGGACCGGGCTCCCTCCGGGGCTGTTGATGCGCAGGATCACCCCGACCGTGTCGGTGTCCTTGAAAGCCTCCTGCAACCCGGTATTGATTCGATCAGCACTCGCCTCGCCCTCGGCGGCGATGACGCCGTTGAGTTCCACCAGCGCGGTGTGCCGTCCCGAGACGGTCTTGTCCTTTCCTGTGAAGAACCCCAGGCCCACGAACAACAGGCAGAACAAATACCCGAAACCCAGCAGTTTAAAAAAGATCCCCCAGCGCCGCCGGCGCCGTTGCTCATCCACCGAAGCCTTGAGGAGTTCCTCCAGCACCCGGCGTTCCCAATTCCCACCACCGGCCCCCTGGGAGGGGCCGATAGGCGATTCGGCCTCAGACATATTTTCCTTTACTCGACTAGGTAGATCCCACCGTCATTCTCCCGCACCTGGACGGGCACCAAACGGCCGCCCCGGCAGGGTCCGCCCACGCAATGCCCGCTATCAGGCAGGTAGGTCGCGCCATGGGTGGCACACATCAAGTATAACCCCTCGTGATCAAAGAACTGCCGCGGCTGCCAGTCCAGTTCCACCGGCAGGTGCGCACAACGGTTGAGGAAGCCGCGCGCGGTTCCCCCGAATCGAACCAGGAAGGCCTCCTGCGGGCCCCCGGGGAGCCGCACCTGGAAGCGCACGCCGGGACCACGCTCGATGAGATCTTCTGTCGCGCAGATCAGGCGTTCGCTTCCAGCCACTGGGCCAACTCCCGAAACGACGCCATCGGACCGGCCTCGGCCCGGCCGGCGAGCTGCCCCGGGGCGTGCGCCCCATAGCCCACGGACACGCTGGCAACACCCGCACCTGCCGCCATTTCCAGATCGTGCACCGTGTCGCCGATCATCACCGTGCGATGGGCCACCGTCCCCAGGTCCTGCATGAGGAACCCCAGCATCTCCGGGTGAGGCTTAGCGCGGCTCTCGTCGGCGCAGCGCGTAGCGTGGAACTGCGACTGCAGGCCAGTCTGGGCGAGAACGGCATCGAGCCCGCGGCGGCTTTTGCCGGTAGCCACCGCGAGCAGGAACCCGCGCTCGCGCAGCCTTGCCAGGGCTTGCGCCGCCCCAGGAAAGAGAACGACCTCGTGGGCCCGCGCCAAGTAGTGGACGCGGTAGCGCTCGGTGAGTTTCGGATAGTGCACGGGATCACACTCGGGGAGCAGACGACCCAGTGCATCGACTAGGCCCAGCCCGATGATATACCGGGCGTCGTCCTCGGACGGCGCGCGGTAGCCCAGATCGCTGCAGGCCAAACGAAGGCAATCAGTGATGGCGCCGATGGAGTCGGCAACGGTACCGTCCCAGTCGAACACCAACAGGTCGAAGCGGCGCGGCCTATTCATGTGACCGGTCAGGTAACCAGCTTCGCAATTGCTGAAGAAAGGATTCAAGGTCCTCGGCCAAGGGCGCGTCAAGACTGAGCACCTCCCCTTTGCCTGGGTGTTGAAAGCTCACTTGGGCGGCATGGAGAAACATGCGCTTCAACCCGCTGCGGGCCAGTTCGCGGTTCAACGCGAAATCCCCGTACTTGTCGTCGCCAGCAATGGGAAACCCGAGGTGCTGCAGGTGCACGCGAATCTGGTGCGTGCGCCCGGTCTTCAGCTCCGCCTCGAGCAGGGTGAAGCCCGGCAGCGCTTCAAGGCGATGAAAAATGGTGTGCGAGGCAAGCCCCTCAGGGTCGACGAACACCCGCCGGTCGCCGTCACCCACCGCCGTTTTGCGCAGCGCGAGCCGTACGCTCTGGCGCTCGTTCGTCCAACGCCCGGCGACCAGGGTGCGGTAGCGCTTTTGCATTCGGCCCGCGCGGATCTGCTCGTGCAGGGCCACCAGGGCCGAGCGCTTTTTGGCTAGGAGGATCACGCCGGAAGTCTCGCGGTCCAACCGATGAACCAGTTCCAGGAACCGCAATTCTGGGCGCTCGAGGCGCATCTGCTCGATTAAACCGCGGGAGATGCCGCTGCCGCCATGGGCCGCCAAGCCGGCGGGTTTGGCTAGCGCGATGAGGAAATCATCCTCCAGCAACACCCGCGAGGCCAGAATTGGCTTGACCGGCTGGGCCGTGGCGGAGGTCGGTCCCGCCGCGGGGCGCCGCAGGGGAGGGATCCGGAGCCGGTCGCCCATCTGCAAACGGTAGGTCGCTTCCACGCGCCGGCTGTTTACCCGTACCTGCCCGGTGCGCAGAATCAAGTAGACGTGGCTCTTGGGAACGCCTTTGAGCAAGCGCACAAGGTAGTTGTCGATCCGCTGGTCCACCCCCTTTTCGTCGACTTCATCGAAGGTCACCGCCGCTGTTACAGAATTTTTGCTCAAGTCATTCATTTTACTTATACTACCCGTTGGGTCGTGGAGGTGTGTCAAGATGAAAAAGCTTGATTCCTCGCGCGACACTCTGCGCTCCAGCATTGGGCGCTCCAGCACTGGCGAATTCTCCGAGCCCCATTCCTCCCCCTGGCGTAATGACCTGGATCGAGAGCAGGCTCCGAGGGTTAATTCGGGTTAATGTCGCTGACCCAGCCACAAACTAGCGAAACAAAAAGCTGATGACGCGCTCTGCACGGCCCGCGGAAGCACACTTTCCGGCCTTGAACTGAAAGTTCAATGGCAGTCAGGTTAAAGCCCAGACCCACCCAGGGACCTCGCTATTATTACTGTGACAGTAAGCCTTCTCCAATAGTAGCCGGTCGGGGGCAATGGTCCTCCGGCTTTTTCCGTGCCCGTATGCCTGAGCGCCGGGGCACAACACATGAAACGAATGCTATTCAACGCGACCCAGGCGGAAGAACTGCGGGTTGCAATCGTCGATGGACAGAAGCTCATCGATCTCGACATCGAAACAGCAGGGAAGGAATATCGTAAGGGAAACATCTACAAGGCTCTGATCACCCGCATCGAACCGGCCCTCGAGGCCGCCTTCGTCGACTACGGAAACGATCGCCACGGCTTCCTGCCCTTCAAGGAAATCAGCAGGGCCTTTTTTCTTGGCGAGGCGGGTGAAGGTTCACGCGTACGTATCCAGGACGTCTGCAAGGAAGGTCAGGAACTGATCGTCCAAGTCGAGAAGGACGAACGTGGCAATAAGGGCGCCGCGCTGACGACATTCATCAGTCTGGCGGGCCGGTACCTCGTGTTGATGCCCAACAATCCACGCGGCGGGGGTGTTTCGCGCCGGGTGGAGGGTGAAGAGCGCAACGAACTGCGCGACTTGATCGCCTCCTTGGATGTCCCCCAGGGTATGAGCATCATCGGGCGAACCGCCGGTCTGGGCCGCACGCTGGAGGAACTCCAGTGGGACCTGAGTTATCTCCTGCAACTCTGGCGCGCCATTGAGAACGCCTCCCGTACACCGGACGGTGCCTTCTTAATTTACCAGGAAAGCAGCCTGGTGATCCGTGCGATCCGCGACTACTTCCATCAGGAAATCGGTGAGATACTGATCGACACGGAGAGCGTGTACGAGCAGGCGCGGCAGTTCATGAGCCACGTGATGCCCAACAACGTCAGCCGCGTGAAGCTCTACAGCGACGATGTACCCCTGTTCTCGCGTTTCCAGATCGAGCACCAGATCGAGACGGCCTATGCGCGCGAAGTGTCCCTGCCCGCCGGAGGCGCGATCGTCATCGATCACACGGAGGCCATGGTCGCGGTAGATGTCAACTCCGCCCGCGCCACGCGTGGCGCCGACATCGAGCAGACCGCACTCAACACCAATCTAGAAGCGGCCGAGGAGATCGCGCGCCAGCTGCGCTTGCGTGACCTCGGCGGACTGGTGGTGATCGACTTCATCGACATGGAGAGCGCGCGCAACCAGCGCGATGTCGAAAATCGCTTACGCGATGCGCTCCACTACGATCGCGCTCGCGTGCAGATGGGGAAGATCTCGCGCTTCGGCTTGATGGAGCTCTCGCGCCAGCGCCTGCAGACCTCCCTGGGCGAAACCAGCCACATCCCTTGCCCGCGCTGCCATGGCATCGGCCACATCCGTGGCATCGAATCCTCCTCCCTGCACATCCTGCGGATCCTGCAGGAGGAGGCGATGAAGGAGAACACGGCTGCCGTGCACGCCCAGGTGCCCGTGGACGTGGCCACCTACCTGCTGAACGAAAAGCGGGCGGAGTTTCACGCCATTGAGTCCCGCCTGAAGGTCAACGTGGTGTTGATCCCTAATATCCATCTGGAGACGCCCAACTACACCGTGACGCGCCTGCGCCACGACGAGTTGAACCAGATGGAACCGCTGCCCCCCAGTTATGACCTCGTGCAGCAGCCTTCCGCTAACGATAAGACTCTGCTCGGCGCAGCCGAGGTCAAGCCCCGACAGGAAGCTGCCGTGCGCGGCATCACCCCGGACCAGCCCGCACCGGTCCCGGTGGCATCGGCCGCAAACCCAGCCGCCGTAACGGTCCCAGGGACCAAGCCCGGCATCTTCCAAAAGCTCTTCGGTTGGCTCTCGCGCAAGCCCGAGGAAACGCCCGAACCCGTCAAGCCGCGGCCGCGTGAGCCGCGCCGCACCGCCGGCTCCGGCGGAAGCCGCCGCGATGGTCGTCTGGCAGAAACGACCGACGGCTCAAATGCCCGCCGTGGAGGCGGTGGCCAAGAGGTGCGCGAAGGACGTGGCAACCGCGACGGACGCGGAAATCGCGAAGGCCGTGAAGCCCGAGACACGCGCGAGGGTCGTGAGCCTCGCGAGAACCGCGAACCCCGAGACCCACGTGAACCCCGCGAACCGCGGGAGGCCCGTGAGGGAGCAGAGGCCAACGGAACCGGCCGCCAACCCCGCCAGAGCGGCGAAGGCGGAGGCCGCCAACCGCGGGGAAGACAACCGCAGGCAGCCGGCGAGCCCCGGCAGGATGTAACGCCGATGGCTTCATCGGCACTCGAGCGTGGCAATGCCACTGAAGGTATCGAACCCGCTGGCGAGGGGCGCTCGCGTCGCCGTCGCGGTCGACGTGAACGCGGTGGTGGCCGTGGCGACGGCGCCGACTTGCCAGGCGGCGAGCGCCAGGAGGAGGGGATTGGACAGGACGCCGACGGCGCGACCGTACCCATGGACGAGCCCCGCGCCGAGCAGTTGGACACTGGTGAAGAGCCTGCCCAGCGGCGCCCACGTCGGGACCAGTCCAGCGAACGTATGGAGCGTATCGAACCGCGCCGCGAGCGTAGCGCTTCACCGGCCTCACCTCAGGAGGAGGACGGGGAGTCCGCGCCGGAGGTCACGCGAGGATTCGTGGAAGCGAACGCGGCCGAGGACCACCAGCACAGCGCTCCAACGCTGGCCGAGCAAGCGCCACCGGTGATCCCGGAAACTCCTCATCTGGTGCTGGCAGCGGTGCAGGTCGCCACAGCACCACCCGCCGAGCCTGCGCACGAGGACCCGGTGCACGGTGCCGCCACCCGCTTTGCCGTAGAAGTGATGCCGCGGGCGGTCCAAGAGACGGTGTCGGCGACTGAGCCGGTGCTGCGGGCGGAGGTGCTCGTACATCAAACGAGCGCTCCCACATTCCCCCCTGCAGTGGCTCCCGCGCATGCTCCGGCTGAGGCGGCCGCGCCCGACGTGGTCCCCCTGGCGGTCGTCGTTGCCTCCGTCGCCCCGCCGGTGGTCAAGCTCCCTGCGGACTTGGTCCAGGTGGAAACCGCGGGCTTCGCCCCTGTGGCGGCAACCGCCACACCCAGTGCGCCTCGCACCGAGCGTGCACGCCGTCCGCGCACCATGCCAACCGCCGTGGCCAACGCCAGTGAGCCCTTGATGCAGATCGAGACGCGCAACCCGCCTGCGGGTGACGGGGCGCCGTAGCCCCCGCGTCAGGCGGTGTCTTCTGAGGGCCGTAGGCCCTTGAAGACCCCTCGGAGGCCGGCAGCAATGCCGGCCATTTTCATTTCATGGGTGCGGGTCTGGCGCACGGCCTCGAGTGCTCACTCAGGGAAGCTCTACGCCGCGGCGCTCAAGTTCCCAGCGCAGATGCTCCAATAGCCCCTGGGCACCGTGCTCGATCAGGTCGAAGGCCCGATCAAAAGCCGCAGGCCCTCCGTAGTAGGGATCCGGCACTTCCAACTCGTCGGTATCTTCTGCAAAGTCGAGGTAGAGCCGGATGCGCTCGCGATAGGCTTCCGCGCTCAGCCGATTCAGTTCTTCCACGTGCTCATCGGCCATCCCCAGCACGAGGTCGAACCGGGCCAAGTCGGCAGCGGTGACCTTGCGCGCGCGGATCATGGAGATGTCATAGCCACGGCGCGACGCCAGCGATCGGGCACGGGGATCCGGGGCCTCGCCCGCGTGCAGGCCGTGGGTACCTGCCGAGGAGACATCCACGTAAGGTTCCAGCCCTGCCGCCTTGACCATTTGGCGCAAAACGCCCTCAGCGGTGGGCGAGCGGCAGATATTACCGCTACAGACAAGCAGTACGGAGAAGCGTTCCAACTCGGGCATAGTCACTCGCTCTTACAGTGGGTAGGGATGAAGTTTGGGGGCATAGGGAGCGCCACGCCCACGCTTCGCTAACTCGACAGCGTCCCGGCTTTGCCTGCACGACCCCGACCGCTCGGCTGCGCCGACCCGGACGGCGCGGTTGGCGCCACCTGGGCCGGCGAGGGTGCGATACCAAACAGACGCTCCTTCAACTGGCGCAACTGGTCGCGGACCTGCGCCGCCTGTTCAAACTCCAGGTCGCGTGCGTGCTCCTGCATCTTCTTCTCCAGGCGGCGGACTTCACGGGTGAGATCGGCTTCGGAGAGGTTCTCATAGGCGGCCTCGGCCTGGGCGGCGCGGCGCAATTGCGCGCTGGTCTGCGGGTCATAGATGCCGTCGATGATGTCCTTGACCTCCTTGATTACACCCCTGGGCGTGATGCCGTTGGCAAGGTTGAAGGCAACTTGGCGGGCGCGCCGGCGGCTCGTCTCCTCCATCGAAACCCGCATGGCCTCGGTCACGCGGTCAGCGTAGAGAATGGCACGCCCGCGCAGGTGCCGCGCCGCGCGACCGATGGTCTGGATGAGCGATCGCCCGGAGCGCAGAAAGCCCTCCTTGTCGGCGTCCAAGATGGCCACCAGGGACACCTCCGGAATGTCTAGCCCCTCGCGCAGTAGATTGATGCCCACCAACACGTCGAAAAGCCCCAGGCGCAGGTCGCGGATGATCTCCACGCGCTCCACCGTCTCGATGTCCGAGTGCAAGTAACGCACCTTGATTCCGTGCTCGGCAAGGAAATCCGTCAGGTCCTCCGCCATGCGCTTGGTGAGTACAGTGACCAGTACACGCTCGCCCACCTGCACGCAACGGGTGATCTCGCTTAGCAAGTCATCGACTTGATGAGTCGCCGGGCGCACTTCCACCTCGGGATCTACCAAGCCCGTGGGGCGTACGAGCTGTTCCACCACTTGGCCCTGCTGTTCCGCCTCATAGGTCGAAGGCGTGGCGGAGACGAAAACCGTCTGCGGCAGCATGCCCTCGAACTCCTCGAAGGTCAGGGGGCGGTTGTCCAGGGCGCTGGGCAGGCGAAAGCCGTAATCCACCAGGTTTTCCTTGCGGGCCCGGTCGCCGCGGAACATGCCACCCACCTGGGGAATGGTGACGTGGCTTTCGTCGATGATCATCAAGGACCCACGCGGCAGGTAGTCAATCAGCGTCGGGGGCGGCTCGCCGGGCTGGCGCCCCGACAGGTGCCGGGAGTAATTCTCGATGCCTTTGCAGAAGCCCAACTCAGCCATCATTTCCAGGTCGAACCGGGTTCGCTGCTCGATCCGCTGGGCTTCGAGCAGTTTGCCGGCCTTGTTGAATTGCTCCAGACGCTCGCGCAGTTCGATTTTGATGGCTTCAATGGCACGCAGCGTGGTCTCGCGCGGCGTAACGTAATGGCTCGACGGGTAGACGGTGAAGCGCGATATGCGCTGCAGAACCTGCCCAGTGAGCGGATCGAATAGGTGCAGGTGCTCCAGTTCGTCGTCGAACAGGCTCACCCGCAGCGCCAGTTCGGAGTTTTCCGCCGGAAAGACGTCTACCACGTCGCCGCGCACGCGGAAGCTGCCGCGCCGGAAATCGAGCTCGCTGCGGTCATACTGCATCTGGGTGAGGCGACGGATCACGTCGCGCTGGTTCACCTTCTCCCCCTCGCGCAGGTGCAGGATCATGCTGTGATAGTCCACCGGGTCGCCGATGCCATAGATGCAGGACACGGTGGCGACGATCACGGTGTCGCGCCGCTCCAGCAATGACTTCGTGGCCGACAAGCGCATCTGTTCGATGTGCTCGTTGATACTTGAGTCCTTCTCGATGAACAGGTCCCGCGAGGGGACGTAAGCCTCCGGCTGGTAGTAGTCGTAGTAGGAGACGAAGTACTCCACGGCGTTATCCGGAAAAAACCCCCTCATCTCCGCGTAGAGCTGCGCCGCGAGCGTCTTATTGGGCGCCATGACGATAGCCGGACGTCCCATCCGGGCAATCACGTTGGCCATGGTGTAGGTCTTGCCAGATCCGGTCACCCCCAGGAGCGTCTGGAAGGCCAACCCATCCTCGAGGCCCTCCACGAGGGCCTCAATGGCCCGTGGCTGATCACCCGCGGGCTCGAAGGGCTGGTTGAGGCGAAAGGGGCTATTGGGGAAAGTCTTTATCGCCATTAGAATATGCAGTTCACTGCGCCGTCGGCAGCACCCGGCCGAACGTTAAAGGATAACATAGCGCCCCTTCCCGCCGTCCTTTTCGGCTGCAACCCTTTCATCGGAGTCGATCTCAGTCCATGAGCTCCTCGTTGCTGTCCCGCGTGGAAATGGCCCCTCGCGATCCCATCCTCGGCGTCACCGAGGCTTACAACAGTGACGCCAACCCGCGCAAGGTCAATTTGGGCGTGGGAATCTACTACGACGACCGCGGCAAGGTCCCACTGCTCGAATGTGTGCGCGAGGCCGAGGAAAAACTCACCCTCGCGGCGGCGCCCCGCTCCTACCTGCCCATCGACGGACTGGCCGTCTACGACAAACTGGTCCAGCAACTGGTCTTCGGCACCGAGCATAAGGTGATCACCGAGGGCCGCGCCGTGACCGTCCAGACCCTGGGCGGCACGGGTGGCCTGAAGATCGGCGCTGACTTCCTCCGCCGCTTCTCGCCCTCCTCCGAGGTCTGGATCAGCGATCCGAGTTGGGAGAACCACCGCGCGCTCTTCGAATACGCGGGTTTCACCGTACGCAACTACCCCTATTACGACGCCGCCACCCATGGCGTAGACTTCCCGGCCCTGCGCGCGGCCCTGGAGTGCGCATCCGCCGGCACGGTAATCGTCCTGCACGCGTGCTGCCACAACCCCAGCGGCGTGGACCTCTCCGCCGAGCATTGGGAGGAAGTACGCAGCATCATCCAGCGCCGTGAGCTGATCCCATTTCTAGACCTCGCCTACCAGGGCTTCTCCCAGGGCCTCGAGCAGGACGCCCAGGTCGTGAGAAAGTTCGCCCAGGAGGCCAGCCTGCTCTTCGTCTCCAACTCCTTCTCCAAATCCTTCTCGCTCTACGGCGAGCGGGTGGGCGCCCTCACCATAGTCGCCGCTGACAAGGCCGAGGCGGACAGAGCGCTCAGCCAGCTGAAGCGGATCGTGCGCACGAACTATTCCAACCCGCCCACTCACGGCGCTAAGGTCGTCGCGGAAGTTCTGTCGTCGCCGGAACTGCGGGCAATCTGGGAGACCGAACTCGCCGGTATGCGCGAGCGCATCAAGCAGATGCGCAAACAGCTGGTGGAGCGCCTGGGCGAGCGAGTGCCCGGCAAGGACTACTCCTTCGTGCAGCGCCAGAATGGCATGTTCTCCTTCTCCGGCCTGCCCAAGGAGGCGGTGGAACGCTTGGCGAAAGAATTCGCCGTCTACGCCATCGATACCGGCAGAATCTGCGTCGCGGCGCTGAACACGGGCAATATCGAGTACGTCGCCGGTGCCATCGCGGAGGTTCTCCGGTAGGCCCAATACCCCCGGTGCGGAGCAATCGGGCCCTGGAACGATTGACCTAGGGCCCGGCTTTCTTTAAGCTTCGCGTTTCACGTTTCCCCGATAGCTCAGTCGGTAGAGCAACGGACTGTTAATCCGTGTGTCCCTGGTTCGAGCCCAGGTCGGGGAGCCAGAAAATTCAAAGGCTTGCGGTTTACAGCCCACGCTCCAAAAAATCCCGGATTTACACCGGGGTTACGCCAGCAGTGAAATCCCAGTGCAAGCTGGCTTCCCCGAAGCGATCCTCCTCGCCCTGGCTCGCGTCCCCTCCGGCACCTGAACTGCCGCAGCCACATCCAAGCGATGGCCGCATGGGGCAGCGCAGCGCCCCGGGGATTGCCCCCGGGCAGATCACACGGCACGCACTCTTGCTACGCCACCACTGGCGCCCGCTTGAGCAGCGCCGTCAAGGTCACTTGGCATCCCGGACGGATGACTATCAGCGCGATGCGCGCTGCCACCCCTTGCGTTGGGGCTGACTTCGTTCGCCCGCCGCCCGGCCTGCTGGCACCCTATTCCAAAGAATACTTACGTCTGTTTAAAAGGCTCCTCGGCGGAATCTGTGGGTGGTTTTGGGGCTACGGAGCAGGTGCTGAAGTGGAGTGTAGGTACTTGTAGAGCTTGCGGCAGGTGGCGTCTAAGGAGTCCTGTTCCTCTTCGGTGATCCGTGGCCAGATCAGCGGAC
>JANXRW010000090.1 GCA_025356655.1 Betaproteobacteria bacterium | reverse complement strand
GCGCCACAATGCCAGTCCCAAGCGCATCGGGGTCTACCTGGCATAGGACGCCCACGAACTGCTGCAGACTCTGAACGGATGCCCCAAACTCCTTTCAGCGCCAGCCCCCCGACCACCTAAGCGTCACATTGAGAATTGCTGTTTTTACCCCAAACCCCTTGACAGGTTTTTTAAGCGGAGACCCGAAACCATGGCGCGCATTCCGGAGGCGGAAATCGAGCGGCTAAAGAGTGAAATCTCCGTCGAGCGGCTGATTGAATCGTCGGGTGTGGCGCTGAAGAAATCCGGCAAGGACTGGCTGGGCCGGTGTCCGTTCCACGACGACGGCGAGCCGTCGCTGGTGGTGACGCCTGTCAAAAATCTCTGGCACTGCTTCGGCTGCCAGGCGGGCGGTGGCCCCATCGACTGGGTGATGCAGCACCGGGGCATATCGTTTCGCCATGCCGTCGAGCTGCTCAAGGAAGGGGTATGCTCTTTAGCCGCCGACCCGGTGAAGCGCACCAGCGTGCGCGCGCTTCCGGCACCGGTCGCCTTCGATGCTGACGACCAGCGGCTGCTTAACCAGGTCATCGATTATTACCAAGAGACGCTGAAGCAAAGCCCGGAGGCGCTCGCCTATCTCGCGGCGCGCGGCCTCGATCATCCCGAGATCGTGGAGAAGTTCAAACTGGGTTTCGCCAATCGCACGCTCGGACTTCGATTGCCGGAGAAGAACCGCAGGCAGGGCGAGGCGATCCGCGGCCGGTTGCAGAAGCTGGGACTGTACCGCGCCACCGGGCGCGAGCACTTCAACGGAAGCCTGGTGATTCCGGTGCTCGATGAAGCCGGCAACGTGACGGAAGTCTACGGCCGCAAGGTGACACCCAATCTGCGGCCGGGTACGCCCTTGCACCTGTATCTGCCGGGACCGCATCGCGGTGTGTGGAACATCGAGGCGCTGCAATCTACGAAAGAGATCATCCTGTGCGAGGCGCTGATCGATGCCATGACGTTCTGGTGCGCGGGTTATCGCAACGTCACCAGCGCGTACGGCGTGGAGGGCTTTACCGACGATCACCTGGCCGCGTTCAAGCACCACGGCACCGAGCGGATCCTGATCGCCTACGATCGCGACGAGGCCGGCGAGAAGGCCGCTGAGAAACTCGCCGAGCGACTGATCGCCGCAGGAATCGAATGCTTCCGCATCCAGTTCCCGAAAAGCATGGATGCGAACGAGTACGCGCTCAAGGTCGCGCCGGCTTCGCGTTCACTCGGGCTCGCCATTCGCAAGGCGCTGTGGATGGGCAAGGGTGCTGTCCCCGGCAACCCACCCCAGGCGACAGGAATCGAATCGGTCACCTCGGCGCCATTGCCTGCGCCTGACGTTCCTTCTTCAGCGGCTAAAGAAGAAATCCCGTCGACCCCGATCGTCGCACCCGTCACCGAGCCGCTGCCGGCTTCTCCTGTGCCGTCGGCGCCAGGCGGAGACATCGCAGCCGAGGTGAAGGAATCCGAAGTGGTGATGGTGTTCGGCGATCGGCGCTACCGCATCCGGGGGCTGGCGAAGAATCTCTCCTACGAGTTGATGAAGGTCAACGTGGGGGTGGCGCAAAATGATGCCTTCCATGTGGACACGCTCGACCTGTACGCGGCGAAGCAACGCGCTGCCTACATCGCCCAGGCCGCGATCGAGCTGAAAGTCTCCGAGGAGACGATCAAGACCGATCTGGGCCGCGTGTTGCTCAAGCTCGAGCAACTCCAGGAAGAACAGATTCGCAAAGCGCTCGCGCCCAAGCCGGTGGGGGCCGTGCCGATCAGCGAGCCGGACCGGCAGGCCGCACTCGCGCTGTTGACCTCACCCGATCTTCTGTCGCGCATCCTCGCCGACTTCGAGGCGATCGGCATCGTCGGCGAAACCACCAACAAGCTGGTGGGCTACCTCGCCGCCTGCTCGCGCAAGCTTGATGCCCCGTTGGCGGTGGTCCTGCAATCGTCCTCGGCCGCCGGAAAATCCTCGCTCATGGACGCGGTGCTCGCCCTGATGCCGGAAGAGGAGCGCGTGAAATACTCGGCGATGACCGGGCAGAGCCTGTTCTACATGGGCCAGACCAACCTGAAGCACAAGATTCTGGCCATCGTGGAAGAGGAAGGGGCTTCGCGCGCGAGCTATGCGCTCAAGCTGCTGCAGAGCGAAGGCGAACTCACCATCGCCTCGACGGCTAAGGACCCGGCCACGGGGAACCTGGTGACCCAGGAATACCGGGTCGAAGGGCCGGTGATGATCTTCTTGACCACCACCGCGATCCAGATCGACGAGGAATTGTTGAACCGCTGCCTGGTGCTCTCGGTGGACGAGAACCGGGAACAGACGAAAGCGATTCACGTGCTGCAGCGCCGCCGCCGCACGCTCGAAGGCCTGCTGGCCCGGCACGAGCGCGACGAGATCCTCAATCTGCACCGCAACGCGCAACGACTCTTGCGTCCCTTAGCCGTGGTCAATCCCTACGCGCAGCGTCTGACCTTCCTCGATGACCGCACGCGCACCCGGCGCGATCACGAGAAGTATCCGACGCTGATCGATACCGTCGCACTCCTGCACCAGCACCAGCGCGAGGTGAAGGCCGTGATGCGGGGGGGCAAGCGCATCGAGTACGTGGAAGTCACGCTCGACGACATCGCGGTGGCGAACGAACTGGCGCACGAGGTGCTGGGCCGATCCCTGGACGAGTTGCCGCCGCAGACGCGCCGGCTGTTGTTGCTGCTCGACGAGATGGTGAGCGGCCGCGAGAAGGCGCAGGCCTTGCCGCGCACGGAGGTGCGTTTCAGCCGGCGCGAAGTGCGCGAGGCAACCGGGCTTGGCGACACGCAACTGCGCCTTCATCTCGATCGCTTGACCGCGCTCGAATACCTGCTCGTGCATCGCGGTGCGCGCGGCGCCTCCTTCGTCTACGAGCTGCTCTATGACGGCCAAGGTGTCGACGGTCGTCCCTTCGTGCCGGGGCTGCTCGACGTCGAGGCCTTGCGGCTTGCGACTACGACTGCCACCTCGCGGGGTGAACCACCCCGGTTCGCGGGGTCATCGCGGCCCCAACGCGCCCCGGTTGCGGGGGGATCGCGGGGTGAAGAATCGGCCGCAGAACCCGATGCCGCGCGCGTTTCCGGGGAGCCGATGAAGAATACGGCCAAAACGCACCGCTCCGGCGGCAACGGGCACGACCTGTCGTACCCCAAGATTCCTTTAGCCGCTTCGACGCGCTGAGTTGCGATGGTCATCAAGCGCAAGAAGCGCGTGCTGCGCCGCAAACCGCGGCTGCCGCCGCGCGTGGCGGCGGCCGATCCTTCCGCCTCCAATCCGCTGCGCGCCTACGAGGCGGCGTTTCTCGATGCCACGCGCGCCAGTGGCCTGTCGGCGCAGACCGCGCTGATCCGCCGTCATGCATTGGACCTGTTCATCCGCTGGTGCGACGAGCGCGGACTCAGGCAGCCCCAGGACATCACGCGCGCGATCCTCACGCGCTACCAGCACCACCTCTACCACTATCGCAAGGCCGACGGGCGGCCACTCGCCTTCAGCACCCAGGCCAACCGCCTGCAGGCGCTGAAAGCCTTCTTCAAGTGGTGCGCGCGTGAAAACCATCTGCTCCACAACCCGGCTTCCGAACTCACGCTGCCGAAGCTGCCGCACCGGCTGCCGCAAGTGGTGCTGAAAATCGAAGAGGTCGAGGCGATCCTGATTCAGCCCGACGTGACCACACTGTCCGGCCTGCGCGATCGGGCGATGCTGGAGACCTTGTACTCGACCGCGATCCGCCGCATGGAGTTGGCCCATCTCAAAATATTTGACCTCGACACCCGTCACGGCACGCTCATGGTCAGACAAGGCAAGGGTGGGCGCGACCGCCTGGTGCCGGTGGGAGAACGCGCCTGCGCCTGGTGTGAGCGGTATCTCAATGAGGTGAGGCCGCAACTCGTCGGCCCCGTCGATGAGGGAACCTTGTTCCTGACCGACTACGGCGAGGCCTTCGAGAAGAACCGCCTGGGCGATCTGGTGAAGCGCTATTTGGCGCACGCGGGGCTCAGCGTGCCGGGGGCCTGTCATCTGTTCCGCCACGCGTGTGCCACGCACATGCTGGAAAACGGCGCCGACATCCGCTTCATCCAGGTGCTGCTCGGCCACTCGGAACTCTCGACGACACAGATCTACACCCAGGTGTCGATCGTGAAGTTGAAAGAGATCCACGCGGCCACCCATCCGGCGCGCCTGGCGCGCGCCAACGACACGGCGCGACGATCGACTCTCGATCACGACGCACAGAATCTTCTGGCCACGTTGGCGGCCGAGGACGCGCAGGAAGATTCCTGACCGCTCCGTCACGGCGCTTGGCATGCGCAAGCCCCGCGCCGTCGCTGCGACTGTGGGGACGCAGGCAGCGCCTCTTCGTTTGACACCCGCTGACGATGGGGTTGCCGCGCGCGTCCAGGCCGGTGGGGCATGCAGCCCCTTGGCCCGGCCGCACGAGGCGCTGGTGTCTTGCAGGCCGGGGTAAGCCGAAGCGCGCAAGCGCGCCGGCTCAACATAACATCGCGTTACGCGAAATGCGCCTGCTGCGCACTGTCGCGTAACTGATGTTATGTCGGGCGCCCCGGCCTGCGGGTTGGTTGCGCGTGAACGCGCGCTGCATCGATAGAGGCATGCGGGGAAGGGCCTGCGGCCCACCCCCGCACCCCCGAGTATGTGCGCTCGTGCCTGCGGCACCAGCGCGCCTGGCGTTTGTGCCCTCGCCCGCCCGGCTCGCGGTGCGCTCGCGCCCGCTGCCCCCACAGGGGCGCCCCTTCCTTAGCGGCTAAAGGGGTAAAACTCCCCTTGCCCGCAGCGCTCGCGCGGGGCGAAAATGTGCCTCCAGGAAAAATTTGCGTTCATGACGGAGGCTTATCTTCGTTTCGAGTCCGCAAGTCGATGTTGCCTCTAGCAAAAACCGCCTCACCTACGACAGAAGTGTGTCGGGGCGAGTTGTTTACAACTACTTCAGGGATTACAGCCCGGACATAGGGAGGTACATAGAGAGTGATCCGATTGGACTTCAGG
This sequence comes from Betaproteobacteria bacterium, assembly GCA_025356655.1. Classification (GTDB taxonomy): domain Bacteria; phylum Pseudomonadota; class Gammaproteobacteria; order Burkholderiales; family SHXO01; genus SHXO01. Next base: position 2,180 of record JANXRW010000090.1, on the reverse strand, counting down.
GCGGCATCAATACCTATGCGTATGTCAGCGGGAATCCGTTGGGCTACACGGATCCGACGGGGCTCGTAGCGGCGCCAACGGGATCTGCATTCCCTGGAAACCCGAATGCGTCTTCATCGGGCTCTAGTTCGGCCAATATGTGTGTAGCTGTCGATCCATTCAGTCAGTGTCGAGCGAAATGCCGAGAACAATGCTATGGGACGCCGAGCGGAGGACGGATGGGACAAGGTTTCCCGTTCTTCAGATGCCTGAATAAGTGCTATGCGGAAAATGGTTGCATGTAGCGAAAGAAAAAATGGATAAACAAACTGCGAAGAGCGTAAGTGAATTCGTCCTAAAGGCCAGCGGCGAGCTGGATGAATCCATCGTATTCGTCCGCGACAATTGCTCGGACGCTGAATTCCTCGCTTACCGCGACTCGATACGCAGCGTGATGCACGATCTGTGGATCTCCATATTAAAGCCCATCTACAGCGATCACCCTGACCTCGAGCCTGAAGGTCTGAAGGAGTGATCTACTCGGAGAGCAGCTCGGCGATCATCTTCTGGTGATTGTTGAGAAAGCTCTTTGTGACCGAGAAGTGCTCGGTCTCTGTGTAAGCCACTGGGCGCATCTCACCTTCATCGATGAGCAAGATTTGCGAGTCGGGGTATGCCATTAGAATGGGCGAATGGGTCGCGATGACGAACTGCGAGCCATGCTTTACCAGCTCATGGATTCTTCGCAATGCTGCCATCTGACGAGTGGGTGACAGCGCGGCCTCTGGCTCGTCGAGGATGTAGAAGCCCTCGTTCCGGAAGCGCTCGGTCAGCAGCGTGAGGAACGATTCGCCGTGCGACTGCTCGTGAAGAGAGTGCCCGCCGAATGAGTTGATAATTGGCGAGCTGATGGCTGGTTCGGCATCCATGTGCTCGATGTTGGTGGCGACGTTAAAGAAGCTCTCTGCGCGTAGAAAGAAGCCGTCCTTAGGACGCCGGAACGTCTTCGCTAGGCGGATGTGCTCGTGCAGGGCCGAGTGTGACGAGCGAGTCGAGAAGTGAAAGTTCTTCGAGCCGCCTTCGGCATTGAAACCCCAGGCAACAGCGATGGCCTCAAGAAGGGTTGATTTGCCGGTCCCGTTCTCCCCGATGAAGAATGTTACCTTGGGATGAAACTCGATCTTCTCTAGCTGACGGACTGCTGGGAGCGAGAAAGGATATCCATCAAACGATGGAACCTTGTCGCGCAGAAGCTGAGCCGATAAGAGAAACTGCTTCGGCATCTTCACAATCTGACTTCACCCCTTCAGCAGATCGAGTGCTCGCTGATCGCCGATCAGCAACGCGGTGCTTTTACGCACGGGCGCTTCGCACGGGCTGGCATTGAAACGCTTGGCCAGCGGCCCCGCGATCTCCATTGCCTTCGTCGAGAAGAAGTACTCGGTGGAACCGTCCTCGCTCTGGAAGCGCGAGAAGATGGCCGCGTCCTTCGGTTTGCCGGCGGCGGCGAGCAGCACGAAGAAGGCTTCCTGCAGCTCCGTGCTGACCTTCAAGGCCTTCGCACTGTCCTCGATCCTGAATCGATGCCAGCTCATCTTCAGCCCGCCTTGGTCAGAAACGCATCGATGGTTCGAAGCAGCGCTTCCTGGTCGCGCTTGGGGAGTTTCTCGATGGAAGCGAGCTGCCGGTAGAGCCGGCGGTTCTTGATCGGCGTGGCCCTGGCGGCGGCGGATTTCTCCAGCCCCAGGATCTCGTCGGCCGAAACGCCCAGCAGGCCGGCCAACTGCGCCACCGTCTCCCCGGACAATTTGATCACGTCGTTCTCGTAGTCCGAGATGACCGGCTGCGACACATCCAGCCGCTCCGCGAGCTCCGCTTGCGTCATGCCCTTGTCCCGGCGCAGCCGCGCGATGCGCTTGCCCATCGTCTCTTGCTCGATCCTTGCCATCGTCCATCCCTCGAACAGCGGTAATTGGCGGACGATTCTAAGACCGGTTTTTACGAGAGCTTGCGTTGACATGGTATTCACCTGTCCCCTAGTATAGGCATTGCCTATATTACTGGTTCGTCAGCAGAAACTGTGGGCCATAGGTGGCTCGGGCAATTTCCCAAGTACATGATAAAGCGCCAATTCCGTGGCTTTGAAGGTGCGAAAGCCGTAGGATCTTCTCAGTGTGACTTTAACCTTCCCATTCAGGCCC
>JANXRW010000084.1 GCA_025356655.1 Betaproteobacteria bacterium | reverse complement strand
TATTTCCGGGCCCGGAAGGAGTTCTCCAGCGGGGTGATCGAGGGCCTGAATGGGAAGGTTAAAGTCACACTGAGAAGATCCTACGGCTTTCGCACCTTCAAAGCCACGGAATTAGCGCTTTATCATGTACTTGGGAAATTGCCCGAGCCACCCATGGCCCACAGTTTCTGCTGACGAACCGAAAAAATCACATGTTTCCGCCCTAGTGAGTGCTTCTCGCCCCGCACGGGAAAGTGTCTGATGGACCGGTCGACCCGCCTTGGCAAAGACCGGGTGCGAGGGTTAGTCGCGCTCCGCCTTGTCATTTTCCTGTAAGGCCTTTTGGGGTTTGCAGGAGTTCTATTGCTTTCCACCGCGCCGGCCTGCTCGGCATGCCCGGCGCGGTCGAGCAAGTAGCCGGGCCGGCACACCGCGAATCCTCGTAGGCCACCGCGAGCTTGGCGAGCTTGCGCGGATCGGCCTTGGCGCCGATGTCCTGGGCGATCTGCGCGACGCCGTTGATGCCAGCCGCCTTGTGAAGGTAGCGGGGGCAATCCAGCAGGGTCAGTTCGACCCCGGCCACCTGGGCGAACGCCTCCGGCGCATGGTAGAGAAACTGGAGGCGGTGGCGGCCAATCTCGACGTCGCGCAACTGCTTGGGCACCACCACCTGAAAAACCATCGCCGCCTGATGCGACGAACCGTGGAAGGCCGCTGCCCGCGTCAGGGAGATGCGGTAGGCGAAGCGCTGGTATGTCATCAGTGGGGCTATCCAGCGCACCGGATCGGGTGCACCGACCACCGGGTCTTCGGGACGCGGGATCAGATAGAAGCCATGCCGGGGGTTTGCCAGCCGCTGTCTCTTGATCAGCCGGGTAATGGCGGCGGCGAGGGCGCCGGTTTTCAGGCCAAGCGCGGACTGCGCCTCTTCGCGGGAGATAGCGAGCGCGGCCATGGGCGAGTCGGTCATCGAGAAACCGTGCGAGGGAAGCCATAATCGGGGTATCTGCAAAAATAGACAAAAAACAAGTGTTCTGGCGTAGGAGCTGGGAAGGGCGGGAAAGCCTGAATTTCCGCATCCTGACCCAATCGAGCCTGCGGCGTTCCGCCGCTCGGCTCGCGGGCGCTGCCCAGCGCCCCGTAACCGGTCGCGGCCATCCGGCAACGATGCCTGACGCTGGCAAGAGCGGGGCTGCCTGCGCGCTGCGCTTGCCATGAAGCGCTGAAGTGTTTCGGGGGAGCGGTCTTGCTGATCCCGTCACCTTATCCTGTCGTTCTCGCCGTCAAGGGCCGCGCCGGTGCCGGGCAATCCCGCCCGATGACCCGGAGCCGAGCACGTCGACATTTTCCGCTTCTCTCGATTCTTCCCTGCTCGTGCGCGATGTCGCGGGCGATTTCCGTCCGGCCAATGCCGACGAGGTGCTGGCCGCAGCGCGGCGGGTGCTGGCCGTACAGATGCGCAACTGCGAAGTGCTGAGTTCGCCCGAGGGGGTGCGCGATTTCCTGCGGGTCACGCTGGGCCTGCCGGAGCACGAGGTGTTGTTGTGATGCTCGACGTGCAGAACCGCCTGATCGAACCCGTCGAACTGTTCCGCCGCACGGTGAGTCAAGCAGCGATCTATCCGCGCGAAGTGGTCAAGGAAGCCCTGGCTAGGAACAGGGCTGCGCTGATATCGATCCATAACTACCCGAGCGGGGCGACCGAGCCGTCGCGCGCCGACGAACTGCTGACGCAGGCGCTGGTGGACATCAAACTGCCGGATCACCGGATCGTCGCTGGTGGCGACGTCCTCTCTTTTGCCGAACGGGGGCTGTTGTAGGCGAGGGGCTTCGCACCTCTTTTTTCTGTGCCTCCTTGGGCAACGGCGGGACAGCGGCGGTGGACTCCAGGGGTCGGCTTGGGCGCACCCCGCCGCGCTGCGCGTGGTGCCCCGCAACCCTGCCGAACAGGCTGCGCCTGATGGGGCTGCACCAATAGGCGATAACGCGCGGCGCGCTTAGGTGACTTCCAGTCAGGCGTGCCCGCGGCCCGTGAAGGGCGCTCGGCGCGTGGCGTGGTGTTCGCCGCGTCTCTTGGTTCCCGGGCTTGGATTGCGTCTTCCCTCCCTTCATCGCCAATCCCGCGACCGAACTGGCCGTGCCTGTCCGTCAAGGCGCGCAGGGCCGTGTCCTCGCTGCGCTGCGGGCCGCACCAACCCTGCGCTTCCTCCTTGACCGCCAGTCCCCGCTGGCCCGGCTGTTCGCGGGCGATGAACTCACGAAAGACGGCGACAACGGTGACCAGCCCCGGTCACTGCGCCGAATCCGTCGGCAGGCCCTAAATGTAGCCGGCCGGTCGATTGCCATTCGAGAACGAGCGCGGCATTCGGGAGCGAGTAGCCTGAGGTCTCCATGTCGAACGTGCCCAGGACCGTCTGGGCGTGCTGCTGGGGATTTGAGCCAAGGATCCGGCGTTTCCTCCCGCATCCTCACCAGACTCGTTCGGTGCGAAACATCGCCCAGCGATGTCTGCGTGTCTTGGGCAGCTGTGATGCGATATCATAAGGGTGCGGCTCTTTTGCGACGGGCCAAACTTGGCTAATTCCATCGCTGCCACAGTCACTTAGGATATTCTCCAATGGCGCTGATGAGGGTGCGTCGCCGAGCTATCGGTCCCGCGGCGGCATAGGCTGCCCTGATGGTGAACTCCGGGGCTCCGCTCGCGCCTTCGGGAACCGCGTGGGATAT
>JANXRW010000071.1 GCA_025356655.1 Betaproteobacteria bacterium | reverse complement strand
GGTCTTGCCCAAACCATTGGGGCCGATGAAGAAGATGTTGGCAGCTTCCGGGATGAACTCCAGGCTCTGGAGTTCCTCGATCAAGGGGCGATCACACCGGCTGGGCCAGGACCAGTCGAAGTCGGCCACTGGCTTGAAGCTACCCAGCCGTGCATTGGCCAGGCGGCGCTTGAGGGATCGGGCGCCGCGCTCGGCCTCCTCTGCCCGTGGCCGAGGGTGTCGCCCACGCCTCCATCTTCAGCGGCACGGCCAGGAAGGGCTTGGTAGCCCCCTGCGGTTGGCCAGGCAACTGCTGCCCGCGGAGTATCCGTCTGGCCCGGCTCAAAAGGGTGCTCGGGGCCACCCCACGCGGTTGACCGAAGGCACGGGCCGACAATCCCGTTGCCTTGAACTCCACCGCCAGGCGCTGCCAGTCCTCCTCGCTTCGCATTCCCCGCACGGCGGGGGCCCCGCGCCGCTGGCCGCCACCGAGTTCTTCGTCGCTCATCGCCATCACCTCCTCACTATGGACAGGAGGCTCCAGCTTCTATGAGCCCGGTAGCCCGCTCAATCCGTGCATCTCCGGACAGGACCCCGAGGACGTGGATTACCGGACACTTACGTCGAGGGACTTTGGCCGTGCCAGGGTGCACTTAATCTGGTGTTGTTTGTCCATCCAGCCAGGATAGGGGGCCGGACCGACAATGTTCAGTCCGCTCTATGGGGTATGGGCAAGGCTAGCGGTCGGGTGAGCAGGGGCACGCGCAGCGGGGGTAGGCCCTGCCTCCGGCGCTCGGTTGGGGCAGAAAACGGCGTTTTCCGCCCCGACTCAGCGACCCCTCCCTGACTCTTCAGCGGTTCGCGCACCCTGCGGTGGCCGGCTTGCACCCGGTGCACGATAGGGTGATCAAGCGCTACCGCCAGCTTTACTTCTTCCAGCACGACGGCTATCCGCGGGTTCGGGCGCCGCGAAGGACTTTGGCCGCGGGGTAGGTGCTGCAGGTCGAACCCGGGTGGGTGGGCAAGCGCGCCGGGTTTAGGTTGCTGTTCGAAGCGATGGTGTGCTTCGGCCCGCCCTCAGGCGCTGGTGGTCCAGGCTCTGCTGGGTCCCCCTGCCGCCCCGAACGGATCGAGACACACCGCTTGTCTCAACATCGAAAAGCAAAGCAGCAGCGGTGCGACTGCCGCGCGAGGGAACAGACCGTCTCAAGGGCGCGTAGGCCGCGCCGATACAGAGGATGCCGCCCGTAACTCGGTGCGGCGACAGTTCGCGATCCGACAAACGCTCACCCAAGGATACCCCAGGCCCATGCGCTTGTTCCGACGAAAGGCAGTGCAGTCCCCGGACCAGGCACTGGCACGGGCTCAGGCTGAGGTTGAGGAGCGCGAGGCGGCGTTCTCGGCCCAGCGCCGCGAACAGGAGTTGCTCCTGGCGCTTGCGCAGGCTGAAGTGCGCGGGGAAGACCGCGCTCGGCAGGAGGTGGCCCACCTGCTCGACGGCCTGCGTGCAGCGCTTGCCGCTCATACCCGAGGGGCGCAGGCGCGTATCGCGCCGGAGGGACTCACGGGCGATTGTGCGCAGGTTGCGCAGGCCGTGAACGGACTCTGGGCCGATCTAGCAGAGGCCAGGCTGCGGGCTGATCGATTGTGCGCACGCTACTTGGGCGGTGATTTCACGGCACCCGGGGCGGAAAACCTTGGCGCGTCGGGATCTCTGGCGCTGGCCTTGGAGCCCCTGCGCGAGCGCTTGCGGGAGAGCGCGCGGCACCTGAACCAGGGGCTTGTGCTCCGCGGTGCGCTCGACGTGGCGGCCACGGCTCTTCTGGTGGCGGACGCCGATCTCAAGGTGATCTATGCCAACCGGGCCATGACGGCCATGCTGGGCGAGGTAGAGGAGGAAATCCGGGGCGTGCTGCCCGGTTTCCAGGCAGGCGCTCTCATCGGTCAGCCCCTAGACGCCTTGCACCCGGATCCCGCCCTCAAGCGACCGGTCCTCGCGCAACTGCGCGATACCGCGAGGGCGCGACTGGACTTTGGGGCGCGCGCGTTCGAGGCGATCGTTAGCCCTATCCTCGGAGGCGAAGGGGGGCGACTAGGCACCCTGATGCAGTGCAGGGAATTGACCGATGAACTGGCTTCCCACGAACGCGAGGCACGAGAGGCCGCGCACAACCTGTTGATCCGCAATGCGCTGGACCAGTGCTCCACCAACGTCATGATTGCCGATGCCGCCTCGCACATCGTCTACCTGAACAAGTCGCTCACGGACACGTTTACCCAGCGCGAAGCGCAGATGCAGGCCGCCTTCCCTGGCTTCCAGGCCAGCGGACTCCTGGGGTCGAACTTTGATCAATTCCATCACAACCCGACGGGGCGCGCGAGCATGCTCGCGGGCTTAAAGGGCACGCACCGCGCGCAGATCCGCGTCGCCGGCTTGTCCTTCGGGCTGACCGCGGGCCCCGTCCTCGATGCCCAAGGCGGTCGGGCGGGTACGGTGGTGGAGTGGCGCGACCGAACGGCGGAAATTGTCGTGGAGGCCGAACTCGCCCAACTCCTGGAGGGAGCGATCTGTGGTGACTACAGTCGGCGAATTGGCCTCGAAGGGAAGGAGGGCTTTTTTCGGCAGTTGGGCGAGTCCCTGAACCGCCTGCTCGAGGTGGCCACGGCTAACCTGGATGACATCGTCAGGGTCCTCGGGGCACTGGCGCGCGGCGAGTTGACCGAGCGCATCGAGCGCGACTATTCAGGTGTGTTCGGACGGCTGAAGGAGGATCTCAATGCCACGGTGTCGCAACTCGCCGGCATCGTGGGCCAGATTCGCCTGGCGAGCCAGACGGTGTCAACGGCGTCCTCGCAGATCGCCAGTGGTAACGCCGATCTCTCCGAGCGCACGGAGCAGCAGGCAGCGAGCCTTGAGCGCACGGCCTCGAGCATGGCCGAGTTGGCGACGACCGTGAAGCAGAACGCCGACCACGCCTTGCAGGCAAATCAGATGGCCATCGGCGCCTCGCAGTTGGCCGTGCGCGGAGGCGGCGTGGTGCGGGAAGTGGTTGATACCATGCAGGGCATCAGCAGCGCCTCGCGCAAGATCGAGGACATCATTGCCGTGATCGATGGGATCGCTTTCCAAACCAACATCCTTGCGCTCAACGCCGCAGTCGAGGCGGCCCGGGCGGGAGACCAGGGCCGCGGCTTCGCCGTGGTGGCCACCGAAGTGCGCAACCTGGCCCAGCGCAGCGCGGCCGCCGCCAAGGAAATCAAGGGGCTGATTGGTGATTCGGTGGAGAAGGTGAAAGCCGGTTCGCGCTTGGTGGAACATGCCGGCGCGACCATGACGGATATCGTGGGATCCATCGGACGCGTGGCCGAGGTGATGGCGCAGATCACCGCCGCGTCAGTGGATCAGACGCAAGGAATCGAGCAGGTCAACGACTCCATCACCGTCATGGAGCAGGCGACGCAGCAGAACGCCGCGCTCGTGGAGGAGGCGGCGATGGCCGCAGCGCTGCTCTCCGACGAGGCCACGGGTCTTATTCGGGCGGTGGATGCCTTTCACCTGCCCGGTACTGCCACCCGGTCAAGGCAACCCGCGGGCGCTCGGGCGCGTTAGCGCCCGCGCGAGGCGGCCGCCTCGTTCCAGATCCTCTCGTAGAGGTCTTCGAGGTCCCGGGCGAAGCGCGTCGTGTCGAACAGCGGTTCGGTGAGCCGGTTGGCCTGGAGCCTGTCGCGCAGCGCTCGCAGGCGCAAGGGATCGGCGGCGAGTTCCAGCGCCAGCGCACGGTAGTGCGCCAGGGTGGGCGCCACTAGTTCGGGCAGACCTATGGCCCGCAGCAGGCTCTCTCCGACTCTCGAGGCGAAGGCTTCCCCGGGGCAGCTCAACACTGGAACTCCGGCCCAGAGCGCGTCACTTGCCGTGGTATGGCCGTTGTAGAAATGGGTGTCCAGGAAGAGATCCGTATGCCGCAGCCGCGACAGGTGCAAGGCCTTGGGCAGCACCGCTGCAAAAACGAGGCGTGCCGGATCGACGCCACGGTTGGCGGCTTCGCGGCGCAGGTTGGCTTCGGCGAGGGGATTCCCCGCAATGAGCCAGAGCACGCTACCTGCGCGCGCCTGCAGAAGATCCATCCACAGCGAGAAGATCGTCGGCTCGATCTTGTAGTGGGTGCAGAAACAGCCGAACACGAAGCCCTGCGCGGGAAGGCCACACTGCGCCCGATCCGGGAGGACGTCTGCAATGGCCTGCTCGCTGTCGTTGACTTGGTAGCTATGGGGCAGGAAGGCCAAGCGCTCCGCGTAGTAGGGCGCCCGATCCGGTGGCGTCACCACGGCGTCGGTAATGAGATGGTCGATGAACGACGCGCCCATGGTGCCAGGGTAGCCCAGGTATTGAACCTGCACCGGGGCGGGCCGGAAGGCGAAAATGCGCGGTCGTCCGTCCCGGGTATAGCCCTTGAGGTCAACCAAGATGTCGATCTCGTCGGCCTGGATCTGCTGGGCAATGGCGGCGTCGGACAACGCCCCCACAGCCGAGAAGCTATCGCAATCCGCCCGGATCCGGCGGCGGTAGTCACTACCGTCATCGGGCCCCAGCGAGTAGGCGTGCACGCTCACCCGGGTGCGGTCATGGCGCGCGAAGAGGCCCAGCATCAGGTGAGCGGTGGCATGGTTGTGGAAATCCGCCGACACGTAGCCAATCCGCAAGGGCCGGGTGAGCGCCACGGCGCCGCGGGCCGGGAGCGGCTCTACCCCGGCGCACAGGGCTTGCGCCCACCCGGCGGCGATGTGGCGGAGTTGGGTCTGCGTGGCGCCGGGGAGCGACAAGAAGGCGAAGGGCGAGGGGCGAACGGTTTCCGGTACCCGCTCGCAAGCGCGTTCGAGCACTGCCTGAGCCGCCGGCAAGCAGGCCCAATCGCAGCGACGAAGGCCCAAGTGGATGAGTTCCGTGCGCGCCGCGAGGTGCTCCGGTTCGATGTCCACACACTGTTCGTACCAGCGCTGCGCATCGTCGAGCCGGCCCTGGGTGTTGTAGAGCCCCGCCAGGTTGAATGCGGCGCCCAGATGCCGGGGTTCCTGCGCGCTCACCTCCCGGTAGGCAGCCTCGGCCGGTCCGAGTTCGCCGAGTTGTTGCAGGATGATGCCCAGGGTGTAGCGCGAGAGCAGGTGTCCGGGCGCACTCTCAAGCGCTCGCTGGGCCAAGGGCAGGGCCTCCTTGAAGCGGCCCTGGCGCTGCAGCAGTACAGCCAGGTTGCAGGCAAACTCCGCGCGCGCCGGCGACAGTTCCAGGGCCGTCTCATAGGACGCCTGTGCTTCCTCCAGCCGCGAACCGGCCACGAGCGCGTTGCCCAGGTGGTTCATTGCCTCGGCCGAGGCGGGGTCGAGTGCGACGGCGCGTTGTGCCGCCACTAGCGCCTCGGCGCTCTCACCCGCCAGGCGCAGGGCGTCGGAGAGTTCGCTCCAGGGGGCCGACCATCCCCCGCGAAGCCGCAGGGCGCGTCGATAGGCGCCTACCGCGCCTTGGTAGTCCTGTTGTTGCTTGCGGCAGTTGCCGAGATTGTAGTGGGCGTCGGCGAACTCGGGCTTGAGGCTGATGGCCTGGAGGAAATGCCCGGCCGCTTCGACGAGATGGCCCTGACGACGCTCGACCACGCCCAGCAGATTCCACAGGTCATGGCGTTTGGGCAGCAGCTTGAGCACGCGCTGACAGGTCTCCGCCGCGCGCGCGTCATCGCCAGCCTGGTAGGCCGAAAGCGCTTGCGCCATCAGCGCCTGTGGATCCGTCATGGTTTCTGCCAAAGGTCCTGGTAGAGCGTTTCCAGGTCCCGGGCGAAGGCGTCCGTGTCGAAGAGCGGCGTGGTGAGGCGGGCGGCCGCGAGTCGGGCGCGCTCGTGGCGCAGCCGCTCGGGGTTGGTCGCCAGTGCCACGGCCAATTCCTCGTAGCGCTCCAGGTCGGGGGCGATCAGCCCGGGCATGTCCACCGCCTGGAGCAGGCTTGCACCCACGCGTGAGGCAAAGGTCTCACCCGGGGTGCTCACGACCGGCACCCCGGCCCAGAGCGCGTCGCTCGCGGTGGTATGGCCGTTGTAGTAGTAGGTGTCGAGGAAGAGGTCAGCGTTGCGTAGCCTGGCTAAGTGGCGATCTTTGCCCATGACCGGCGCAAAAATCAGGCGCGAGGAATCCACGCCGCGCGACGCGGCCTCCAGGCGCAGGTTGTCTGCGGTGCGCCCTGGCCCCTTCATCAGCCACAGTACCGAGTCAGGCACACGGCGCAGCAGGCGCATCCACAGCCCAAAGATACCTGGCTCGATCTTGTAGGCGGCACAGAAACAGCAGAACACGAACCCGCAGGCGGGCAGGCCGCATTGCTCCCGTGTGAGCGCCTCCTCGCTGATGGGCTGTTCGCGGTCGTTAACCTGGTAGCTGTGGGGGAGGTAGGCAAAGCGCTCGCTGTAGAAGGGCTGCTGCGCGGGCGGCGTTACGACCCGGTCGGTGATGACATAGTCCATGAAATCCGCGCCCAGGGTCCCAGGGTAGCCTAGATACTGTACCTGGATCGGTGCCGGGCGGTGGGCAAAAATCTCCGTACGGCAGTCCCGGGTGTAGCCCTTGAGATCCACCAGGATGTCAATATCGTCTCGGGAGACCGCCTCGGCAATTTGTGCGGCGTTGCGGCCAGCGAGCTCATGAAAGCGGTCACAGTCGGCCTCGATGCGGTGCCGGTAGTCGCTGCCGTCGTTGGGGCCGAAGGAGTAGGCGTGCACTTCCACGCGCGCGCGGTCGTGCCGCTGGAACAGGCCCAGCATGAGATGGGCGGTGGCGTGGTTATAGAAGTCCGAGGACGCATAGCCGATGCGCAAGCGGGTGCGCGCGCCACGAACCCGCGGTGCCAGCGCGGTGATCGGGGCTGCGAGTTGCCGCGCCCGGCGCCTAGCCAGTTGCAGCAGTTGTGCCTCACCGATGGCAAAGGGGTAGGCCAAAAAAGAAAACGGCGAAGGTGCTGTGCCCTCGACCGCCGGATCGAGCAATCGATCCACTAGGGTGTGCGCCCGGTCCATGACGCTCCAGTCGCAGCACTCCAGGCGGCCGCGCAGCGCCATGGCTTCGGCGGCCAGATTCCCTGGGTCGAGCTCCGCGCACCGCTGGAACCAGGCCGTGGCGGCGGGACCATCGTTGCGTGCCACGCAGAGGTTGCCCAAGTGGTAGCTCGCTTCGGCGTGCCCAGGATCCAGCTCAAGGCATCGGTGGTAGCCGCGTTCGGCTTCGTCCAACGCACCGCGCAGGTGCGCGCTGATCGCCAGCCCGTAGTGGGAGGGGACATGCAATGCGTCGAGTTCGATGCAGCGCCGATAGTGTTCCTGGGCTCGCTCCAACTCGCCGCGCGCGTAGTGCACCGTCGCCAGATTGATGCACGCCCCAAAATGCCGCGGATCGCGGGCCAGCACTTCCTCGTACAAGGTCGCGGCGCCCTGGGTGTCGGCCTGTTGGTGCAGGCACACACCCAGGCTGAAACGCGAGAGCGTGTCCGTGGGGTCCAGGCGCATGGCCTCCTGCCAGGCAGCGCGCGCGGCGTCCGCGTCGCCCGCCTTGTTCAGTGCCGTGCCGAGGTTGCAGTGAAATTGCGCCGTGGCGGGCGAGAGCGCCACGGCACGGCGGTAGTTCTCAAGGGCTGCGGCCAGTTCGCCTGCCCCGAGCAGCGCATTGGCCAGGTGGTTGCGCACGGGAGCGCTGGCGGGATCCTCGAGGATGGCCCGGCGGCCGGAGGCAACGGCCTGTTCGGACGCGCCCGCCAAGCGCTGGGCATCGCAGAGCTCGCCCCAGGTGGCAGCCCAGGACGGACGCAGCCTCAGCGCCGCCTCATAGGCGGCCACCGCACCCGGCAGGTCGCCCGTGAGCTTTAGGCAATTGCCCAGATTGGCCTGCGGGTCGGCCAAGTCCGGCGCCACGGCGATCGCCTGGCAGAAGCTCGCGGTAGCGCGCACCAGTTCGCCGCGCTGGCGCAGCAGCGCGCCGTGCAGGTTCCAGGCGTCCGCCCGGCTGGGCGCCACCGGTAGCACGCTCTGGCAGAGGTCGAGCCCGGTGGCGTTGTCGCCACGGGAATAGGCCGCCAGCGCGCGCTCCAGGGTCAGGGTCACCGTATCGGGCATGTCAGGGGCTCCTGCGCGCGGCTTGGGCGAGCTCTGCCAGCGCCGCGGCGACGGGTTCGACGACGGAAGCCCAGTCCCCGGGCGCCTGCTGGGCGAAGACTCGCGCCTGCGGGTACCACGGGGGCCTCCTGGCCCCGGGGGGGATGCGCCAGCGCCAGTCCGGGGCGAATGCACCGAGCAGCCACAGCCGCTTGCCGACGGCGCCCGCCAGGTGGGCCACGGACGTGTCCGAGCTCAACACGAGGTCCAACTGGGCCAGGGCGCCCGCGGTATCGAGGAAGTCATTGATGTTTCCATCCAGGTCCACCACGCGGCCAGCGAGGTCGAGCCCCTGGAGGTCCGACCGCGCAGGGCCCTTTTGCAACAGGTACCAACGCACCCCAGGGATATCCAGCAGCGCCAGGAGCGGTGCGAGACCCGGCGAGCGAGCCCGGTCCCCTGGCATGTCTGGTCGGCCGCCCCAGACGAGCCCCACGCGCAGCCCATCGGACTTGCCCAGGCGTGCGGACCAAGCCTGCCGCGCCGCCGGTGGCACCTCCAGATAGGCGCTGCCGTCAGACAAGTCTGCCAGTTGGGTTCCAAGCACTTGCGGAAGGCTGAGCAGAGGGACTTCCCATTCGAACGCGGGCAGGGGGGCGCCCTGCGCCAGCACCGTGCGCTTGCCGGGCTGGGCGGCCACCAAGTCCACCAGCCCGGGCTGCACCTCGAGTATCAGTGTTGCGCCCCTTCGCTCGGCTTCGGGCAGAAATCTAAGGAACTGCAGCGTATCGCCAAAGCCCTGCTCGGCATGCACCAGAAGCCGCGCCCCGGCCAGCGCTCTGCCGTCCCAACGCGGGCAGGGGAAACTTCGGGCGGCGGGCTGGCCCCGACGGAAGCGCCATTCGTACTCGGTGAAGCCATCGTCCAGGCGGCCCAGGGCGAGGAGCGCGAGGGCGCGCGCCCAGTGCAGCTCCGCGTCTTCGGGGGAATGCGAGAGGAGTTCCTCCAGGCATTCCAGTGCGCCCTGTGCATCGCCCTGCGCATGGAGCACGACAGCCAGGTTGCGCCGGAAGGCCTGCCGCGAAGGATCGAGCGCCAGGGCCCGGCGGTAGCAAGCCGCCGCCTCCCGAGGGCGTGTGCTGGCGTGCCAGGCGTTGCCCAGGTTGTTGTGTGCCTCAGCGGCCGCCGGGTCCAGGTTGACGGCGCGCAGGCCGGCGGCCACGGCTTCGCGCGGTTCTCCCGCCAGGCGGAAGGCCTCGCACAGCGAGGACCAGGCCGGTGCCCAGTCCGGGTCCCGACGCAGGCAGGCCTGGTAGGCCTCCAGAGCGCCGGCAACCTCGCCCTGTTGCAGCTTGCAGTTACCGAGGTTGTACTGGGATTGCGGGAAGTCCGGACGCAGCGCCACGGCGCGTGCCAAGCTGCGCGCCGCGGCCGTCGCATCGCCGCGCCGACGTAGCGCCACCCCATGCAGGTTCCAGGCCTCGGCCAAGCGCTCGTCGCGGTCCAGCACCGCCTCGGCCCCGGCGAGCGCACCGAGTGTGTCGCCGGCGTTGAAGGCCGCTACAGCAGCCGAGAGCCGTTGCGGCAATTCGGCTGCGGGGACGCTTCGCGCGCGTGCCACGCGCTCCAACTGCGTGCGGACCTGCGCGACCACCAGGTCCCAGCGGCCGGGCTCTGGCTGCTGGAAAACCCGCGCACCGGGGTACCAGGGGTGGGTGCTGTCCTGCAGGCACCAGCGCCAGTCGAGTGCGTGGTGCCCCAGCACCCACAATGGCACACCCAGGGCGCCTGCGAGGTGTGCCACCGAGGTATCAGAACTGATCACCAGGTCCAGATTCAGCATGGCGGCCGCGGTATCCGCGAAGTCGCTGATGTGCGCGTCGAGGTCCACGTGGCCTGAGGGCAATTGCTGCTGCCCCAGGTCATCGCGCCCAGGACCCTTCTGCAAAAAAAAGAAGCGCACACCGGGCAGGTCGAAGAGCGCGCGTAGGGGGGGCAGGCGAGGCGAGCGTTCCGCGTCGTTGCGCACGCCGGGATTGCCTGCCCAGGCGAGGCCGACGCGTAACATCGGACTCGGCGCGATGAGGTGGGCAAAGCGCTCGATCCTCGCCGCGTCGGGTACCAGGTAGGGCACGCGGTTGGGTAGCGTGGCCGGCGTCGTACCCAGGACGCAGGGCAGACTGATCAGGGGGACGTGATGGTCGAAGGCGGGCAAGGGCGCACCGCGGTCCACCACCTGCGCCACCCCGGGGATGTCTTCCACTAGGCTGCGCAGGGCCGACTGCACTTCCAATATCACGCGGGCGCCACTGGCGAGCGCGGCAGGTAGGAAGCGAAGGCACTGGATGGTGTCGCCGAAGCCCTGCTCGGCATAAACGAGCAGGGTCTTGCCTGGGAGCGCCTCACCGGCCCAGCGGGGCTGGGGGAAGCTGCGCGCGGGCGGTTGGGCACGGGCGAAACGCCACTCGTACTCGGCAAAGCCCTCGGCAATGCGGCCCAGGGCCAAGAGCGCCAGCGAGCGGTCCCAGTGGATGTCCGCGTTGCCTGGGGCCAGGGCTACGGCCTGGTCCAACGCTGCGAGTGCCCCGGCCGCGTCGCCTCGGCCCTGATGCAGCAGGCAGCCGAGATTGTGCCAGCCAGCGGCTGCGGCCGGCTGTGCGGCGATCGCACCCCGGTAGGCGGCTTCCGCCAATGCGTGCTCGCCGCGGTCCCGGTGCAAGTTGCCCAGGTTGTTGTGCGCATCAGTGTAGGCCGGCATCGCCCCGATGGCACGCTCATAGGCAGCGCGCGCGGCGCCCTCTGCGCCCAGGCGCTTGTGCGCCATGCCCAGCAGTGTCCACCCGTCGGGGCGAGCGGGCGCCAGGGTGAGCGCCTCGGTGCACAGTTCAAGCACGCGCGCATCTTCGGCGTCGCCGTAGGCGTCGAGCGCCTCCTGCAGAAGCGCGTCTGCGGTGGGCATGCGGTGGGCGTCTGGCAGGGGGGAGGATTCAGGCATCGCAGCGAGACCGCAGATTCGCCCAGTGAATTAGGAGTGGAGTACAGCGGGCTTAGGCGGGCCGTGTCGCAGCGGTGATCCGCGATGGCTTAACCGCGCGCAGCACGAACTGCAGGAGATCGTCCCGCTCCAGGGCGAACTCCGTGTGGAAATCCGCCCGGTAGATGTAGCGGAAATCCGACATGGCCGTATGGCCCACCTGACGCGTGTACTGGCTCTGGTCCAGAAAAATGAACTGCTCCTTCTGCACCACGCGGGTGTGTGAGGGGTCCCCCCAGGCCCATACCGAGCTGGGTAGCGGGCAGGTCCCAATGAGCATGCCATTGGGTTTGAGAATACGCCACAGTTCGGCGAATTGTGCGAAGAAGAAGGCGTAGTCACCTTGGCGCCCGGTATGCTCCAGAACCTCATAGGCGTGGATTTCGTCAAAGCTGTCGCCTTCAAAGGGAAGCGGCAGTTGGGTCAGATCCCAGACCACGTCAGGCCGGTGGTCGGGGTTGATGTCCAGGGTCGTCAAGCGCCCCCAGTCCTTGCGGCCGCCCACCACCAGTTTTTTGGCGTGGTTTTGGCCGCAGCCGATGAGCAGTTCACGGGTGACGCTTGCCGGGGTCGCGGTGTCCATGGTGTCGGTCCTTAGCCTCAGGGTGGAGGGCGCTTCGCCAACGCGATGCCGGCGCCACATTTCGGTGAAGATGCGTTCCAGGTTGCGCGTGAAGCGCGGGGTGTCGAATAGCGGCGCGTGCTCCCGGGCGTCCGCGAGCCGCGCGCGCAGTTCCCGCCGGTATCCTGGGTCGCGCGCGAGGCGCAGGGCGAGATCGACGTACTCCTGCTCCCCGGTGGTGATGAGTTCCGCCAGGCCAACCGCCCGCAGCAGGCTGCCGGCCACACGCGAGGCGAAGGTGACCCCGGCGCGGTGGACTACCGGAACCCCCGCCCAAAGGGCGTCGCTTGCCGTGGTGTGGGCATTGTAGGGGAGCGTGTCCAAAAAAATGTCGGCGTTCTGCAGACGCCCCAAATGCAGGGCCAGGGGTTGTTCGACGGCAAACACCAGGCGCTGGGCATCGAGCCCGCGCTCGCGCGCCGCCGCGCGTAGATTCTCCTCGGCCCAGGCGTTGGACTTGAGCAGCCAGAGCACGCTTTCCGGGACCGCTTGGAGCAGCCGACACCAGAGTGCGAAGACCGGCTCGGTGATCTTGTAGGTGTGGTTGAAACAGCACCAAACGAGCGCTTCGGCGGGCAGTCCACAGGCCTCCCGCGAGGGGCGCTCGCCGATCGGCCGCTGACGGTCGTTGCACTGGTAGCTGTCGGGGAGGTAGGCCAATTGCTCGTCGAACTCCGCCGCCTCGTTGGCTGGCGTGATCACTGGGTCGGTCAGCACATAGTCGACGAAGGAGGCACCCATGCTACCCGGGTAGCCCAGGTAATTGACCTGAATCGGCGCCGGGCGTAGGGCGAGCACTGCCGACCGGCTGCCCCGGGTGTAGCCCTTGAGGTCCACCAGGATGTCGATGCCATCGGCCCGTATGCATCGGGCAGCGTCCTCTGGCGACAGCGCTTGGATGTCGACGAAGTGATCGAAGGCGGCACGTAGCCGCGGGCGCATGCTCCCGCCGTCATCGGGTCCGCTGGAGTAGCCGAAGACCTCGAAGTGGCCGCGCTCGTGCAGTTCAAACACCTCAGCCATGAGGAACGCGGTGGCGTGGTCATGGAAATCCCCCGACAGGTACCCCAGGCGCAGGCGCCGCGCGGGTTCCCCGGCTGCGTCCTCGCGCGGTGGCAGCGCCACCCGCGTGAAAGGCGCCAACTGCGTCCTGACCCACCGCCGGGCGTTTTCGCGCTGCTGCGCCCCCGTCGCCTCCAGGCTGACGAACATGAAAGGCGGGATGGGCAAGTCCAACTGTGCCCCCAGCGCGAGCGAGCGGGCCTGCCAGCGCCGCACGGCCTCCCAATCGCACATCATCTGGGCGAGGCGCAGCCGCAGGGCGGCCGCATCCAAGTAGGCGGGTTGGCTCGCCAAGGCTTGCTCGTGATGGGCGGCGGCCTGCGCCAACTCGCCGGCGTCGCCCAGGATGCAGGCCAAGTTGTAATGGGCGACGGCCAGGGTGGGGTCCAGTTCCAGCGCCCGCAGATAGCTCTGCGCCGCCGCCGCGGTGCGCCCGCCCTGCTGCTGCACGGCAGCCAGGTTGTTGCGGACATCCGCGCGCGATGGGGCCAGCGTAGAAGCCCGCTGTAACACCTGCTCCGCTGGCCCCAGGCGTCCTTGAAGGCGCAGGGTATCGCCCTGGTTGGAGAGTGCGTCGACGTTGTCCGGATCTAACGCCAGCGCCTGAGCAAAGGCCGTTAGCGCGGCGTCAAAGCAGCCCTGGGCGCGAAGGATGTTGCCGAAGTTCGAGTACAGACTGGAGCGTCCGGGCATGCCGGGGGAGGCGTCGATGGCCCGCTGCACCCAGTCCAGGGCGGCGCTCAGATCCCCGCGAAGCTTCGCAGCCATGCCGCGCAGATGCAGCGCGTCGACGCTGCCGGGTTGTAACGCCAGGGCCTGCTCGCAGCAGGCTTCGCACGCCTCGGATCGACCGGCCCGGTGGTGCTCCAGGGCCAATTGCAGCAGACCGCCCAGGTCGGTCGCAGGGGACCCACCCAGGGCCGAACCCGGCGCGCGCGTGCTGTCGGCTATTGCACCGTTGCTGCCATAGGCCATGTCATGCCATCGCCCCGCCAGTCGCGTGGGCCACCCCGAAGGTGACCCCGCCCTGCAGAGCCGCTCCCTAGACCCAGATGAAATTCCCCGCGTCCAGCGTTCCCGACATCCCCGTGAGGGTGATTTTCATGTCGGGCGTGCCGCTGCCGGTGGTGTCGACGTACAAGATCCGATTCTGGGCGTCAAAAGCGGCCTGGGAATGCCCCGTGGCGGTGAAGCCTGGCGTGCCGTTGGTGGAAGGCAGGAGCGTGAAATGGCCCTGCTCCAGGTTCACGAACGTCAACGTATCCGCGTGGGCACCGAGGCCGGCCTTGAAGCCGGTGATCGTGTCTGATCCCATCATCGGCGAATCGTTGACATTCTTGAATAGAAAAGTGTCGTTGCCCGACCCCGCGTTGATCGTGCTGCCCCCGCCGGGCAGGTAGACCAAGACAGAAGTGCTGCCCAGCAGGGTGACGGTGTCGGCGCTGGTGGTACCCACCAGATTCTCCACGCCGGAGACGGCCACGGTAGAACTGGTGAGCAACACCACCGTGTCAAAGCCCGTGCTGCCGATGACCGAGGCGACCCCGGACACGTTGAGCGTGCCGGCGGTGAGGAGGCTCACCGTGTTGGTGCCCAGGGTGCCGATGACGGTTTCGACGTCCGAGAGCGCGACCGTTCCCCCATCGAGCAGGGTCACCACGTCCGTTCCCGTGGTTCCGATGACCGTTTCGACCAAGCTCACCGTCAACGGCGCCGCGCTCAGCAGGATCACCCGGTCCACGCCGGTGCTGCCGATGACGGTGTCCACTTGGCAGACGCTGAGCGAACCGCCGGTGAGCATAGATACCGACTGCGGACTGCCCGTGCCGATCACCGTCTCCACCCCGGAGATGGCGAGCGGGGTGGTGTCGAGGAGCGTGACGGCGTCGGCTCCCGTGGAACCGATCACCGTCTCCACCGCGGACAGGGTGACCGAGCCCGCGGTGAGCAGGCTCACCACGTCCGTGCCGGTGCTGCCCAGTACCGTGTCCACCAGCGAGATCTTCAGCGTCCCGGCGGCCAAGAGGTGGACCCCATCCACGCCAGTGGTACCGATGACGCTGCCCACGCCGGATACTTCCACCAATCCGGCTGTCATCAGTGTGAGGGCGCTGAGCGCGGTGGTGCCGATGACGGTCTCCACGGCGGAGATGTGGACGTTGGTGCCGTCCGTGAGGGTGAGCGTGTCCACCCCGGCGGTGCCGATGACGGTTTCGACGCGCGAGACGGTGAGCGCGGTGCCGTCCAAGAGCGTGACGGCATCGGCCCCCGTGGAGCCGATCAAGGTGTCCACGAGGCTGACACTCACGTGCCCGCTCGTGAGCAGCGTGACCACCTGCGGGCTGACGGTGCCGATGACGGTTTCCACGCCGGAGATGCTGAGCGCGGTGTTATCCAAGAGGGTGAGGACGTCCGTGCCGGTCGTGCCGATGACGGTATCCACCCAGCTGATGGTGAGCGAACCGGCGGTCATCAGGGTCACCGCATCCGCACCGGTGGTGCCCAGGACGGTTTCCACGGCGCTCACCTTGAGCGCACCGGAGGTGAGCATCTGTACGGAGTCCGCGCCAGTCGTGCCGATGACGGTGTCCACCAAACGGGTGCTGATGGCGCCCGCCGTCATCAGCGTGACGCTGTCAGCCCCCGTGGTGCCGATGACCGTGTCCACGAGGCAGACACTGACCGCCCCACTGGTGAGCAGCGTCACCACCTGGGGGCTCACCGTGCCGATGACGGTTTCCACGCCGGAGATGCTGAGCGCGGTGCCGTCCATGAGCGTGACGGCATCGGCCCCCGTGGAGCCGATCAAGGTGTCCACGAGGCTGACACTCACGTGCCCGCTGGTGAGCAGCGTTACGACCTGTGGGCTCGACGTGCCGATGACCGTGTCCACCAGGGAGATCTTCACGGCCGTGTTGTCCAGCAAGGTGAGGACGTCCACGCCGGTCGTACCGATGACGGTATCCACCCGGCTGGTGCTGATGGCGCCCGCTGTCATCAGCGTGACGCTGTCAGCCCCCGTTGTGCCGATGACCGTATCCACGAGGCAGACACTGACCGCCCCACTGGTGAGTAGCGTCACCACCTGAGGACCCACCGTGCCGATGACGGTTTCCACGCCGGAGATGGTGAGCGCGGTGCCGTCCAAGACGGTGACGGCATCGGCCCCGGTGGAGCCGATCAAGGTGTCCACGAGGCTGACACTCACGTGCCCGCTGGTGAGCAGCGTCACGACCTGCGGGCTCAACGTGCCGATGACCGTGTCCACCAGGGAGATCTTCACGGCCGTGTTGTCCAGCAAGGTGAGGACGTCCACGCCGGTCGTGCCGATGACGGTATCCACTAGGCTGGTCGTGAGCGACCCAGCCGTCATCAGCGTCACCGCATCCGCACCGGTGGTGCCGAGGACGGTTTCCACGGCGCTCACCTTGAGCGCACCGGAGCTGAGCATCTGTACGGAGTCCACGCCGGTCGTACCGATGACGGTGTCCACCAAACGGGTGCTGATGGCGCCCGCCGTCATCAGCGTGACGCTGTCAGCCCCCGTGGTGCCGATGACCGTGTCCACGAGGCAGACACTGACCGCCCCACTGGTGAGTAGCGTCACCACCTGGGGGCTCACCGTGCCGATGACGGTTTCCACGCCGGAGATGGCGAGCGCGGTGTTGTCCAGAAGGGTGACGGCATCGGCCCCCGTGGAGCCGATGACGCTCTCCACGAGGCTGACCGTGAGCTGCCCGTGGGTCAGCATGCTCACCGTGTCGACTCCGGTGGTGCCGATCACGGTGTCCACGAGCGACACCTTGAGCGCGGCCGCGGTGAGCATGTTGACCAGGTC
>JANXRW010000063.1 GCA_025356655.1 Betaproteobacteria bacterium | reverse complement strand
CGCGCTCACCGGTGCAGTGCCTCCAGCCCACTTCCACGCGGCTGTTATAGCGCACGGCGGGAATTATGTCCAGCCCCGGGGGGGGAAATCCTCATCTGAGCGCGGGACCATCCCTACGGCAAGCCACATTTAGAATTGCTGCCCCGGTTCGGCGAGCATTGCCAGGGCGGAATAGCTGTAGTAGTACCCGTCTGCCAGCAACACATTGCCCGCATGCAGCCCCCGCGACAGCTGACGCAGTAGAGCCATCTCCCTCGTCTTCTTGCCCTGGTACGGTCCGAGAGAAAAACCCAGCACCGCCCCCTTGCTCAACGAAACCAGCCCCACCCGCCTGGCCAGCGGAAACCCCAATCCGCGCTTCTGCATCGCCGGCGGATCCATCCTCTGGTTCTCCGGCGTATCGGCCATGCTCAACGGCGTGCCGTCGCACCCCTTCAATGGCCCCGCCAGCGCCACACCGAGAGCACCGCTTGCTCGAGCCGTTGCGCGACCCGCCACTGCAACTCCGCGATCCATTCCGGCGACAGGCGCCCGGGCCACTGCGTCCACGTAGGCCCCGTCCCCGTCCAGAACCGGCTGCACAAATAGCTGCAGGGTCACCGGCGGTGGGAACATCCGGTCCCGAAACTGCCCCACGTGCCGCTGTAGGCCCCCCTCGACCTGCCCTCCGAGCAGGTCCCTCGGCGCCTCCCGGCCCCACTGCCCGAACTGAGCGCTCAGCGCCCGGGCCTGCTTGAACAACGCCGTCATTCTGATAGGATCATTCAAAAGCGGGCCCTCCGGTAGGTGTGATGTGCTTCGACACCACTATCACCATCAACTGATTCGTAAGCTTTCTTCTATCGCAGTCGCCTTACGTCACTGCCATTGGGCCGATTGCCGAGGTTGTCTATGAACCGAAGAGTACTCGACTGGTGGGCTACGCGCAGACACAGGAGTTGAGATTTAAAGCGTCCGAATGTTAATTCAACAAAGGAAATTACCGGACATGCTTTCTGCGACGCAGAGACTCTCGCAGTGGCTCCAAATCGCGAGACTGCCGCCCCATGAGGAGGATCGATGAGGGAAAGCGTTCAACCAAAACAGTCAGAGGCGCGATCTTTCGGATTCACGGAAGGGGCACAGTGGGTGCGCGCCGATGTTCATCTGCACACGCGAGCCGACCGCGAATTCAAGTACACGGGCGATGACCACTTCTACAACAGAAACTATGTAGATGCATTGGAGAAAGAGGGCATCCGGCTTGGCGTTATCACTAATCACAATAAGTTTGATCTCGATGAGTTCAAAGCACTCCGGAAGACGGCTCAGGAAAGAGGAATTGCGCTGCTACCAGGCGTAGAATTGTCGGTCAACGATGGTGCCAACGGTATCCACACGCTTGTTGTGTTCTCGGACGAGTGGATTGACGAACACAACTACATCCCCCCCTTTTTGACCAGCGCATTTGAAGGCAAAACGCCTGCTCAGTACGAGCAGGAGAATGGCCGCACCTCCTGCTCCCTTCTGGAGACGATCAAGAAGCTGGAGAGCTATCACAGGGATTTCTTCCTAGTCTTTGCCCATGTTGAAGAACCGAGTGGCTTGTGGGCGGCGCTGGATGGTGGCCGATTCATTGAGTTGGGCCAGAACGAATTTTTCCGGCGCAGAACACTGGCTTTTCAGAAGGTTCGGACGCGCGATGGCGCAGGAAGTGACAAACCTTGTCGTACCAGGATTAAAAGCTGGTTGCAGAACTGGTACCCGGCAGAACTGGAAGGCAGTGATCCTAAGTGCATCAATGAAATCGGCCAGGGCAAAAGGGGCTACCTGAAGCTGGGTGAACTTTCCTTCGCGGCGGTCAAGTTTGCCTTGAGAGATCCCGCTGGGCGTGTAGCCATGGAGCCGCCCAAGCATCAAGCGTCGCACATCCGTAGCATTCACTTCGACGGCGGTATACTCGACGGGAAGTCGCTGCATTTGTCCCCCGAGCTGAACACGCTGATCGGCATCAGGGGCAGCGGCAAGTCGGCCATCCTGGAAGCTCTG
This sequence comes from Betaproteobacteria bacterium, assembly GCA_025356655.1. Classification (GTDB taxonomy): domain Bacteria; phylum Pseudomonadota; class Gammaproteobacteria; order Burkholderiales; family SHXO01; genus SHXO01. The sequence continues at coordinate 3,346 of JANXRW010000063.1, read as the reverse complement.
TGCTACGCCCTTGATATTCCTCGGGGCGAGAGGGCGCAGGATACTAGGTACAAGGATGAGTTGATTCGCCACACCCTCGGGAGCGGCGGTAAGGTAACACTAAAAGCCTGCGACGTTTACGGGCAGGAATTCACGATCTCGCGGATCTACCGCGAAGCGCCAAACATCGACTTGGGCGGTAAATTGCAGCCCGGCGTGTCGATCCGGGAAACCGTGTTGCGTCGTCCGATCTACTTCGGTCAGAAAGACCTTTCAAGCACCGGCGAGGGTTTCGAGACCGATCTGGTGGAAAAATTGGTTGGCGAAAAGCTCCGCGTGCTGCGTGAAGAGATCGAAACCCAACGCCAGCACGTGCGCGATGCTACACAGCGCTGGCTCAAGCTCAGCAATACCGCGGAACTCGAGCGTGACTTCGAAACGCAGCGCACTGATGCCAACTTCCGTCTGAAGAAATTCGAAGAATATGGGGTCGCCGGCAAGCTCCAAAAACGTCTCGGCTTCCAGCAGGACGCGGCAGCGCTCGCGCGCCTGAAGGAGCGGGCAAACAATTTCATCCTCGCATTGGAGCAATTGATCGCGGAGCACGAGGACGAGTTGCGCAACGCGACGAGTTACGTGTCCAAGCAGAACCCGGACTTCTTCACCGCCTACTACGGCGAGTTCTCCGACCTCGTTGCCAAGGTCGATCACCTCAAGAAAGTCGAGCAGGACGCACGCGAGGTTATGGCCCGCCTCCAGGTTAAACAACGCGAGTTCGAAGGCGCGCGCACCAGCCTTCAGGAGGAGTTTGCCCAAGTCGAGCGGCAACTGGCTCAAGAACTCAAGCAGACCGGCATTACAGCCATCCAGCCGGACGAATTTCTGGCCCAGCAGCAGCGCAAAACCAAGGCGGAGCAAATGCTGGAGGCGCTGGCCAAGCAAGAAAGCCAGCAGAGCAACATCCGCGACGCGCTGTTTACCGAGATCGACAAGCTCAACCAGCTTTGGCTGCGCGAGTTCAACACAATCAAAACCGATCTGGATCGCGTGAACGCCGGCCACACTGCGTTGCAGCTCGAAGCCGATTTCAAGGGTGACAAGGAGTCGGCCATCAGCTTCATGCAGCAGCTCTTTAGGGGCAGCAACATCCGCGAAACTACCCTGCGTGCGGTCATGGGGGATTACGCTGACTTTGGCGGCCTATTGCGCGCGCTGCCGGGAGCCCTTGCCAAGGCGGGTAGCACCCCAGAGGTTTTCGAGAAGGCCTTCATGCAGAACTTGGCTGAGTTCGTGGCCTGGCAGGTGCCCAACCGTTTCGTCATCCGCTATCGCGGTAAGGAACTGAAGCACCACTCGCTCGGGCAGCGAGCTTCGGCGCTGCTACTGTACGTACTCAGCCAGCGCCAGAACGACGTGGTCATCATCGACCAGCCGGAGGACGATCTGGACAACCAGACGATCTACGACGATGTGATCAAGCTGTTGCGCGAGATGAAGCCTCACGCCCAGTTCATCTTTGCGACCCACAACGCCAATTTCCCTGTGCTGGGTGATGCGGAACAAGTTCACGCTTGCCGCTATCAGGACGAAAAAGTCGCCGTACACAGCGGCAGCATCGACGCCCGCCCGGTACAGGACGCCATTATCAATATCATGGAAGGAGGCCAAGAGGCCTTCAACCGACGTAAGGAGGTCTACAACCTATGGAAACCACAGAGTTGATCGACCTCCTCAGCCGGGGAGAGGACAGCCGCCAGCAATTTAAGGAAAACTTTACAAATGTTGATGCCCTGGCGGCTGAAATCATCGCCTTGTGCAACACAGCCGGCGGGAAGGTCTTCATTGGCGTGCGGAACGATGGCTCCGTGATTGGCTTGTTCGGTGCGGATATCGATCGGCTGAACCAGCTCATTTCGAACAGTGCATCGCAAAATGTGCGGCCTGCTGTGAACCCGCTCACCGAGAATGTGCCGCACCCGAATGGAGCTGTGATGGTGGTCTCCATCTCGGAGGGCATGAGCAAGCCCTATATGGACAAGAGCGGCACCGTCTGGGTGAAGAACGGTTCAGACAAGCGCCGTGCAACGTCGCGCGAGGAACTTCAGCGGCTGTTCCAGCAGGCGGGTTTGGTGCACGCCGATGCAACGCCCGTGATGGGATTGAGTGCAGGGGATGTGGACATGCCCTATTTCGAGGGGTTCTTCGAGCAGCAATTCGGCGAGCCGCTCACCCAACATAACCAGCCGCTGCCGCAGTTGCTGCGCAACATGAACCTGATGAACCGGGGACAGCTCAATGTGGCTGGCGGCCTGCTGTTCGCAAGGGCACCGCAGTACGCGCTGCCCGCTTTCATCGTCAAGGCTGTAGCTTTTGTCGGCACGCAGATCGAGGACGAACGCTACATCGACAGCCGCGACATTGCCGGCAAGCTGGCCGATGTCTTCCAGCAGACACTGGGCTTCCTCGTTGCCAACATCCGCGCCCCGCAGGGCGAGCAAGGATTCAACTCTCAGGGCCTGCCTGAGATTCCCCGCATAGTCTGGGAAGAGCTTGTCGCAAACGCTCTCATCCACCGCGACTACTTCATCAGCGCTCCGGTGCGCGTGCTGGTCTTCACGGATCGCGTCGAGATCATCAGCCCCGGCCATTTACCTAATAACCTGACCATCGAGAACATCAAGGCCGGGAATTCCAACATGCGCAATCCCATCCTGGCCTCTTTTGCGGCCAAGCTCATTCCTTATCGCGGGCTAGGCAGTGGTCTTCTGCGCGTAATTCGGGCCTGGCCGCAGACCGAACTCATTGATGATCCTGCCGGGAATCTGTTCAAGGTCATCGTGATGCGTCCCCGCGTGCGGGAGGAGTCGGCGGTCGAAAGCTGAGTGGGTGTACGTTCACAGGCGCTGCTGTCCGGTTAAATGAGGGGCTAACACCGTGGACGCCATGACTGTAGCGGGACTCCGGACGACAAAGGGTGGTGTCGATTTGAACGGCGCGAGGCGTTTCGGGCAGTCTTCTGGGTTTTCCGCAGGTGAGCGCCATGAACGTTGGCAAGACGCTGCTCGCCCAACTCATGGGTTTCCTGCCATGGAGCACGTTTGCGCGTTACGTGAAGCGGTACGAGGGCTCTCACGCCGCCCACTCAGTTCAACGCGGGGTGCATCGGCGGACGATCTGCCGCCGCACCGCAGGGCCCACCCTCGGCTGCGCGTTGGCTCCAGCTAGGCCTGCCCTTTCCCCACAAGTTTCACGAATCCTCCTGGGGATGCCGCAGGGCGTAGCCCTGGCACATCGCCTGGAGGTAAGTGTAGCCGTGCCACATGACCTGATGCCCGGGCGGTGGATTGTTGCTCCGGCCCAGGTAGCC
>JANXRW010000062.1 GCA_025356655.1 Betaproteobacteria bacterium | reverse complement strand
CGCGCTCACCGGTGCAGTGCCTCCAGCCCACTTCCACGCGGCTGTTATAGCGCACGGCGGGAATTATGTCCAGCCCCGGGGGGGGAAATCCTCATCTGAGCGCGGGACCATCCCTACGGCAAGCCACATTTAGAATTGCTGGCGCCCGCGGGTACGCACGCCGGGACTTGATTTAACAAGCTTTTGACATATCGAGGCCTATTGCGGACCGCGCGTGCCCCGGCCGCCGAGCGGCGCTCAGCCAGCGGCGTAGCGGGCGGCCAGGGCGGCACGCCGGAGGTAGGCGTCCCGAGCAATCGCCACATCCTCCAGGAAGTAGGGCAGTTCCCGCATGAGCAGGGCCTGAGGCCCATCGACGAGCGCCTGTGCAGGGTTGGGATGGAAGTCCACCAGGATCATGTTGGCACCGGCGGCCACACCCTGCGCGGTGGCGTGAACGAGGTCCAACACGCCGTCGGCGCCGCGCGATCGCGAGCCGACGGAATGCGAGGGGTCGATGCACACGGGCATCCGGGTCAGCCTGCGCACCACCGGCACGTGGGAGAAATCCACGAAGTTTCGGTGCGGATCGCCCATGTTGGTTTTCATTCCCCGTAGCCCAAAGACAATCTTCTGATTGCCTTCGCTTGCCAAGTACTCTGCGGCGTTGAGGGATTCGTCGAGGGTGATGCCGAAGCCGCGCTTCAACAGCACCGGGAACTCCTGTTGTCGGCCCACGGCCTTGAGGAGCTCGAAGTTCTGCGTGTTGCGGGTGCCGATCTGCAGCATTACCCCCACCGGACTGCCGGTGTGCGCGAGCGCCGCGCGAATCTCATCCATGTGCTGCTCGTGGGTGATTTCCATGGCAATGATGCGGATTCCGTACTTGCCGGCAATCTCGAAGACGTAGTCCAGGCAGGAGCGGCCATGGCCCTGGAAGGCATAGGGACTCGTGCGCGGCTTGTAGGCACCCATGCGCGTACATACCTGGCCGTTGTCGCGCAGGCCCCGGCACATGGCCTCCACGTGCTCGGGCGTGTCCACGGCGCACAGGCCGGCGAAGACGTGCAGGTGCTCCTGACCAAACTCCACACCCTTGTGGTCCCATGCCAATGCCCGGTGCTCACCCTTGTGGCGCCCGAGGATGCGGTATTCCTGAGACACCCGTACCACTCGCTCCACGCCCGGCAGGCAAGACATGTCCTCGAGCGAGAGCTGTTCGGTGGGACCGATGAGGTAGATCTCGGTCACCGCGCGTACCGCCCCTTCGACCCGATGCACCCGGGCCTGCAGTTGAGGCAGGCGCTCGAGCGCGGACATCAGGCTGTCGTAGTCGGCGTGGCCCGGCGCCACCTGGTCGTTGAGTATGAGGATCATGGCGCTAGTCCTGCGTCCCTCCGACGGTCAGGCCGTCGATGCGCAGTGTCGGCTGGCCAACGCCCACCGGTACGCTCTGCCCTTCCTTGCCGCAGGTGCCAACACCCGCATCGAGGGACAGGTCGTTGCCCACCATCGCGACGCGCGTGAGCGCGTCGGGACCGTTGCCGATAATTGTGGCACCGCGAATGGGGTGGCCCAGACGGCCGTTCTCGATGAGGTAGGCCTCGGAGGCCGTGAAGACGAATTTCCCGCTGACGATGTCGACCTGCCCGCCGCCGAAGTTCGCCGCATAGATGCCGTTGTGCACTGAGGCGATGATCTCCGCAGGATCCCGATCGCCATTGCGCATATAGGTGTTCGTCATGCGCGGCATGGGGGCGCAGGCGTAAGACTCCCGCCGTCCGTTGCCGGTACTGGCCACGCCCATGAGGCGCGCGTTGAGCGAATCCTGCAGATAGCCGCGCAGCACGCCGTCCTCGATCAAGGTCGTGCACTGCGTGGGGTTGGCCTCGTCGTCGATATTCAGCGAACCGCGGCGCTCGCTGAGGGTGCCGTCGTCCACGACGGTGACACCCGGGGCGGCTACGCGCTCGCCCACCCGCCCACTGAAGGCCGAGGTGCCTTTGCGGTTAAAATCCCCCTCGAGGCCGTGTCCGATGGCTTCGTGCAGCAAGATGCCCGGCCAGCCAGGCCCCAGAACCACCGTGAAACTACCTGCGGGTGCTGGCCGTGCCGAGAGGTTGACGATGGCCTGGTCCACGGCACGGTGGGCGTAGTCGCGCAGCCGTTCCTCGCTGAAGTAGCCGTAGCCGAAACGCCCACCGCCCCCGGAGGAGCCCTGCTCGCGTCGGCCGTCCTGCTCGGCGATCACCTGCACCGAGAGGCGAACCAGCGGACGCACATCCGCGCCCAGCACGCCATCGGAGCGGACCACCAGTACCACGTCGTACTCGCCTGCCAAACCAACGACAACCTGGCGCACGCGAGGGTCCCGCGCGCGCGCCAGCGCCTCGACGCGCTCGAGCAAGGCGACCTTGTCGGCATCGCCGAGGCTGTCCACGGGATCCTCCGGCCCGTAGAGGGCGCGCCCGGGCCGGCGCGTGTCGATGCGCGTAGCCCCCGTGCCGCCCTGGCGGGCAATGGCCCGTGTGGCGTCCGCGGCGCTCAGCAGGGCCGGCAACGTGATGTCGTCACAGTAAGCGAAAGCCGTCTTCTCGCCGCTGACCGCACGTACACCGACGCCCTGATCGATGCTGAAACTGCCGGACTTGACGATCCCCTCCTCCAGGGTCCAGCTCTCGGTCCGCGTGTGCTGGAAATACAGGTCCGCGAAGTCCACTTGGTGGGTGAAGATGCGTCCAAAGACGCTGTCCAAGCGTGCCGGGTCCAGGTCGAAGGGGGCAAGCAGCGTGCGCTCGGCGGTGGCAAAAAGCAGGTCGCTGGGACTCGGGGCGTTCATCGGGACGGCGGACTCCTGAAGGGCAAGAGGGGGCATTTTGCCTGCGGTTGGATGCGGGCGGTAGCGATTTTGCACGCACAGTTCTGGACTAGAGCGTCCGGTGGCGCAGGGCCGGAAGGCTCCTACGCAGGCTCTCCTGATAGGTGGGGTTAATGCCGGCGATCACAATCCCCGAGCCGCGGGGCAGCCGGTCGAGCACCACACCCCAGGGGTCTACGATCATGCTGTGCCCGTGCGTCTCGCGCCCGCTCAGGTGATAGCCACCCTGGGCCGGCGCCACGACATAGGCGAGGTTCTCGATGGCGCGCGCGCGCACAAGCGCCTCCCAGTGCGCGCGTCCGGTGGTCTCGGTGAAGGCGGAGGGAACGATGAGGACATCCACGTCCTTCATGGCCCGAAACAGTTCCGGGAAACGCAAGTCGTAGCCCGAAGCAAGCCCCAGGCGTCCGAAGGGCGAGGGCACCACGCAGACCTCACGCCCCGCGGCCACGGTCTTCTCCTCGGAGAAGTGTTCGCTGCCCATATCCAGTTTGAACAGGTGGATTTTGTCGTAACGCCCCACCTGCACGCCCTTGTCGTCGAAGGCCAAGACAGCATGGTGCACCTTGGCGGGGTCCGCACTCTCCAGCGGAACCGAGCAGCCGACCAGCCAGATGCCCAGGCGCCGGGCGGTGTCGGACAAGAAGGCCTGGATCGGGCCCTCACCCGGGCGTTCCCGGGCGCCGAGCTTGTCCACATCACGCTGCTCCATCATCGCAAAATACTCGGGCAGCACCACCAGCCGCGCACCCTGGGCCGCGGCGGTCTCGATGAGGCGGCCTGCCTCGGTCAGGTTCGCCGCCACCTTGGGCCCGGAGGCCATCTGGATGCCCGCCACGCGGAACCCGCCCGAGCCCGCGACGTTATCCTCCGTGCGCGCCTTCGCTCGCGCCCGCGGCTTGGCACGCCCAAACCCGGAGCGGGTGCCGCTGGGCGGCACTGCGCGCGCCGCTGATCTTGCACTGGTCATAAGCCTTTCCTTCTCCACGAATCTAACGTCGTCTGCCGTTGCCGTGCCTACCCACCGCGCCCTTATCCCAGCCACCGCGCCGTTACCGACCCACCACGCCGGGGACGCCGGCAGCGGCGGAGCCCGAGGGCCACTACTACTGACGCCCAGCCGGGGTCGTTGTCCCGGTGCGCCGCTTGGGCGTCACCGTAGGATCGGCCCAAGTGCCGGAGATTGCGTATTCGAAGGCCAGCAATTGGTCCAGCGGGTTCTTGAGCACTTTCTGTGCAAGGAAGGCGGCGATGCCCACGGCGGGGTTGAGTAACGTGGCGCCCAAGGACAGGCCGTCACCTAGCGCCGGCAACACCCGGGCGGTCAGTACCTGGGTCTCCGCCACCATGTTCACCTCGCCGCGCAATTCCACTCGCGCCGCTGGACCCTGCATATGGAAGTCCTCCGTGTGGGCAACGCCCCCGCGAATCTCCGCGCGTCCCTCCATCTGGTCAAAGGCGAAGCCCTGGCTGAAAACGTCCCGGAAATCCAGGCCCACGCGCCGGGGCAGCGCCTGCAGGCTCAACACGCCGAGCAATTTGCCGAAGCCCGGGTCCATGCGCACGAACTGCCCCTTGCGCGCCAACAGCTGCAGGCTTCCCGATAGCGTCGGGAGGTCCAGCGCGTAGGGTGGTCCCGCCCAGGACACCTGTCCCTCCAGTTTCCCCGTGCCGCCGGCCACACCCTGGGGCAGTTTCAGCCGGGCCAGATACTTGCCGATGTCTTTTACCTCCACGGTCACCTTGAGTTGCGTACGTGGCGTCACGTTCCATGCCTGCCAAAGGCCGGTCAAGTGCGCACGCCCTTCCGGCGCGCTCAGGTCCAGGGATTCCAGCCGCCAGTCCTGACCGTCAGGCACGGCCAACAGCGCAAGGCTGCCGAACTGCCGCTCGCCGAAACGGAAATCCTCTGCCACAAGGTCAATCGATGGGAGGTCCCGACCCTCACCCACGGGATGCGGGCTGGGAACATCCATCTCGGGCACCGCCACCGGGACATGGAGCATGCTGAAGCGGGCGCTCACGCGCTGGGCGCCCGCGCGGATGCCATTGATGTCTCCGCGCGCCTCCCGGCTCCACAGTCCCACATGCCATCCGTCGGCGCCCCGGGCGCTGGTGAATTGCACCTCGTGCAGGTCCCGCCCGAATAGCCGCAGGGTCTGCAGCCGCAACTCGGCGCCGGCAAGGCCGCCGGCAAGGCCACCGCCGGGATCCCCCGCGTCGAGGGCCCGGCGCCACTGATCCAGGTCCAGCCGCGGCAGACTGCCGGTGAGCCACAGGCCATCGCGGTGCGGTGTGGGCGCCTTTGCGCCCAGGGTCACTTCGCCGCGGCGCACACCCCCGCCCGCGCGATCGATCAATAGTTGCGCGGAAACCCCCTCGGCCGCGATGGCCACGAGATCCTGGGAACCCGCCTGCTGACGGTCTAGACGCAGCGGCAGGGGGTCCGCGGCACGCTTGGCGAAGGGCGCGGGCCAAGTCGACACCAATCCGACCAGGTCGGAGGTGACGGTGTAATCCAGGTGGCGCTCACGCAGGTTGGCATTCAGGTGCCAGTCGGCGGTGCCAGACAGGTGAGAGGACAGGGGCGCGGGGAGCTCACGGCGCAGCCCGGCCGTGTCGATGCGCCCACTTGCCTGCACGACTGCGCCGCCACCGGCCTGACTCTGCACCGTTAGGCGCGCCGGGAATCCGTACATGCGGGCGCTCGCGTCGGCGAGCGAGACTTTTTCCTCGCTCAATTGCAGCACCCCGGTGAGCGCCTCGATGGGCGGCACACCACCGCCAGCCTCCAGGCCGTTGGCGGCAAAAGCGTAGGTGCCTTCCACGTGCGCATCGCGCGAGTGCTCGAGGGGCACCTGCAAGGCGATGCGCAGCTGGCCGCGCCCCGTGGCCCTCCAGCCTCGCACCACCGAGCCGATGCGCCCCTCCAGCGGACTCTGGTGAATGAAATTCAGCGCCCCGGCGCTTGGGATGTCCGCCTCCCCCTTGGCGATTAACAGGGGGTCGCGGGAGTCCAGGTCCGGCACTTGGGCGCTGGCCGTTTTGACCGCCAACCCGGTGACGCTGAACTGCGCATCGCGAAGTTCCATGGCGGTACCGCGGAAGCCCAGGCGTCCGCTGATTGCTTCCAGCCGCGGCCACCCCAGCCCCACGTCGATAGCGCCGCCCTCGATGCGCGCACCCACCTCGAAAACCCCCGAATGATCCCCGGGGAAGGGAAATGCGGACAGTTCCCCCTTCAGGCGGAAACTCCCGTCGCGCGCCACCCCGGCAATCACGGCGCGCTGCAGCCATTGGCGCACGGTGGGCCGCACGGTGAGCGGAAGGTAGCGCCACACCTCCCGCCCGTCGAGGCGGGCGATGGTGCCGGAGAGATCGGCCGCGCCAGCGCCAGGGGAGCCCGCCCAGGTGCCAGCGACGCGAAGCTCCGCGTAGGGCGTCACCAGGCTCAAGTGCTCGATACGCACCTGCGGGTCCCCTGTGGCGAGGACCCAGGCAAGGCGAGTATCCAGACGCGTCACCTGGAGCGGCTCGGCAAACAGCAGCGGCATATTGAGCGAGGCGGCGCCGGTACTCAGATTGAGCACGCCGCCGCGATTATTCGCTTCCACCGAGCCGCCCGCGCCGCTGAGTCCCGGCAGCGGATGAGAGGGGTTCGCCGACAGGGCCTCGAAGTGGGCGCGCAAAGCGTACTCCTCGGGCAGCCCGGCGCCAGGGGCATCGGTCCAGGCTAGGGACAAGCCCTTGACGGTCCCGCCCGGATGCATCGCTTCCAACCGTGCGCGCAAATCCGCCGCGATGGGCAGCATCCCCAGGACGCGCGCCGTGGGCCCCAGTTCCAGCTGATCCACCTCCACCTCAGTGGTGCCCGGCCGCGCGGCGGCGCCGGCGCGGCGCTTCACCTTAAAATTGGCCGGCTTGATGATCAGTCCGTCGTCCAGGGAGAGCGCCACGTTGCGCCCGGAAACCTCCAGTTCCTCGCCCTCGAACTTCCAAGTCAGGCGCCCGCGCAGTGCGGCCAGCGACACCGGCGGGAGGCCAGGGTGCGGGCGCGCCGCCAGGCCCGCCAGCCCCAGGTCGGCGATACCGCTCGCGCTCTGACCGTGCGCCACATCCACCCAGAGCGCCGCACTGCCCGCGCCCCGGGTCACCTCGCCGGGGAGGGGAAACCAGCGGCCGAGCGCCGCCAAGTCGGCATAATCCACGCGCAAGTAGAGCCGCCCCTGCCAATCGCGCCACTGGGTGATGGAGCGTCCGCGCAGGTCGCCGCGTAGGTCGATCGGGCCCGCCACGCCAGCCGGTGGCACGGCGCGCAGGCCGAAGCGATGACGCCGGAAGAACTGGTCCAAGCTGAAATCCACCTGCGATAGGACGAGCGGCTCTCCACCGCGCAACTCATCAACCCAGGTGACCCGGGAGTCCTTTACCGCCAGGTGGTTTTGCTCGAGCAGCCACTGCGCGAAACCTTCGTGGCTGGTATCCCCGTCCACGGCCATGCCGGCGACGCTGAGCCGCCCCTGTCGATCCCGACGCACCTCCACGTCGAGGGCCTTCAACTCGATGCTGGCGAAGCGAAGTTCGCCCGCCAGTAGGGAATACCACGACAGTGACGCCTCCACCTCGCCCAGGCGCAGCGCGGGGCGCCCACCCGGATCGGCCACCTGGAGGCCACGCATGAGCAGCCGCGGATGCAGGCCGTCCCAGTGACCTGCCAGGGAGCCAATGGACACCCGCTGCCCAACGGCGCTCGAGAGGGCACCGGCCACACGATCTCGATAATCGTCCATGTGCGGCAGCGCCCAGTACCGCAGTCCTAGAACCAACAGGCTGAAAAGCAGCCCCACGAGCAGCACCAAGCCCATGGCGGCGCGGTAAACCCACCAAGTTCCTGAGCGGATCAGCTTCAGCATGTGCGTGACCACGGCAACGGGCGGGCCCCGATGCTCCTCTGGGTTTGCTGCGGTGGCGCCCCGCCCGCTAGAATCTGCCCCAGGCGGCGGGGTGCGCTCGATGCGGTTCCACCGGAAGGATGAACGACGATGTGCTGCTTGGACAATGCCATTGACGCTTGCGTTGCGTGCTGGATGGACGGCGGCGTCGGCGCTGCCTCCGGGGCGCCCGGCGGCGCAGTCGGAGCGCAGTCGGACCTCGGTCGATATTGTAAACGTATCCGGCGGCGCATCGCCGGCCACGCACTGATGCAGGCCCGCCCTTGACCCCGCAAGCGCTGCTCGAGGCTGCGGGGAAATCCAGCCACTACGCCCGCCGCCTGATCCATCAACCGCCTGCAGGCTTTGATCCAGAAGCGCTCCTGCAACCCCTGGGTGCTGAGCAGATCGCCGCGGCCCTGGCAAACCGGGTGCCGGCCGACGTGGCCGAGCTCGACCGGGTGGTGCGTCAGCTCCGCAACGCTGGCGCGCTGCACGTGCTCGCCCGGGACGTAGGCGGTGTAGCCAGCCTGGACGAGGTGCTCAGCACCATGACCGCGCTGGCCGAGCAGTGCATCGGCTTCGCCCTCCTGCACCACGACCGCTGGTTGCGCGAGACCCACGGCGAACCTCTGGGCGAGCGCAGCGCGGAGCCGCAGCAACTCATGGTCGTGGCCATGGGCAAGCTCGGGGGCGGCGAGCTCAATGTCTCCTCCGACATCGACCTCGTCTTTGTTTACCCGGAGGAAGGCGAGACCCAGGGTCCCCGGCGGCTGTCCAATCATGAGTACTTCTGCCTGCTCGGGCGCCGGCTCATCGCTTCGCTGGGCAGCCTCACGGCCGATGGCATGGCCTACCGCGTGGACATGCGCCTGCGGCCCTGGGGCGAGAGCGGCCCGCTGGCCGTGGGCCTGGACATGCTCGAGGCCTACCTGCTTACGCAAGGGCGCGACTGGGAGCGCTACGCCTGGCTGAAGGCCAGGGCGCTCACAGGCAATCGTCGGGCGGCCCTGGAGGACCTCGTCACGCCCTTCGTCTACCGGCGATACCTGGACTATGCCCTGGTCGATTCCCTACGCCAGTTGCACGCTCAGATTCGCTTGGAGGTCACCCGTCGAGACCACCTCGGTGACGTGAAGCTGGGGCCGGGGGGCATCCGCGAGGTGGAGTTCTTGGCGCAGATTTTTCAGTTGGTGCGCGGTGGCGCCGATACGGGACTTCGCCTGCGCGGCACCCGCGAGGCACTGCGCTGCCTGGGCGAGCGTCGCCTGTTGCCGGGCGAAGCGGTGGCTGGACTGCTCATTGCCTATGCGTTCCTGCGCAAGCTCGAGCATTGCCTACAGTACGTCGACGACCAGCAGACGCAGATGCTCCCGGGGGGCGCGTCGGAACAGGCCATGGTGGCAGCCGGCATGGGCTTCGACGGCGACTACCCGGGCTTACTCCTGCAGTTGGAGGCGCACCGGGGTGTGGTCACCCGACAGTTCGAGACCATCTTCGCGGGCACCGAGGCAGCGGGCTCCCCCGACGCGCTCGACGCTCTTTGGCAGGGACGCGTGGAGCCGGGCCAGGCCTTGGAGATGCTCCAAGCGCTGGGCTTTGCGGAACCGGCCCCGGTCCTTCAGCGCCTGCAGGACTTGCGCTCGGGCAGCGCCTACCGGCGCATGACGGCGACCACGCAGGAACGCTTCGACCGGCTGCTACCCGGCGCGCTGCGAGCAAGTGCGAGCCAGCCCGCGGGCGCGACAAGCTTCGAGCGCCTGCTCTTGGTGCTCGAGAGTATCGGCCGACGCGACGCCTATCTGGCGCTCCTGCTGGAATTTCCGGCCGCGCTGGAGCGCCTTGCGCGCATTGCCGCGACTAGCGCCTGGGCCTCGCGCTTCCTGGCCACCCACCCCCTGATGCTCGACGAACTGATCGCCCCGCGCCTGGAGGAGCCGGACGCCGCCGCGCTAGTGGCTGAACTGTCCCCATTGCTGGAGCGAGCCGATGGCAATCAGGAAAGGCAAATGGATCTGCTGCGCGAGTTCAAACAGGTGCAGACCGTGCGCCTGCTGACCCGCGACCTCGACGGCGGCCTGACGCTTGAGCGGGTGAGCGATCACCTGAGCGCACTGGCCGATACCATCCTGGGCCAGACACTCCGCCTTTGCTGGGCCAGCTTGTCGAGGCGCCACCGCGAGAGCCCCGCCTTCGCCGTCATTGGCTACGGCAAGTTGGGCGGCAAGGAACTGGGCTACGCCTCGGATTTGGACATCATCTTTCTGCACGACGACCTCGACCCGGAGGCACCGGCGAACTACGCCCGCTTGGCCCAGCGCATGAACACCTGGATGAATAGCCACACGGGCGCCGGCTTGCTCTACCAGACCGATTTGCGACTGCGGCCCGACGGAGCCAGCGGCTTACTGGTCAGTTCGCTGGAAGCCTTCTCCGCCTACCAGCGCGAGCGCGCCTGGCCCTGGGAACACCAGGCGCTCACGCGCGCGCGATTCGCCTGTGGCGACCCGGACGTCGGGGCCGCCTTCGAGGCGCTGCGCACGGAGGTGCTGCGCAGCGCACGGGACCGCGAGCAGCTGCGCGCCCAGGTGGTGGCCATGCGCGCCAAAATGGCGCAGGCGCATGTGGCGCCAGCGGGGCGCTTCGACCTCAAGCACGGTCCCGGGGGTATGGTGGACGTGGAGTTCCTCGTCCAGTACTTGGTCCTGGCCCACGCCTGCGAGCATGCCAGCCTAGTGGCCAACAGCGGCAATATCGCGCTCCTCGGCGAAGCCGCCCGCCTGGGCCTCGTCAAAGGGGAAGCGGCACGCTCAGCCCAGGACAGCTACCGTGCCCTGCGCGCCCGGGCGCACCGACTGCTACTCGATGGCGAGGACGGTACGGTGGACGCCGACAGCACCCGGGCGCTCACAGCACCGGTGATCGCGCTCTGGCGCCAAATATTGGGATAAACCCGCCCCCTCGGACCGCACTCGCCCCTGGCCCGTCGCGGCACCCGTTCGTCGACGAACCAACTGATCGCGCCCAAACCCCCTACCGTCGTGCAGGCGCGGATCGGAGCCCGCCGTGGTCCACTTCTGTCGAAGGTCTTCCCTCCTCCGGGCCCCGGCGCTGGTCGGCACGGCATCTTCCGTGCTGGCGTGCACGCCTGCGGCTCAGGATGAGAACTATGAGGCTCTCGCTGCTGACACTTGGCGCGCCCGCCTCAACGCGAGCGCTGAGCGCTAGGCCCTCGGCCCGGAAATCGTTCGCTACGCGACACTGGCCCCATCCCGCCACAATACGCAGTGCTGGAAGTTCGCTCCCGGCGACCAGGTCATCAACAGCTTCCCCGATGCGCTGCGCCGATGTCCGGCGGTCGATACGGACGACAGCCCCCTCTTCTTATCGCTTGGCTCTGCGACCGAGAACCTGCTTCAGGCCGCCGCGGCCCACGGGTTCAGGGCCGTTCCCGCCTGTCGACGCGACCCGTTACGCGGTCGGGCTCTCCCGGAAACCCATAGCCTCTAAGCTCACACCCCTGTTCCAAGCGATCCACCTGCGCCAGTGCAATCGCGGTGACTGGGACGGCAAGCCACTGACCGCCGCGGAGTTCGGCCCGCCCGAACCGAGCCGGCTCCGCGAACGGCGTGAAGTTTGTACGATGGACGGCTCGCCCCGACCGGGAACGAGAACTCGCCCCCCTCGTGGAAGCCAATACGGCCCAGATGGCGGACGCGGCTTTCATGTTCAACGATAGGGGCCGGTGCGCAGGGGAGACGCCCCGTTTAGCGCGGTCCCAGGAAATCCGTCCGTTCCCACGTGGCTAGGTGAACGGCGCTTCGCCTGGTTCTTCATGCACCAGGGGGGAAACGATAAGTACGCCCGCCAGATGCGTAGTTCTCCGGGTGGCGAGGCATTTATGGGGCAAGCGGCAGACTAAGGCACGCTGGGTAGAGGTCGGGCGTTGCTACGAGCGGTTTGCGCTGCAGGCAACGGCGCTTGGGACTCGCAACGCCATGCTGAACCAGCCCGTCGAGACCCGCTCCTTTCGACCGTAGTTGGCAACCGCGCTGGGGCCCGGCGACGCGCGCCCGGACCTCGGGGTGCGCTTCGGGCGCGGACCGGGCTTAGGCTCATCGTTACCTCGACCCGTGCATCCCGTGCCGCTCAATGGGTAAGGGCCCAGGATGCGGGTGCCCGGCAAGGCGACGATGGGGAGCCGCCAAGCCGTCGGCCCTGCTCGCGACGCTAAGCGATTGATCCGCTAACTCTTCGTCCCTTCGATGCTCCGGCTGGGCATGAGACCCTGTTGGCCGAAAATGAACGCGTAGGCGGAGTCCTTCAGGGTCAACGACAACAGCTTCTTGGCCACGCCCTCATCGACCAGCACCGCCCCGGGGCCTAGGCCGATTTCCTAGCCGTGCGACTTTTCTGGGTAGACCACAGCCGCGGCGGCCATCGGGAAGACGACGTATTTGTAGGATTGCGTGCCGCGTTGCAGGCCCCAGGATCCGCCGGCCGAGTTGTAATATGGCTCGAGTTTTGCAGCTGTTATCAGGACACCCTCTCTGTAGCTTCCGCCGACGATGAGGCTCGCCCGGATGACTCTCAGAAACACCAAAACGGCCTTGGCGCGCTTTCCCATATCGCTGGCCACTGGGTTTGTGTTGTTCCGCAGATGCAGGCCTCTCCGGCGTCGTGGTCCAGGTCCTCCGCCCTCGCCGCGAGCGTCACTTGAACTCCATCTTTTTAGTCCTCATGCTTGCGTGTGCATCGCCCTCCCCTGATCGCGGCGCCGCCGCCGTTGGGAGGCCAACCGGAAGCGCAACCCCTATCGCCAACTGACAGGCTGTGGAACATGCGGGTCCAGGCACCGAAGATGGCGCGCCCCTCGGGGCGCCCTAACTCTTGGTCAACGGGAGAGCGCAGTACAGGTTCGAACACCGCCAAAAAAGTCAGTCGCCCATTCCACGACTTCTCACCCTGGGACTAAGGATTTGGCAAAACTGACCATGGACATCACTCCAGGAGGCTCCGGGAGCACCGTTGTTCAGCCCTAGCGCAGCGTCGATCTGCGGCGTTCTTCTTCACCCTCCGTCTACGTCCCGACAGGGATTTCCCAAGGCGTCTGCCGCGCCGCTCCTGGAATCGGGTTGAGCACTCTTGTCCGGGCGGATCGCTAAAGGGGCCACACGGAGCATCCCTCGGAGCGCATTCCCGCGCACCTCCGCTTAGTTCAACAATTCTTACCGAAGGGTCTATGAATTGAATCTAAGCTCTGCATTGCCGCTCGGCGTTGTGAACCCCGTACGCAGGTCTGCGCTGGGCTTCCCGCGGCGCGGTGCATCGCAGGTACAATCTGGTTGCTAAAAAAGAGCCCCCCCTCGCTGGGACGCCCCGCCGGAGGAATGCCTTGATCTCAGTGCTCCACACCACTGACTGGCAGATCGGGCGGGTATTCTCCCAGTTCGAACCGGACGACGCCAACGCCCTTTTCGAGGCGCGCTTCAAGGCGGTGGAGGCGCTCGCCGAACTGGCCACTACGCGCGGGGTGGATGCCGTGCTGGTGGCTGGCGACGTCTTTGATGCCCAGACCGTCGCCGACAAAACCATCCGGCGCCTGTTCAACGCCATGCAGGGCTTCGTCGGCCCCTGGCTCCTGCTCCCCGGCAACCACGACGCCGCGCTGACCGAATCGGTATGGACGCGCGCCCAGCGCTTGAGGGCCATCGCGTCCAACGTCACCTGCTGCTTGGAGCCGCGTGCGCACGCCGTGGGCGGCAAATTCACGCTGCTCGCCGCACCACTCACCCAGCGCCATACGCACCTAGACCTGACCGAATGGTTCGACAGTGCCGCCAGCGATCCGGCGCTCCCGCGCGTGGGCCTCGCGCACGGGTGCGTCCAGGGCATCCTGGCGCCGGACATGGACTCCACCAACCCCATCGCCGCGCAGCGCTGGCAAAGCGCACGCCTCGATTACCTTGCGCTGGGCGACTGGCACGGCACGCGCCAGGTGGGCGAGCGGGCATGGTATGCCGGCACGCCGGAGACGGACCGCTTTCGCGCCAACGACTCCGGTCGAGCGCTGCTGGTGAACCTCCCGGGCGCCGGCGAGCCGCCCCGAGTGGAGGTCGTGGTCACCGGCCGTTACCGCTGGCGCCAGATGGAGCCACACCTGTCGGTGGCCACCCACATCGACGAACTCCTGGCGCAGCTCTCGCAGGTGGGCAGCGAAGAGGTACTCTCGCTTCGCATCCTGGGCAACTGCGACTTAGGTGGCCACCGGCGCCTCGCCGCGGCCCTCGACGAAGCCGGCGCCCGGGCCCGCGCCATCGTCTGGGACAACAGCGCCCTGCGCCTGGAGCCCACGGACGAAGACATCGACGCGCTGCACGCCGACGGGTACGTGGGCGAGGTGCTGCAGGAGTTGCGCCTGCCGCGCGAAGGTGAGGAGGCGCAGTTAGCCCGTGATGCCCTGCTCAGTCTGGCGCAGATACTCGACGCCCAGGCCCAGCGAGCGGCCGACGCGCCATGAAGCTCACCCGACTTCGCGTAGAGAATTTCCGGCGCTTTCGCGAACCCCGGGAGCTCACCGACTTCGCCCCCGGATTGAACCTGTTCACCGGCGCTAACGAAGTGGGCAAATCAACCTTGGCCGACGCTATCCGCTGCGCCTTCTTCGAACGCCACCGCTCGAGTTCCCTGGAACGGCTGCGGCCCTGGGATGAGCCCTCGGCAACCCCCACCGTGGAGATCGACTTCGAATTGGGCGGCCAGCGCTGTCGCCTCACGAAGGCTTTCCTCGGCAAACAACGGCGCTGCGAATTACGCATCGACGGCAGCGCGTCGGACGGCGTCGCGGCCGAAGACCGCCTGGGCGCGCACCTAGCCCGAGTTTGTCATCACGCTCCGTCAACCCTAATTAAAGCAACAACGTAGAGCGTTATTGCCGTGCGTATGGCACTACATTTTTGCAGCTGCCCATCCGCTTGTCGCGACGGCCCGCGCGGGCGCGGTCAGA
>JANXRW010000022.1 GCA_025356655.1 Betaproteobacteria bacterium | reverse complement strand
TGTTGGGTCGCAAGTTATTTCGCTGGGCCACCGGCTTTTTGTCTCGGTTTCATTCCCCGGAAAATCTGACCGCCTAGTGAAATATTGTGGGCCCTCAGGGTCGGTCTGGTTCAGCAGGGTGTCGGTAAAGTGCCCCCTTTCGCTCCGAGCTTGCCACCAAAGCCTGCAGTGCCCCTGCAGAGCATCGCGCCCTCGACTTGGGTGAAGGCGGTCCGGCGACCCCCAGCGCTGGTGTAGGCGACCCTAGCCGGGGGGGCGCATTGCGCAGCACTGTGGATATCTTCCTGCGATTCGGCATGAGACATGCGCTGCGGAATAAAGTGAGCCCCAACACCTGGCCATGGCGCTGGGAGCATCTGTCCACGCGCATCCACGAAATCGTGGAGGAGCGCCGCGGCATCACTGCCAACAGGGCCGAACGGTTGACGCGCTACTTCGGGGGTGACGCTGCGGCGTGGCTGGCACTGCAAGCCGACCACGGCCTGAAGACCTTGGCCACACGGGACGACATTGCTTGCAAGGTATCGCCGCGCGTGACCGCAGATGCGCAGGGCTCGGCAAACATGTGCTCTCCCGCCCAAATCCGGAGGAAACATTGAAGTGCGCCCGGCCACGGGCTACTATTTGCCCGAGCTCGGCGCGAGTTATGCGCCGGGACATCCAAGTCCAAGGAGATGCGCATGGGAGTAAAGAAGCAGGCCAAGCAGCGGGAAAAGACGGCGGCGGGCCCGGATTTTGGCCTCACGGACGCTCAGCGCGCCAATATCGTCGCGGGCCTGTCCCGGCTGTTGGCGGATACCTACACGCTGTACCTGAAGACCCACAACTACCACTGGAACGTCACGGGCCCCATGTTCCAGACCCTGCACTTGATGTTCATGGACCTGTACAACGAGCAGTGGACGGCCGTCGACCTGATCGCTGAGCGCATCCGCTCACTGGGCGCGCCCGCCCCGGGCACCTACGAAGAATTCGCCGCCTTGAGCAGCATCCGCAGCACACCCGGCGTGCCGAAGGCGAAGGAGATGCTACGCGAGCTCGTGGAGGGCCAGGAGTTCATCGTGCGCACCGCGCGCGGCGTCTTCCCTGTGGCCAACGACGCCAACGACCAGCCCACCTGCGATCTGCTCACCCAGCGTATGCAGATCCACGAGAAGAACGCGTGGATGCTGCGCAGCCTGCTGGAGGACTGAGCGGCCGGGGCAACAAGCGGAGCATCGCACTGTGGCCATCGATGAACAGACCTTTGGATTGCTCCTCGAGGCGGTCGCGCGTTTTGTGCGCGACCGCTTGGTCCCGCTCGAGACCGAAGTGGCGCAGACAAACGCGCTGCCCGCGACTTTGATCCAAGAGATGCGTGACTTGGGGCTGTTCGAACTGTCGATCCCGGAGCGCTTCGGCGGCATGGGCCTGGGGATGGAGGAGGAGGTGAGGGTCGTCTTCGAACTGGGCCAGACCTCCACCGCCCAGCCCCCCTCCCCGGTGGCCAAGAGCGTTACCAAACTGCCGGTGGATTGCGCTTTAGACTGCGACCCAATACTAGGCCATCTTGCTCGCCGGGACGCCCGGGCAGCAGGACCATTATCTGCTGCGGCTGGCCAGTGGGGAGCTGGTCGGTTCCTTCGCGCTGACTGAACCGGACGCTGGCTCCGATGCCATGGCGCTCACCACCAGCGCGCGTGCGCAGAACGATGGCTATGTTCTGAACGGAACCAAGCGCGATATCACCAACGCCGCCCGTGGCGGGACTGTTCACGGTGATGGCACGGACACGGCCCGAGCGCCGGGCGGAGGCGATTTCCTGCTTCCTCATGGACGTGGCGACGCCTGGCCTCACCCTTGGCCCACCGGATCGCAAGATGGGCCAGGCAGGAGCGCTGACCCGCGCTGTCATCTTCCAGGACTGTCGCGTCCCGCGCGAGGCGCTGCTCGGCGGCGTCGAAGGCAACGGATTCCGAACCGCCATGCGCGTACTCGACAAAGGGCGGCTTCATCTGGCGGCGCTCTGCGTGGGCGTGGCGCAACGGCTCATCCGCGAAATGGTGGGCTTTGCCCTCCAGCGGCGCCAGTTCGGCAAGGTCATCGCGGAGTTCCAATTGATCCAAGCCATGATCGCGGACAGCCAGGCGGACACCTATGCGGCGCGCTGCATGGTGTTGGACGGGGCTCGACGCCGTGACCGGGGGGAACCCACCACCCTGGAAGCAGCCTGCTCCAAGATGTTCGCCTCGGAGATGGTGGGCCGCGTGGCCGACCGCGCCGTGCAGATCTTCGGGGATGGCGGACTACCCGGTGGAACGCTTCTACCGGGACGTCCGCCTGTTCCGAATCTTTGAGGGCACCACGCAAATCCAGCAATTACTCATCGCACGGGAAACTCTGAAGGCGTTCTCTGGCGACCCGGTAGACCGCGGCGCGGCCTGAGCGGCGGGCGGTTTCCGTGACACCTTAACGAACCTCTGTTGGGTCGCAAGTTATTTCGCCGGGCCACCGGCTTTTTGTCTCGGTTTCATTCCCCGGAAAATCTGACCGCCTAGTGAAATATTGTGGGCCCTCAGGGTCGGTCTGGTTCAGCAGGGTGTCGGTGAAGTGCCCCCTTTCGCTCCGACCTTGCCACCAAAGCCTGCAGTGCCCCTGCAGAGCATTGCGCCCTCGACTTGGGTGAAGGCGGCCCGGCGACCCCCCGCGCTGGTGTAGGCGACCCTAGCCGGGGGCGCATTGCGCAACACTGTGGATATCTTCCTGCGATTCGGCATGAGACACGCGCTGCGGAATAAAGTGAGCCCCAACACC
>JANXRW010000012.1 GCA_025356655.1 Betaproteobacteria bacterium | reverse complement strand
CGGATGATGTTCCGCCTCCGCCGCCAGCGCCACCGTCGCCGGAACGAGCTTCGCCTGCTTGACCGACGCCGCCCGGCCCCGCCCGACCCAGTAGGACAGCGACGCCGCGCGAAGCCCATGCTCCTGCGCGTAGGCCTTCTGCGTCAACCCGCTCGCCTGCCACGCCCGGACATGTTCAACCCACTTGTGCTCCATCACTTGCTGGTTCATTTGCACCTCCCTGGGAAAACCAGGGAGCCTGCGACGGCGGATCAGGAAGTGGAAGGTGACTCGGCTGGACGCTTACCGTTTCGAGGGCGAGGCGATGGATTGAAGTCGCAATTTGCGACATCAATGGCGGCGGCGGTTGGCGCAGATGAGGGGGGTGTCATCCCGGACGCGGGTGCCGGTCAGCGCAGCTGCAGGTGGTCGCAAATTGCGACCACAGAAGGTGGGCTGTTGAAAGAGAAAAGCGCTCCCCCCAAGCTGCCGCCGGCAGCCTGGCGCGTGGAGCGGCTAAGAGAGGAAGCGAGCCGCGGTGGGATCGACTACCCGATGACCTGCCCCAGCACGGTGCGCAGCGTGGCCGTGTCGGTGGGCGAGAGCGTGCCCAGGGTCCGGATGACGAGGCGCTGCTCGATGGTGGTGAAGACGGGCTTGAGGACGCTGGGCTTGATGAGGCCGGCGCCGTGCCAGTCGGCGAGCAGCGCTTCGTCCTGGGCGAGGGGCTGGCGGATCTGGCTGGTGATGGCCATGATCACGAGGTCGGATCGCTGGGCGTTGTAGCCGTTGCTGGAGACGACGATGGCGGGGCGCTGCTTGGTGCCGGCCTGGTTGGTGAAGGGAAAGGGCACGAGCAGCACGGTGCCAAAGGCAAAGCGGGTGGCGATGGTGGTGACCATCGATCAGATCCGGTCGTAGGCCGTGTCCTCGTCGTTATCCCACACGGCGGCAAAGCTGGGCTCGCTGGTCTTGGCGGCGGCGTGCGCGAGGTGGCGGTCGTCTTCGCGGGCGCGCAGAAAATCGACGAAGTCCTCGACTTCGGCCACGCGCTGGGGCGGAAGCTGCTTGATCTTCTCGATCAGTACTTGTTCGCTGGTCATGGGCTGGGTTCCTTCGTTGCGATCTTAGCTGCCCGGTTTAGCGCTGCGCCTGGGCCAGAACGCCGTCGAGCATTTGCATCACCATGCGCTGTTGCGCCTTGGGCAGGCGGGCAAGACGCTCTACCTGCTGCTGAAACTTCGGGGCTGGCCCGCGCTTCTTCGTGGCTGCGCTCGATTCGCCGAGCAGTTCCTCCAGGCCGACGCCGAGCGTGCGGGCGAGCACCGGCAGCGCCGAGACGGGCACGCGCCGTTGCCCCAGCTCGTAGGCGTTCATCGTCGGCTGCGAGACGCCGAGCGTTTCGGCCAGTTGCACCTGGGTCAGGTGGCAGTCCTTGCGCAGCCGGGCGATGCGGCCGCCCAGCTCGACAAAGAAGCCTCGTTCGTCCTGGCTGATCGCCATGGCCGTGCGCTCCATTGCAATGATCTGGCGCATACCTTAACCCCGGTTTTATGAAACGCGATTGTCAGTATCACATAACGCGATATTGTGCGGGACCAATTATTTTGTTGGTTACCCCCTTGACAGCTTTTTGCCCGGAGATCGAAAAATGGCCCGCATCCCCGAGAGCGAAATCGAGCGGCTAAGAAGTGAAGTGCTGGTCGAGCGCTTGGTGCAGGCTTCGGGTATTGAGCTTGCGCGCGGCGGCAAGGACCTGGTGGGCCGGTGCCCCTTCCACGAGGACGACACGGCGAGCCTGGTGGTGACGCCTGCGAAAAACCTCTGGCACTGCTTCGGCTGCGGGATCGGCGGCGGGCCGATCGACTGGGCGATGAAGATGAACGGCGTGTCCTTCCGCCACGCGGTGGAGTTGTTACGCGCGGGTCCCACCATCGCTGCCGGCGACGAGGCCTCGGGGGCGACCAAGCGCTCGCATGTGCGCAAGCTTGCCGCCCCGGTGGCGCTCGACGCGGGCGAGCAGGAGCTGCTCGATCAGGTGATCGGGTACTACCACGAGAGGCTGCTCGCGAGTCCCGAGGCGATGGACTATCTCGCGAGGCGCGGCATCGCGGATCGGGAGCTGATCGAGGCGCACCGCCTGGGGTTTGCCAACCGCACGCTGGGGCTGAGGCTGCCGACCAATGCGGTGAAGGCTGGCGCCGAGCTGCGCGGCCGGTTGCAGCGCGTCGGCATCCTGCGCCAGAGCGGGCACGAGCACTTCAACGGGTGCCTGGTGGTGCCGGTGTTCGGTGTCGATGGGCCCGCCGCCGGGCACGTGACCGGGGTCTACGGGCGCAAGATCACCCAGGGCGTCAATCCGCCGCTGCACCTCTATCTGCCCGGCCCGCACCGCGGGGTGTGGAACGAGCGGGCCGTGGTGAGCGAGCCCGAGGTGATCCTCACCGAGGCGCTCATCGACGCCATGAGCTTCTGGAGCGCAGGCTACCGCAACGTCACCAGCGCCTACGGCGTCGAGGGCGTGACCGAGGAACTGCTGGCTCTCCTCACCACTGCCGTGGACGGCCGACCGCGCCGGGTGCTGATCGCCTTCGATCGCGATGAGGCCGGCGACCGTGGCGCCGCAAAGCTCGCCGAGCGCCTGGTCGCTGCCGGCGTGGACTGTTACCGGGTGCAGTTCCCCAAGGGGATGGATGCCAACGAGTACGCGTGCAAGGTGCAGCCCGCGGCCAAGAGCCTGGGCATCTTGCTGCGCAAAGCGCTCTGGATGGGCAAGGGGGAAGCGTCGACCGAGACGCCGGGCCAGCGGGTCGAGACCGTGGAGCCGCTCTCCTTAGCCGCCGAGCCTGCGGCGCTGGCGCCGACCACGGCCGTGGCCGAGGCGAGCACGCAGGCCAAGGCCGGCGACGACGAGCTGGTGATGAGCTTCGGGGATCGGCGCTACCGGGTGCGGGGCCTGGCCAGGAACCTGGGGCCGCAGACGCTGCGCGTCAACGTGCTGGTGAACCTGGGGGACGCGTACCACGTCGATACCTTCGACCTCTATGCCGCTCGCGCGCGTGCTCAGTTCATCGGCCAGGCGGCCAAGGAGTTGGGGGTGCGCGAGGAGGCGGTGAAGCTCGACCTCGGGCGGTTGCTCGTGAAGCTCGAAGCGGTGCAGGCCGAGCGCATCCAGAAGGCGCTGGCCGTGGAGCCGGCGACGACGACAATGAGCGAGGCCGAGACGGTCGAGGCCCTCGTGCTCTTGCGCGCGCCTGACCTCCTGGAGCGCATCCTCGCCGACTTCGACGCCTGCGGCCTGGTGGGCGAGGCAACGAACAAGCTCACGGCGTACCTGGCCGCGACCAGCCGCAAGCTGGATGGACCCCTGGCCGTGGTGGTGCAGTCCTCCAGCGCTGCCGGCAAAAGCTCCCTCATGGATGCAGTGCTCGCCTTCATCCCGGAGGAGGAGCGCATCAAGTACAGCGCGATGACGGGGCAGAGTCTGTTCTACATGGGCGAGACGAACTTGAAGCACAAGATTCTGGCCATTGCCGAGGAGGAAGGGGCCAAGACGGCGAGCTATGCCTTGAAGCTCTTGCAGTCGGAGGGGGAGCTCACCATCGCCAGCACCGGCAAGGATGCGGCGACGGGGAACCTCGTGACGCAGCAGTACCGGGTGGAGGGGCCGGTGATGATCTTCTTGACGACCACGGCCATCGAGATCGACGAGGAGCTATTGAACCGCTGCCTGGTACTCGCCGTGGACGAGGGGCGCGAGCAGACCGAGGAGATCCACCGGCGCCAGCGCGCGCGGCGCACGCTCGCGGGCTTGAAAGCCAAGCAGGAGAAGGCGAGGTTGCTCAAGCTCCAGCGCAACGCCCAGCGCCTGGTGCGGCCCCTGGCGGTGGTCAACCCCTACGCGGACCGCTTGACGTTCCTCTCGGACAAGACGCGCACGCGCCGGGACCACGAGAAGTACCTCACCCTGATCGACACCATTGCCCTGTTGCACCAGCACCAGCGGCCGGTGCACGTGATGCACGAGGCCGGCCAGGTGGTCGAGTACATCGAGGTGATCCCTGAGGACATCGCCCGTGCCAACGCTCTGGCGCACGAGGTGCTGGGCCGCAGCCTCGATGAACTGCCGCCGCAGACCCGGCGGCTGCTGGCCATGATCGTCGAGTACGTGCGTGGCCAGGCCGCGGCCGGCGCGCTGCGCCAGGCGGACGTGCGCTTCACGCGCAAGGAGCTGCGGGCCGTCACCGGCTGGGGCGACACGCAGTTGCGCGTGCACCTGGATCGCCTGCTGAGCCTGGAATACCTGCTCGCGCACCGCCAGGGGGCTGGTGGGCGCTTCGCCTACGAGCTGCTCTATGACGGCGATGCCGGCGGCGGCACGCACCTGGCCGGCCTCATCGACACGGCGAGCCTGGAGTTGGGGTCCGCATCCGGCGCTACGACGGCGAAGTTGCGGGGGCAGCGCTACGAAGTTGCGGCCCCCTTGCGGGCCGGTAGCGGGGTGGTAGCGGCCCCCTCGCGGGGTGCGCAACTGCCCGCAAACCCAGCACTGGTGCGGCTTGCCGAGGATCTGGACCAGGAAGAGGCCCAAACGCACGTCCAGCGCGTTAACGGCAAGGCCACGTCGTACGTAGGCGCGCCCCTGGCCCAGGTGCTGCCGTGAGCAGGCGGACCGGCAAGAAGCCCGGGCCGCTGCGCGTGGCCGGCGACGTGGCCACGGCCGGGGGCTTCCACGGCTACTTGGCCGAGTTCCTGGAGCACATGGCCGCGCGCCAGTTCTCTGCGCACACCGTGAAGAACCGGCGCATCGAGCTGGGCTACTTCATCGACTGGTGCGAGGCGCGCAGCATCCTGCGGCCCGAGGAGGTGACGCGGGCAATGCTCGAGAACTACCACCAGCACGTGTTCCACTACCGGACCAAGACGAGCGAGGCGCCGCTCTCGTTCCAGACGCAGACCAAGCGGCTCATCTCCGTGCGGGTCTTCTTCCAGTGGCTCGCCCGTGGCCACCACCTCTTGTACAACCCGGCCTCCGAGCTGGAGTTGCCCCGACCGCAGGAGCGGTTGCCGCGCCACATCCTGACGGTGGCCGAGGTCGAGCAGGTGATCAATGCCACGGACGTGCTGGAGCCTTCCGGCCTGGGCGTGCGCGACCGGGCGATGTTGGAGACGCTCTACAGCACCGGCATGCGCCGCGGCGAGTTGGTGAACTTGCGCACCGATGATGTGGACATCGAGCGCGGCACCGTGCTCATCCGCCAGGGCAAGGGCAAGAAGGACCGGGTGGTGCCGATCGGCGAGCGGGCCTGCCGCTGGATCGAAAAATACCTCTACACGGTGCGGCACGATTACGTCGAGGCCGAGGACACGGGCGACCTCTTCCTGGCCCGCCACGGCGAGGCGATGCAAGGCAAGCAGCTCTCGGTGATCGTCAAAAAGGCCATCGAGACGGCGGCGCTCGATCGGTTCCGCGACACGCACCCCAACGCCGCCGGCCACCTGTTCCGCCATGCCTGCGCCACCCACATGCTGGAAAACGGCGCCGACATCCGGTTCATCCAGGCGTTGCTGGGCCACGCCGACCTCTCCACCACCGAGGTCTACACGCGCGTGTCGATCCTGCAACTCAAGGCGGTCCACGAAAAAACCCATCCGGCGCGCCTGGCGCGCGTGGCCCAGGACTCCGAGGCCTGGCCCGCATGAATCTGCCCGTCGTCACCTTGTGCGCCGAGTTGGACGCCGAGCAGGCCTGGGCGCTGGCCCAACTCGTGAAGCGCCTGGGCTGGGATGATTGCCGGCGCCTGGCCGAAGACGGGCAGCAAGCCCGCCTGATGATCGAGGCGACCGAGCGCATCCGATCGGCGCTGGCCGACGCCGGCATCGCGCCGCGGTAGCCCTCGGCGCTGACCTCCCGCTCTTCCCCCCAACCCGCCCGCTTGCGCGCGCCGCCCGCCCAAGACTCGGCCGGCGCCGTGCCCCTACGAGCCGTTCCTAGCCGCTATACGGGCCTGCGCGTGGTCCGGAGCGTGGTCCAGGGCGCAAAACGTTGCCAGCGGGACTGTGCGTGCCCCAGAATGCGCCTTGCGGCCCGGCCGGGCCGATCGCTGGGAGCCTGCCTTCTTCATCTCGATTGCGCCGCAAAACCCGCGACTGGGGGTAACCGGAAACTACGATCAGGGCGTGTCGGGGCGGAGCTACGTGGAGTCCGATCCCATCGGGTTGGCGGGGGGGATCAATACCTACGCATATGTCGAGGGGAATCCGGTCAGTAACATCGACCCGACCGGAAAGAACGCAGTCCTCGGCATGGAGTTGGGGGCCGAAGGCGGTTTTGTTATTGCTGGTCCACCGGGTGCGGTGGTTGGCGCAGTCCTCGGTGGCATCGGCGGTTACCTCATTGCTGACCGTCTCGGCAATCTGATCTTTGCCAAACCCCCGAAGGATGCTGCGAACGCGAACGGTTCGAAGGCTCCCGGAATGCCTGGTGGTGCCGAAGGCTATTGCGAGCCAAAGGGTGGTCCCGACTGGGTCAGAAATCCGAATGGGCGTGGCAATGGGTGGCGTGATGCCAGCGGAGATGTGTGGGTTCCGACTGGGCCCGGCGGCGAGGCTCATGGCGGCCCCCACTGGGACGTTCAGACTCCAGGCGGCGGCTATGTCAATGTCTACCCGGGCGGAGCACGGCGGCCATGAGCACCCAACAAACACCCGTGGAGCTACAAGCTACCGGGGTGCGGTTCTTCTCGCAAGGCGATGAGGCTGCATTCTTCGGTTGGCTCAAATCATTGCCGTTCGTCGAGCACGTCGAAGGTCGCGGACGAACCCTCTACTTCAAGATCAACTCGCCTGCCGTCGACGAGGACGGCCTGCGAGAGCTTCTCGCGTTGTTCCGTCGATACGGCGTCGACTTGGCGCAACTCGTCGCCTTTGATCGAGAAGAATTCGCCGAGTGGTTCCGTCGTGCCGATGCCTATTGGCACAAGGACATCTTCGGATAGTCAGCAACGCTGGGAGGTCAAATCTTGCCTCCTGCGTGACCACGCCCGTGGTCAGCTCAGCACGTAAAGCGCTCTCGCAATGGGCACGCCGAGCTGTCTGCCCACTTGCGTGGCCGGCCGAGCCTCAGCAAAATCTCTCCCACAAAGACATTGCGGCCGACTCGATCCACTGCCTGCCGACCACCGTGGCCCCCTTGTGGCAACGTTGACCCAGTACATCGACGGCGCCCTCGGGCACCGACACCCGCAGCCAGGCCCGTCCTGGCTGCCAGAGAAGACCCCAACCCGGGGCGGTGATGCAGGGATTTCGCGGACCTGCAAAGCGGCGAGACACCCGAGGTGCGCCCGCAAGGAACGCACCCTGTGTGATCGCAAGATAAGCCGCTGCATGGCGGCCTGCTTGGCCAAGCGGCCGAGCTGAAACCCCACCAGGCCGGCGCCCGCCGGTCTACCAGGTGCGCACCTGCGCGTGCGCCGACAAGACAGCCCACGCCCTGCGGCGTGTGCCGTCCATCGCCTGCGTCGCTCACCGCGATCCAGGCCGAAGAACGCCCCGCTCATCGAGCGCGGCGAGCTGCTGCGCGACACCCCCTTCGTGGTCGCCGAGCCCCCTCGGGCTCGCCCGTCCGCGATCCCTGTTCGCGCACCTCCAAACCAGACCACGGCAGGCCGCCATGCGCGACCGACGAGCGCCGCCAATGAAGCGCGCTCAGGCCTCAGCACGCGCGTCGCGCGGGCAGGCCGACGACCCCAACACGCAAAGGACCGACATGACCCAGCCCCATCAACTGCCTCGCCCTGCGGCTGCGCTGCCGCATGCGCGAGCGTGCCCGCTCGACGACACCGAGCCGAACAGCAAACAAGCCCAAGTGGAACGACACACCCGACGCAATCGTTGATTGGCGTGCCTGCGGCCCGCAAAGCCAGCACCGGTGCGGCCTGGCGCTGACCACGGCTGCGCCGCGAGGCCGACCACGGCCAGACCACGACCACCGTAACCCATTGATCGAGAAGGACAACCATCATGCAAGACCGATACCTCAAGGCGCGCGTGCCGCGCGCCCTCTACGAGGCGCTGCTCGCCCGCGCCGGCACCGAAGGCAAACGGCTCGGCATGCACATCCGCGAAGTGCTGGAGCGCGACGCGCAGGCCGTGACGACGACCGAAGCGCTCACGCGGATCGAGGCCGCACTCGCCGCTTCGACGCCTGGCGCTGCGCCTGTGCAGCCGCCCGCACTCGACCACGACACCCAGCGCCTGCTCGCCGAAATGCGTCTGTTGCTGCGCGGGCTGGCGATGCAGGCCAACGCCTAGATCGTTGCCCGCGTGGCCGCGCAGCTTGGCACGCAAACGACCCAACCCAACAACCGCTGAAGGACTTCGCCATGAGCACCTATTACGACCCCTGGCTGCACGCCGTGAACCTGTTCATCAACCGCCTGATCCTGTTCGTGCTGCTCACGCTGCTGATCGGCCTGGGCGGCTGGGCGGGACTGCTGCACTGGCTGGCCGGTGCCGACAGCGTGGCCATTGCGCGCAGCACGCTGGTGGTGGTCACCGACGCGCAGACCGACAGGCGCTGGCGCGTGATCCTCGCGCTGTGCGGCGCCGTCGGTGCGCTGCTGGCCCTGTGCCTGTTCATCTGGCTGCGTGGCCGTGCCCGGCTGCGTCGAGGTGACCGCCACCACCGTGGCACACGTGTCGTGGTCGCTGTCCACGACGACGAGTGAGGAGGCCGGCCATGTTCAAGCTCTTCAAGCAACTGGCCGGCGCCTCGTCCGAGGCGTCGATGCCACTCGCCATCGGCGGCGTGCCCATGGCGCACGCGCAGGAGCCGCTGCACCTGCTGCTCGCGGGCTCCACCGGCACCGGCAAGACCACCGCCGTGGCCGAGTTGCTCGACGGCATTGCTGCGCGTGGCGACCGCGCCGTGATCGTCGATGCGAACGGCGGCTACCTCGCACAGTTCCATGAGCCTGGCGACGTGATCCTCAACGTCTTCGACCGGCGCAGTCCTGGCTGGTCGCCGTTTAGCGAGGTGCGCAAGCCGTATGACTTCGACAAGGTGGCGCGCTCGATCGTGCCCGATGCGCACGGACCCGATGCGGCCTGGCACTTCTACGCACAGGTGCTCATCAGCGAAGTGATGCGTGCGCTGCTGCGCGAAGGCCAAGGCACGACTGCTGCACTGCTGGAGGCGTTGACCGTGTGGCCGGCCGAGCGGCTGCACAAGCTCGTGGCCGGCAGCGCGGCGGCGGGCTTGTTCGACAAAGATGCTGCTCGCGCGCTGGCCTCGACCCGGTTCGTGCTGGCCAGTCACTTGAAGCCCTTCGATGCCTTGCAGCCGGGCAGCTTCAGCGTGCGCAACTGGGTCGAGTCGGACGATGACAAGAGCCGGGATCTGTTCGTGACCTGGCGCGAGGATATGACCAGCGCGCTCGCGCCGTTGATCGCGGCGTGGGTGGACATCGCCTGCACCGCCACGCTCAGCCTGGCGCCGGACCCTGATCGGCGCCTGTGGCTGATCCTCGACGAGCTGCCCTCGATCGGCAAGGTCGGCACGCTGGAGGCCGCGCTCACCAAAGGCCGCAAGCATGGCTTGTGCTGCGTGGCCGGCGTGCAGTCCACCGCGCAGCTCGAACGCATCTACAGCCGCGGGTCGGCGGTGGTGCTGCGCTCGTGCTTCCGCAACTTCGCCGCCTTCGCGGTGGCCAAGGCCGACCCCGACAAGTCGGAGACCTTCAGCCGCGCGCTCGGCGAGCAGGAAGTCGATCGTGCCGTGCAGAGCAAGACGCGCGGCGCCAGCGGCGCGAGCCAGAGTGTGTCGGTGCAGCGCGTGCGAGAGCGGATCGTGCTGCCCAGCGAACTCAACGAACTGCCCGACCTGACCGCGTACCTGTGCCTGGCCGGCGCCGAGCCGGCGCGGCTGATCACGCTGACCCATCAGACACGTCCGGTGGTCGCGCCCGCGATCGTCGAATGAACCCCAAACACCCGGAAAAAAACATGCTCTCGATTGCCAACGTCTCCAACAGCGCCAGTGCCAGCGCGTACTACGAACAGGCTGACGACTACTACACCGCCGACCGCAGCCCAAGTGTGTGGAGCGGCCAGGCCGCTGCCACGCTCGGCCTCGAAGGCGCGGTGCAGCCCGAGGACTTCCGCCGCATGCTCGACGTAAGTGTCCGGTAATCCACGTCCTCGGGGTCCCGTCCCGGATGCGCGGATTGAGCGCGCGGTCGGGCTCATAGAAGCTGGACCCTCCTGTCCATAGTGAGAAGGTGATGGCGATGAGCGATGAAGAACTCGGTGGCGGCCAGCGGCACGGGGCTGGGGGGCTGGGGCCCTGCGGGGAATGCGAAGCGAAGAGGACTGGCAGCGCCTGGTGGTGGAGTTCAAGGCATCGGGATTGTCAGCCCGTGCCTTCGGTCGACTGCGTGGAGTGGCCCCGAACACCCTTTTGCGCCGGGGCAGACGGATAGTCCGGGGGCAGCAGTTGCTTGGAGGCTGTCTGACGTTGGAGCCGACGCAGAAGTGGTGGCGGTATTCGCCGACCTTACCGTGGCGTTTTGTGTCCATAGTTCTGCCGCTGGGGAACCGGTTACTGCGCAAGGCGATAAATTGTCTTCTCGTCGACGTTCAGGAACGTTGCGACCTCCGTGACGGCCATCGCGGCCTCTAGGATTGGTGTCATCAGCTTTCTCCGGACTGGCTGAGTACAGTGGAATCTAGGGAAAGCCAGTCCACCTGACGCGAACGATACCGCCCAAGGCCCCTCAACAGGGGGCTAACCAAGTGAGCTTGAGTAGGCCGTACATTCTGTTAGACTCGTTGCACTCATCCAGAGTTGGGCCGACGCCCACGCCAACCTGCCCTCCCGGGCAAGGTGGAAACGCTAATGCGGATGTGGCCCTAAAGGGCAACCAAGCGGGAATGCGTCGGCCCTCCCGTGAAACGGAGGGTTTTTTTATTTCACCATGACGTTAGCACCGAATTTGGCTGACGTTCGCTGAGGCTCGCCACAGCGAGTTTCCCTAGGGAACAAGCGGGTTCACCATATGCCGGTGCTTTCCGTAACCCGCTCCGCTTTTCCTTCGCTTGGCTCCCAGCCGACACCTGGAAATCGGGGTTTCTCTAGGAGTCGTCATGGCCAAGATCAAGATTACCAAGTCCGCAGTCGATGCGGCACAACCCCAGGCGCAGCCCGTCGAACTGCGCGATACCCTGGTGCCCGGCTTCCTGTGCAAGATTACACCAGCAGGTCGCAAGGTGTTCATGCTGCAGTACCGCACGAATGCGGGTGAGCGGCGCAAGCCCGCTTTGGGCTTGTACGGGGAGCTAACCGTCGAACAGGCCCGTTCACTGGCCCAGAACTGGCTGGCCGAGGTTCGCCGGGGCGGCGATCCCGGCGGCGACAAGGCACAGGCGCGCCAAGCCCCCACAGTCAAGGAACTGTGCACCAAATTCATGGAGGACTACTCCAAGCAGCGCAACAAGCCCAGCACGCAGCTCGGCTACCAGAGCGTGATTGACCGCAACATCATCCCACTCTTAGGGCGGATGAAGGTTCAGGACGTGAAGCGGCCCGATGTGGCGGCAATGATGAAGAAGATGGCCCACAAGCCGGCCGATGCAAACCGCGCCTTTAGCGTCATGCGCAAGATGTTCAACCTGGCCGAGGTCTGGGGGCATCGGACCGATGGCACGAATCCCTGCCGCCATGTTCCGATGTTCCCGGCCGGCAAATCCACACACCTCATCTAAAGTGGATCCGTATTTCAGGACAGCGGTTTAAGCTGTGTGCTGATCATGAGAGCGAGAAGAAATGACTGAAGCGAAGAAGCGCAAGGTACATACGCCAGAGTTCAAGGCCAAGGTTGGTCTTGAGGCGTTGCGAGGGG
>JANXRW010000011.1 GCA_025356655.1 Betaproteobacteria bacterium | reverse complement strand
CATGTTCCGCTGGAACTCCAGGAAGGAGGCGCTCTGGGTCCAGAACACGGAGAACGCCGCCAGGGCCACCTCCTGCATGCGGTAAATCCCATTGCGCCCGCGGCGTGGATCGGGCAGCGCCTCGAGCGCCTGCTTGATCAGATCGATCAAGGCGCCAAAGCTCAGTGCATCCCCCGAGGTGTCCGCCGCGCTCACCGGTGCAGTGCCTCCAGCCCACTTCCACGCGGCTGTTATAGCGCACGGCGGGAATTATGGTCAGCCCCGGGGGGGAAATCCTCATCTGAGCGCGGGACCATCCCTACGGCAAGCCACATTTAGAATTGCTGCGTCGTCCACGTCCGTCTTGACAGGCAGGCCGTTCGCGGATAACGTCAAGTGCCCGCGTTTGACGCAGGCGGCCACGTCGGGCGAGATTCCGTCACCCTACGTCAAAGGCGGGATCCACTGGACGCGTCCCTGCGCGCCGTATTGCCAATTGCCACGGCACGTCGTTTCTGGACCGGTTGCGCCACACTGAGCCAGTGGCGCGTCACTCGACGCAGTCGACGCGCTTGTCGGTGTGGCCAAGCGCCCGAGGGCATGATTTCTGCTTTTATCCGACTGGCATAGCCGCTACCTGGGCCGCCACCCAGGCCGCCGGGAGGCGTGCACCTGGCAATCTTTTCAATCCAACGCAAGGATACGGACATGGCCGCAGAAGGCTCTGTAGCTCCCAAGGAGCGAGTGAACATCGTCTATCGCCCCGCCACGGGTGATGCCAAGGAAGAAGTGGAACTCCCCCTCAAGCTGTTGGTGCTCGGGGACTTCACGATGCAAGACTCGGACACTGCCGTTGAGGACCGTGCTCCCATCAACGTGGACAAGGACAACTTCAACGACGTGCTGAAGGGGCAGAACCTGTCGTTGGACCTCTCGGTGCCTAACGTCCTGGACGAAAAGGCCGCGGGCGAGCAGATGGCCGTGAAGCTCGGCTTCCAGTCGATCAAGGACTTCGAGCCCGATGCCATCGTGGAAAAGGTACCGGAACTGAAGTCGCTGATCGCGCTGCGCGATGCGTTGAAGGCGCTCAAGGGCCCGCTGGGCAACATCCCGGATTTCCGCCGCAAGGTGGAGGAACTGGTGAAGGACGAGGGCGCGCGTGCGCGTCTGCTCGGTGAACTGGGCATCCAAGACAAATAAGGGCGAGGACGCAGACGATGGCTGAAGAACAGAAGCAGACCGCCGCCCCGGCGGCTGCAGAAGCGGGATTCTCTCTGATCGACCAGTTGGTCGAAGCGACCCGGGTGAAACCCGGTGACGACGCTTACGCGGTCACCAAGCGGGGCGTCGCCGCCTTCATCGCTGAACTGCTCGAGCCCCAGCGCGCGGGCGAGAAAGTCACGCAGGCGAGCGTGGACGACATGATCGCCCAACTCGACAGGAAGCTGTGCAAGCAGGTAGATGCGATCATGCACCAGGCGGATTTCCAGCGGCTGGAGTCCGCCTGGCGCGGGCTGAAGTTCTTGGTGGACCGCACGGATTTCCGGGAAAACAACCGGATCCAGATCATGAGCGTGTCGAAGCAGAAACTGCTCGATGACTTCGAGGACTCCCCGGAGATCACCAAGTCTGGCCTCTACAAGACCGTCTACACGGCGGAGTTCGGGCAGTTTGGCGGGCAGCCCTTCGGTGCGATCATTGCCAACTACGAGATCGGCCCTGGCGCGCAGGACATGAAGCTGCTGCAGCAGGTGGCAAGCGTTGCGGCTATGGCGCATGCGCCTTTCATCGCCGCTGCAGGGCCACAATTCTTCGGCGTGGAGAACTTCTCCGACCTGCCTAACCTGAAGGACCTCAACGCCATCTTTGAGGGGCCCACCTACACCAAATGGAACGCGTTTCGCGAAAGCGAGGACGCACGTTTTGTCGGGCTCACGCTGCCGCACTTCCTGTTGCGCCTGCCCTACGGGGCGGATACGGTTCCGGCGAAGAAGTTCAACTACCAGGAGGATGTATCGGGCGGAAATAAGGACTTTCTTTGGGGTAACGCGGCTTTCACTTTCGCCACGCGTCTCACCGAGAGCTTTGCCAAGTACCGCTGGAGTTCGAACATCATCGGTCCGCAGGGCGGCGGCGCGGTCGAGGATTTGCCGATCTACAATTATGAAGCCATGGGTGAGATCCAGACCAAGATCCCCACCGAGGTGCTCATTTCGGAGCGGCGCGAATTCGAACTGGCCGAACAGGGCTTCATCGGCCTGACCATGCGAAAAAATAGCGACAATGCCGCATTTTTCTCCGCCAACTCTTGCCAGAAACCCAAATCCTTCGGAAACAGCAAGGAAGGCAAGGAAGCGGAACTCAACTATAAGCTCGGCATGCAACTGCCCTACGTCTTCGTGGTCAACCGCCTAGCTCACTACATCAAGGTCATCCAGCGCGAGCACATCGGGACGTGGAAGGAACGGGTCGACCTGCAGACCGAGCTCAACCAGTGGATCGGCCAGTATGTCTCCGATATGGAGAGCCCTTCGGCCGACGTGCGCAGCCGGCGTCCGCTGCGTCACGCGGAGATCGTCGTCTCCGACGTTGACGGCGATCCCGGTTGGTACCGCGTGAGCATGAAGGTGCGCCCGCACTTCAAGTACATGGGGGCGTCTTTCACCCTGTCACTGGTGGGTAAGCTCGAGAAGTCCTAACCCTGCGCTCCGCGGCGCTGGTGACAGGCGGCACTTACTTAAATTCCAAGGAGACAAGCAATGGCAATGTTGGCTTACGCGTTCCTAGTGGGACAGAAATCAGGACAGGTAAAGGGCGGCATCACCCAGAAGGGGCGGGAGGATTCCATCGGGGTGATCGCCGTGTCGCACGCGATCGTTTCGCCGCGCGACCCCCAGAGCGGTCTTCCCACTGGGCAGCGCATGCACAAGCCCTTCGTGTTCACGAAGGAACTGGACAAGTCCACGCCGATTCTCTACAACATCCTTTGCACCAACGAAAACATCTCGTCGGCCACGTTTAAGTTCTGGACGCCCTCCGTCAAAGCTGCGTCCGGTGTCGGTAGTGAGGTGCAGCACTACACCGTGAAGCTCACCAACGCCAATATCGCGAGCTATGACTTCCGCATGGCGAACATCCGCCACCCCGATCTGGTGGCGTTCCGCGAATATGAGGAGGTTGCCCTGACGTACCAGAAGATCGAGTGGACTTGGAACGACGGGGGCATCACCGCCGGAGACGACTGGGAATCGCGCATCTGATCCCCGCATGGCCGAATTTCGCCTGACCGAAAGGATCGCTCGTTGGGGGGCCGGGAACGCAGACCCCGGCCTCCCAGCGGCTGAAATGCTGGTGGCTTCGATCTTGGCCCACCTGCAGCGTATTCTCAACACACGCCAGGGGAGTGTTCCCATTGACCCCGGCTACGGCGTGCCCGATTTCTCCAATCTGGCGACGAATTATTCCTCTGCCATGTCAGTGCAAATGGAGCGCGATCTGGAGCGTGTGATCGCGCGATACGAACCTCGGCTGCGCAAGCCCAAGCTCTCGTTGGTATCCGATTCC
Source organism: Betaproteobacteria bacterium (assembly GCA_025356655.1). Classification (GTDB taxonomy): domain Bacteria; phylum Pseudomonadota; class Gammaproteobacteria; order Burkholderiales; family SHXO01; genus SHXO01. Next base: position 25,460 of record JANXRW010000011.1, on the reverse strand, counting down.
AAGGACGCACTGGCATTGCGCTTCGAACTCTCGGGTTTCGTGGCACTCCCCGAGGGGGAAGTTCCCGTGCGGCTGTCCACCCGGGTGGAGCCCGATGGACACATCCACATAGCCCGCTGAGGCCACCCTTGATTTCATGCTGAATCGCTACTACGAGCAGGAACTGGCCAACCTGCGGCAATTGGCCGTGGAGTTCTCCCGTGCCAACCCCGCGCTCGCACCACTGCTCAGCGGCGCGGCCGCTGACCCCGACGTGGAGCGCTTGCTCGAGGGGGTGGCCTTTCTCACCGGCATGGTGCGGCAAAAGATCGACGACGAGTTCCCGGAGTTCATCCAGGAACTGGCCCAGTTGCTCTTCCCCCATTATCTGCGTCCCGTGCCCTGCGCCACACTCCTGTCCTTCGCGCCGAAGACCAAGCTCTCCGAGACGGCCCAGGTGCCAGCGGGCACGGCCGTGGCCTCGGTGCCCATCGAAGGCACGAGCTGCGTGTTCCACACGTGCTTCGATGTAGCCGTGCATCCGCTGCGCCTCACCGGCGTGCAACTGCGCGAGGTACCGGGGATGTCGCCGCGCTTGGTCTTGGGCTTCGAGCTCTCCGGTGTGGAACTCGGGCGCTTCGGCGAGGATTCCCTGCGCCTGCTCCTCGGGGGCAGCTTCTCCGAGGCGAGTCGGCTATTCTTGCTGCTGCAGCGCTACGTGGAGGAGATCAGCGTGAGTGCGCCCGGAGGCTCAGCGCTTCTGCTGGGGCCGCAGGCGCTAGCCCCCAGCGGTATCGACGCCGCGCTCATTCCCTATCCCCCGCAGGCGTACCCGGGCTATCGGATCCTGCAGGAGTATTTCATACTGCCGGAGAAGTTCCTCTATCTGGACCTCTCGGGGCTCTCGGCCTGGACCAACCGCGGGTCCGGCAACCGCTTCGATGTGGAGATCCGCCTACGCGAGTTTCCCGAGTGGGCGCCGGAGCCAGGTCTCCAGCACTTCCTGCTGAACACTACGCCGGCAGTCAACGTGTTCCCCTTCGAGGCCGATCCCATCTCACTCGACCACCAGCGCTCGGATTATCGGGTCGCACCCTCGGCGGGTAACCGCGCGCACTTCGAGGTTTACTCCATCGATGAGGTGACGGGCTTTCAGCAAGGCAGTTCGCGGCAGGTCCGCTACAGCCCGTTCGGGCTCTTCCGGCTCGATTCGGAGAAGGCCGCCTACCGGGCAACGTTAAAGCCCTCGGCCCTGTCCCTTGGTAGCGACGTTCACCTCTCGGTCATCTATCCGCCGGGAGAGGTTCCGCAGGCGCAAACCCTATCCATTCGAGTGACATGCACCAACGGCGCTCTACCCGAGGGTCTGCGCCTGGGCGACATCTCACGGGCCACGGACACCTCGCCCGAGCGCCTTGAGTTCCGCAACATCCGGGCCTGCACGCCGCATCTGCAGCCGCCCGCCGGAGAGGCGCTGCTCTGGCGCCTACTCTCGCACCTGTCGCTTAATTACTTGTCGCTCGCTGAACTGGGAAATCTGAAAGCCTTGCTCGGCCTCTATATCTTTTCCGAGCGCCAGGATCGTGGCGCGGACCTCGCCAATCGCAAGCGGATCGAAGGGTTACAGGCCATTGAGGTGGCGCCGGAGAGTCGGCTAGTGGGCGGGATCATGATGCGAGGGCGGCACATCCGCATCCGCTGCGACGCGCGCAATTTCGCGGGCCAGGGTGACCTCTTCGTCTTCGGCTGCGTACTCGACCGCTTCCTCGGCTGCTACACCGGCATCAACTCCTACACCCGCTTCGAACTCGAGGACGCCAGCAGTGGCGAGCGCTACCAATGGCCAGCGAGGCTAGGACAGCAGCCGCTCATCTGAAGTCCCGCCTGCTCGAGCAGGCGCAGGGCTTCGGCTATTTCCAGGCGGTGCGCCTGCTGCGCCTGCTGCTGCGCGAGCAGGGCCATGCCGATGGCGACTGGAACCGGATCCGCATCCGGGCCAACCTGAGTCTGGGTTTCCCGGAGGCGGACCTCGACGCAGTGGAGGCGACCGGCGAGGACCACTACCGGGTCACGGCCAACTTCCTCGGCCTCTACGGCGTATCCTCGCCGCTGCCCACCTTCTATACGGAGGATCTCCTCGACGAGCGTTCGCAAGACCGCAGCGCGACGCGCGATTTCCTGGACATCTTCCACTACGCGCTCTACCCGCTATTTTATGACGCATGGGCTAAGTACCGCCAGTCCATGGTGCTGCTGGAGGGTGCCGACGAGGCCGCCCAGGACAGGCTCTACGCGCTCATCGGTTTGGCCGACCGGGAAGCCCGCAGGGCACTGCCCCAGGCCTACGGCCTGTTGCGCTACGCGGGGCTCCTCACACAGTTCCCGCGCTCTGCTCTGGGCCTGCAGACGCTGCTCTGCGATGCGCTGCCCGGTGTCACCGTTGCCGTTGAGTCCTGCGTCCTAGGCAAGGTGACGATCCCGCAGGACCAGCGCTTATGTTTGGGCGTGCGCGGGGTGCCCCTGGGCGAGGCGGCGCTCCTCGGACAGGAGATGGACGACCGCATGGGGGCGATCACCGTGCGCCTTGGGCCGGTGGACGCCGAGACGTTCCAGGAATTGCTTCCCTACCGGCCGCGCCACAACTGGCTGAGGTTTCTGATTCGTATGTACCTCGTGGAGCCGCTGGTGAGCAGCGTGGAACTCATTCTCGAGCCCGGTGCCGTGCAAAGCACTTGCCTGGGCTTCTCGCAGTGGGGTCAACTGGGGTTGGATACCTGGGTATTTTCCGGGGGGATCGGGCACGAGGTACGTGCCAGTTTCACCCTCTACAAATGAGTTCAAGGAAGGGGAAGGCACGATGATTCTGGTGGACATCAAACCGTTACTCATGCGTCTGAACGCCCACTGCACAAGCGCTCTCGAGGGGGCCGCCGGCCTGTGCATGGCGCGCAGCAATTACGAGGTCACGGTCGAGCACTTCCTGGCCAAGCTGCTGGACGATCCCAATGCCGACCTGGCGCTCATCCTGCACCACAGCGGGTTCGACGCGGGCCGCGTGCGCCGGGCGCTCGACCAAGCCATCGACGAGTTCCGCACGGGCAACGCCGGACGTCCAGCCATCTCGCCCTTGCTGTTGGAGTTGGTTCAGGACGCCTGGCTGATCGCCTCGGTGAACCTGCTGGAGCGGCGCATCCGCTCCGGCGCCCTCTTGCTGGCCTTCTTGGCCAAGTCCAGCTTCTTCGCCTCCGGCGGCTACGGCGACCTGCTCAAGGCGGTCAAGCGCGAAGAACTGGCGGCGAAGCTGGGCGAGTGGACGGGCGGATCCCTGGAAGCCGTGGCGCCCATGGCGGCGGAGTCCGCAGCGGCGGCGGGCGAGGGCGCGGCCGCAGGCCTCGGCGGCGCGCTGCAAAAGTTTTGCGTCGATTTCACCGCCAAGGCACGCGCAGGCGAGATCGACCCTGTCTTTGGGCGCGACCGGGAGATCCGCCAAATGGTGGACATCCTTGCCCGCCGGCGTAAAAACAACCCCATCGCGGTGGGTGATCCCGGCGTCGGCAAAACCGCGGTCATCGAAGGGCTTGCTCTGCGTATCGTGCAAGGCGACGTTCCCGCCTCATTGGCGGAGGTTTCCGTACTCAGTCTCGACATGGGTCTGCTCGAGGCAGGCGCGAGCGTCAAGGGTGAGTTCGAGAATCGCCTCAAGGGCGTCATCAACGAGATAAAAACCTCGCCCAAGCCCATCATTCTCTTCATCGATGAGGCGCACACGCTCGTGGGCGCCGGTGGTTCGGCGGGCGCGGGGGACGCGGCCAACCTGTTAAAACCCGCGCTGGCCCGCGGTGAACTGCGCACGATCGCCGCGACGACTTGGTCGGAGTACAAAAAGTATTTCGAGAAGGACCCGGCACTTGCCCGTCGTTTCCAACTGGTCAAGCTCGACGAGCCTGACGTCGCCACGGCGACCCTGATCCTACGTGGTCTGCGGGAGAAATACGAGCAGGTGCACGGCGTGCTGGTGCGCGATGACGCCGTTGCCGCCGCGGTCGAGCTCTCCGACCGTTACATCAATGGCCGGCAACTGCCGGACAAGGCAGTGGACCTGCTCGACACCGCCTGCGCCAGAGTGAAGGTAAGTCTGTCGGCCAAGCCGGACGTTCTGGAGGACACCCAGCGGCGGATTCAGGCGCTAGGGCGCGAGAAGTTCGCGCGCGAGCGCGACCGCAGCCACGGCCAGAGCGTGGATGAGGAGCGGCTCACGGAGATCGACCGCCTGTTGCCGGAACTGGCGGCGGAGGTGGCGCGCCTCACCACGGTGTGGCAAGAGGAGCGTGCCGCGGCCGAGCGCGTGCTGGCGCTGCGTCAGGAGATGGCCAGCTTGACCGACGCTAGCCTGCTCGCGGCGAAGAAGACCGAGGCTGACGCGGCCCAGGCGCACTTGAAGTCCCTGCAGGGCGAGGAAGCACTGGTGCACATCGAGGTCTCGCCCGACGTGGTGGCCAAGGTGGTGTCCAATTGGACGGGTATCCCCCTGGGCAAGGTGCTGCGCGACCAGGCCCAGGGTGTGCTCACCATGGCCGATACGCTGAAGAAGCGCATCCGCGGCCAAGACCATTCGCTCGAGGCGGTGACCGAGATCATCAAGACGGCGAAATCCGGGCTCAAGGATCCCCAACAGCCCATGGGGGTGTTCCTACTGGTAGGTCCCAGCGGCACGGGCAAGACGGAAACGGCGCTCAGCGTGGCGGATATTCTCTTCGGCGACGAGAAGGCCGCGACGATCATCAATATGAGCGAGTTCCAGGAGAAACACAACGTGAGCCGGCTGATCGGTTCCCCGCCCGGCTACGTGGGCTACGGCGAGGGCGGCGTGCTCACCGAAGCGGTGCGCCAGCGGCCCTACTCGGTGGTACTGCTCGATGAGGTGGAGAAGGCCCACCTCGACGTCCTGAACCTTTTCTACCAAGTCTTCGACAAGGGCATGCTCTCCGACGGAGAGGGAAAGGAGATCGACTTTGCCAACACGGTCATCTTCCTCACCTCCAACCTCGCCACGGACGTGATCACGGAAATGTGCGCCGAGGGCGAACGGCCCCCCGTCGACGTGGTGATGGCAGCGATTCGTCCCATCCTGAGCAGTCATTTCAAGCCCGCGTTGCTGGCCCGCATGACCGTGATCCCCTATTACACCCTGGCCCAGGATGCCCTGAAGGGCATCGTCGCGCTGAAGCTGAACAAGATCGTTCATCGGCTGTTCACCAACAACAAGATCCGGCTCGAGTACACCGACGCTGTCGTGGAGCAGATCGCCGCACGTTGCACCGAGGTGGAGACGGGCGCGCGTAACGTGGACTTCATCCTACGCGGCTCCGTGATGCCGCAACTCTCCCAGGAGATCCTCGCCCGTATGGGCGATGCGCAGATGCCTTCAGCCGTGCGGCTCGACATGGCCGAGGATGGGGGTCTGCGTTTCACCTTCACAGACTGAGCGCATGTCGCGCGACGCGGCGGTGATCCGTTCACGGGCTTGAGGACACAACATGGCGCAGAAATTCCAGGCATTGAACGCTGAGAGCCGGCATGACTTCTTCTCAAGGGCCCCAGGCCTGGGAGAGGATGCGTTCCTGGTCATTGACTTCGAAGGCAGCGAGGCCCTGTCGCGCCCCTATGCTTTCGACATTCAGCTCGCCTCCGAAAATCCCGATATCGACCTAGGGGCGGTGTTGCGCCATCCGGCGCTGCTGCGCCTGCGCCTCGCGGCTCAGGACAGCCTCTTCCATGGGGTACTCGAGAATATCGAGGAGGAGCAGCAGATTGAGGGCTTGACGTTGTACCGGGCGAGGCTCAGGCCGCGGGTCTCGCAACTCGCTCTCTACCGTGTAAACGAGGTCTACGTGGGGCGAACGGTACCGGAGTTGATCGAACTGGTATTGAAGGATGGCGGGCTCACCGGGCTGGATTATGAACTGGCTTTGACGGCGACCTACGGACCCCACGAGCAGGTGACGCAGTATCAGGAGACGCACCTGGATTTCATTTCGCGGCTGATGGAACGCGAAGGCATCTACTACTTCTTCTCCCAGGGTGAGGACCGCGAGCGGCTCATCATCACCGACCGCTCCACCCGGCATGAGCGCTTGGCGGGGGCGTTTAGCTACAGCCCCGACTCTAGCCTCGAGCCGCTGGGCAATGAGCAGCTATTGCGCGCTTTCGTCTGTCGGCAGAAGGCCCTGCCAAAGCAGGTCATCGTGATGGATTACAACTACCGTCGTCCCAGCCTGGAGATCCGCGGGGAGGCGCCCGTAGACCCCGAGGGCCGCGGTGAAGTGTATCTCTACGGTGAGCACACCAAGGACCAAGGCGAGGCGAAGGCTATCGCGGGAATCCGCGCGCAGGAGATCCGCGCGGGGGAGAAGATTTTTTTGGGTGAGAGCGTGGTACCGGTGCTCAAGCCCGGCTACTTGTTCGAGCTTCGCGGCCATTTCCGTGCGAGCTTCAATCGTGGCTACCTGCTCACCGAACTCACCCACGAGGGCTCCCAGGCCGCGCAACTGGCGAATCTGGCGGCGCCAGGCCAAATGGCCCGGCCCTTCTACCGAAACCACCTCAGCGCCATCCCCGACGATGTGCAGTTCCGCCCTCAACGGATCACCCCACGACCGCACATCGGGGGTACGATGAACGCCATCGTCGATGCCGAGGGAACGGGAAACTTAGCGGAACTCGACGAGCAGGGCCGCTACAAGGTATGGCTGCCGCTCGATCGGCGGAACAAGGCTGATGCCAAAGCGTCGCGCTGGATACGCATGATGCAGCCCTTTGGTGGTACGGATCACGGCATGCACTTTCCTCTGCATAAGGGCGCGGAGGTCCTGCTCACGTTCATCGATGGGGACCCTGACCGGCCCATCATCGCCGGTACCGTACCCAACCCGGACCATCCCAGCCTGGTGACGGGTGACAACCCGGACCAGTCCGTGTTGCGCTTCTCCCGCCACCAGGTCACCAATGTGGGCGTGCCCAAGGACGTCTTTCACAGTGTCGGCGCGGCCGCCACCGATGGGCCGGCCGGAAACCCGCCGTCGAGCGGGAGTCCGGCCGCAGGCGGGGATTCAGGCGGCTCGTCCGGTGGGGCCCCGGCCGGGGCGGGCTCGGCCAACGCGGATGGGCCGGCGGATGCGATGAGTACCACGACGGGTAACAGCTATGGGTGGTCGGGGGCCGATGGACCCACAGATGCGGGCAAGAGCATCTTTGCCTCGGCCAACAAGGGCAGCGCCGGAAACTCGCACTCGGTGACCGAAGCCAATGCCTTCTCCACCACTGCGGGCATTTCCTACAGCTACGTGGGTAGTAAGAAGAAGGCATATCAACTGGTGGGGTACCAATCTGCTCTGGCCTCCGTCGATGACATCACGGGCTGGCAGCACGGCACCATGGAGTTTCTGAAGTTCATCAGCGGTCCGCATCGCACTGCCACCGAGATCGATCCTCCGGGGAGCAGTGTCTCCGTCGTGGAGGGCAATTCCCGATCGACGGTTCAGGGCGACAGCATTAGCGTGGCCGAAGGGGACACGGACTCCACGGTGCGCGGCAATACCTTCAGCAAATATGTGGGTAACACCGTGTCCCTCTACATGGGCAACACCACGGCCACCTATCTGGGGGGCCAGGAGAGTTTCTTCCTCGGAGCGCAGACCACCACCAACATTGGCCTCGTCTTCAACTTTGCGCTCTCCATGGTCACGAACATCGCGCCCGGGCTGACCGTCACCTTTGAACTCACCAAGCAGGGGTTTCATCTGCAGAAGGACAATGTCACGGTGGAGGATTTCACTGCGAAGGTGTCGGAGATTAATACCTCCGTGAGCAAGGTGGCGACCGGGGTCAGCAGCGTCAGCACCGCGGTCGACAAAGTCAGTGCGCAGGTCACCGGGATCAAGACCTCGGTGACGGAGATCAAGAGTTCGGTCACGGCCCTCACTGACAAGGTGACCTCTATCGAGACGACCATCACGGCGCTAAAAACCCGGGCCAACGATATCCAAATGGTCGGCGGCGTGAAGCTCGTGCTGTGAGGCCGCACCTGTCTTCTTTCCCGCGCTGCCCGCCGCGGCTGCCCGCGCCATGAAGATCATCAAGCCGCAACGCCTAGCGCTGCTGCATCGCGTCTACGAACACCTGGGCCAGTGCCACCTCGTGGTCGCGGGGATGTTGTATTTCCCCTTCGACCAGCCTGACTACCTGCTTCCTGAGGTGGCACTGTGGAAGTTCGTCGCCAAGGAACTGGGTAAGGACGCCATGCTCGACGCCTGTATGCCCAAGGCGCGCTGCGAGGTACTCGTCGTCGGGCGAGCCTTTGCCCCGGGCGCGCAGCCCGTGGAGCAGATGCAGGTCCGCCTCGTGCTCGGCGACCCGCAGGCGCCGGCGTTGGCCAAGACCTTGCTGGTGTTTGGGGATCGCGCCTGGCGCCGCGGCCTCGCGGGCCAGTCGCCCGGACCCGCGCAGCCCTTCCTGGAAATGCCTCTGGACTATGCCCACGCCTTCGGTGGTTCGGATTTTCCGCACAACCCGCTGGGCAAAGGCTCAGTCGCAATGCCAGAGGATGCCCAGGGTCGGGTGCTTCACCCCTTGCCCAATCTGGAATCGCCTGGTGCGCGCATCCTATCGCCGCAGGACAGGCCACCGCCGGCATGTCTCGCGCCGTTGGACTTTCTCTGGCCGCAGCGCCAGCGTCATTTGGGCACCTATGACAAGGCATGGCTGAAGGCCCGCTTCCCGGGCTTTGCCGACGACATGAAACTCGCCGCCTTCAATACCGCCAGCGAGGACCAACAACTGCGCGTGCCTCTGGCAGCGGGCGAATCCTTTCGTGTGGAGGGCATGCACCCGCAGGAGCTGGTGCTCACTGGCCGCCTGCCGCTCGCCGCAGTGCGCTGCTTCATCAACCAAAACTCCAGCCAGGGGCTTCGCCTGCGCGAGGTGGAGATGAGCGCCGACACGCTGTGGCTGTTTCCGCACGCGCGTCGGGGGGTATTGGTCTTCCGGGGCGTGGCGGCGATCGGCACCGATGACGCCGAGGACATCCTGCACTTGGTGGCGGCGGCGGAATCGAGTTCCCAGCCCAGGCCCGTGGCCCATTACAGCGAAATTCTCGATCTGCGCTTGGACCACCAGAAGGCCGTGCTGCATGCCGCCAACGAAGCGCCCCTGCTGCCACCAATGCCGGTGCGAACGGCCGCCTTTCCCGACGACAGTGGCGGCGAGGATCACCTCTTCGTGCCCAAGGGACTGCGGCGCCGTGCCCTGGGCCGCAAGGCGCGCAAGGATCTCGAAGCCGCCAAGGCGCGCGTGCGAAAACTGCGCGACCAAGTCACGGAGCGTTTCGCTGAGGCCAAGGCGAAGGCGCCCCCTGGTACAGAGATGAACGCGCCCGAGCTCGCTTCGCTGGAAGGGTTGTTGGCCGTGGAGTTTCCCGAGGAGTCCGAGGCGGCGAGCCTGGAGGAGTTGCCGGCGTTGAAGGAACACCTCATCGCCAAGGCCAAAGCGGCGCGCGAGCGTGCGGCCGTGCAGACCGCTGCGGCCGAAGAGCGCAGCAGGCAGAGCTTGGCGAAGCTGGCCCAACCGCTTGCCCAGGCCCGCGAAAAGGCCGCCCTAGCGGGGGTGGCCGAGGCGGACCTGCCGCCGGCTGCGTTGGACTTCGATCAATTGATGGCGCAGGGCCGCAAGGGCCTGGGCGGGCCGCCCAAGCCCTTTGCCCAGCGCCGCATCGAGCAGTTGCGAGCCCTTCCGGGCAAGCTCGACGAGGCGAGCGCGCGGCTCGTCGCAGCGCCGCCGGCGCAGGCGGCATCCGCCGAGGCCGAACTGGCGCGCGGCAAGGACGCTTTGGCGCAGCGGCTACCGGAATTGGAGGCGGCCTTGCGCGACGGCGAGGCGCAGGTGCAACTGGCCTACCGCCGGCACGCCCACCTGATGATGCCGGCAAGGCGCATGGAGCGCGCCGCCTCGGACGCCGCTCGGGCGCGAGTGCTCTCCGCCCTGGCCACGGGCGAGAGCTTGGCCGGGGCAGATTTCACGGGCGCGGACCTGTCACGACTGGAACTGGCCGGGGTCGACCTCTCGGACGCCCTGCTCGAAGCGGTCGACCTGTCGGGAGCGGATCTGCGTGGTGCGAATTTCAACGGCGCCGTTCTGGCTCGCGCCAACCTGCGCGGTGCTCGGCTCGAGGGCGCGCGTTTCCAGGAAGCCAACCTTGGGCTGGCGGAACTCGACGCCGCCTTGGCCGCCGGGGTTGACTTCACCGGGGCGAAGTTGGACAACGCGAGCCTCGCCGGCGGGGATTTTACCGGTGCCTGCCTGGCGCAGGCCAGCTTGCTTGGGGCGCGGCTCGGCGGTGCTAACCTTACGCAGGTGAAGGCGCCAGGGGCTAAATTCCTCGCGATGGATGTGGCGCAGCGCGAGATTCCCGAGCCGGGCGGGCCGATGCCCGCGCAGGCAGAATTAGACATGACTGGGGTGCGCTTTGCCGGCGCCGATTTATCCAAGTCCTTATTTGTGCACTGCCTGCTCGCCGGTGCCGATTTTTCCGCGGCCAATTTAACCGGCGCCTGCTTCCTCGCCGCCAAGGGCGACGGGGCTCGCTTCGCCAGAGCCGAACTCACTAATCTGCGCTTGGTCTCGAACTGTTCTTTTGCTGATGCCGACTTCAGCGGCAGTACCCTGACGGGGGCCAATTTGCGCGGAACCAATCTCTTGCGCGGAAATTTCGATGGTTGCCTAGCGGGGGATGCCGATTTCTCTGAGGCGCGGCTCGCCGATGCCAGCTTTCAGGGCGTCAAGGCGCGTGGGGCTCGCTTTGCCAAGGCCGATCTCAGTGGGGCGCGGATGCAAGGCATCGACCTCATGAATGGCGTGCTCCAGAAGGCTCTGCTGTTGGGCACCCGGCTTCGCCGGGCGAACCTCTTCGGTGCCGATCTGTTGCGCATCCGTACCGACGAGGGGACCGATCTGAGCGGCGCCAACCTGGGCCGTACGCTGCTCGCTGGCGAGAAGTCCACATGAGACGCGAAGAATTACTCCAGTGGGTCGCGGACGGCGAACCCGTGCGTGACCAGACGCTCTGCGGCGAGGACTTGGTCGGCGCGGATCTGGCCGGCGCCATCTTCGAGCGGGTGGATTTTGGCGGCGTGTCGCTGAAGGACGCCCGGCTCGACGAGGCCACCTTTCTTCAGTGCAATCTGGATGGAGCTGATCTTGCTGGCGCCTCGATGCACTTCCTGACGGCGGTGGGCTGCACGCTGCGGCGGGTGCGGTTAAACGGCGCTCGCCTAGCGGCTGCGCGCCTCGTAGACAGCGACTTCACGGGGAGTGATTTTGCGGATACGGACCTCGCCATTGCTGCGCTGGTGAACCCCGTCCTGGAGGGCGCGCGCTTCTGCGGGGCCCGCTTCGATCGCACGTCTATCATCAACGCCTCGGGCGGGGGAATTGATCTGCGCCAAGCCCGGTTGCTGCAGGCGGTGTGCATGGAGACCGACTTTACCACGGCGCTGGTGGGCGGCGCCTTCTGGCACAAGGCGATCCTCATCAAGTCCCGGTTCGCGGGGATGGCGCTTGCCGGCGCGGATTTCAGCCTCGCCCAGTGCATGGGGGCGGACTTTTCCGGGGCGGACCTGCGCGGGGCGGACCTCACAGGCTGCAACTTCAAGGACGCGGACCTGACCGGCGCGGACCTCACGGGCGCGCGTGCCGATAACGCACTATTCCTTGGCGCAAAGATGATCGACGCCCGGCTAGAAGGCGCCTCGCTGCGCCAGGCGCTGTTTCAGGCGGCCCAACTCGAGGGCGCGCGCTGTGCGGGCGCGGATCTTTGGCAGGCCCAACTGCCCGGGGTTAGCGCCGCGCGCGCGGACTTCAGCGCCTGCAACCTCACCTATTGCGATTTTGCGCATGCGGACCTCACAGGGGCGAACCTTTCCCGGGCAGGTATGTTCCGAACGCAACTGCATCGGGCCAACCTTGCAGGCGCGAACCTCGATGGTGCGAGTTACGAACTGGCGCTGCACGAGGACCCTGAGCGCGCGGCCGCCGAGGACTGGCAGCCGTGAACCCGACCCACACAAGACATCAGCATCGACACCGGGAGGAAGAATCATCATGAGCAATCTGGCCATTGACTTGCGGGTACAGACCGGCCTGCAGGAATTCGGCGACATCCTCGAAGGCGAGGGCACTCTTCGGGTGCGTGGCGCAAGCGGGTGCTACCCGGCCCAGGCGGCCGTCAGTTGCTTGGTTGCGCCGGCGCCCGGGGATCGGGTTCTGATGGTGGTAGAGTCGCCACAGCGGGCCTTCGTGCTGGCGGTTCTGGAGCGAAGGCCGGGGGTGGCGCTGCACATCTGCACCTCGGGCGACCTGCACCTGGAGAGTGCGGCGGGGGCGGTGCATGTGCGCGGGGCCGCCGGACTGGCGCTCGCCAGCGGCGGGGCTATCGAGGTGCGTGCCCCGGAGGCTGAGATCACGTTCGGACGGTTAAGCCTCAGCGCCGCCGCGCTCAGCGCCTGCGTGGAGGCCGCGCGCGTGGTGGGCGATACGCTGGACCAAGTTTTCGCGCGCTGCACCCAGCGCGTGCGCCATAGCCTGCGCCGGGTGGAGGAGTTGGATCAGGTCAAGGCCGGACAGATCGACTACGCTGCCAGCGATACCCTCTCGCTGCACGGTGCCAATCTGTTGGCCAGCGCCAAGTCGCTGGTGAAGGTCGACGCCGACCAGATCCATTTGGGATAGGAGCAGACCAATATGTTCGCCAATTGTCAGGGCCCCGGAATGAACCTAGGCTTCCCCGACGTGTGCTTGACGCCCGTGGGGCCGGTTCCGGTCCCGATCCCCTATCCAAACATCTCGCTCACGCCCATGGGGTTGCCAGCAGCCTACAACATCCTGCTGGAGGGCCTGCCCGCGCATAACCTCGCCACAATGGTGCCCCTATCCAATGGTGACAACACCGGGGTGGGGCTGGGGGTGGCGTCGGGTCTGGTGATGGGGCCCACCCGTGCGCTCACGGGCGCCTTCACCGTGCTCCACGGTGGCGTTCCCGCTACCCGTATGACCAGCATGAACATGCAGAACCTCACCAATTGTGCTGGCCTTTCCCTTGTTCCCGGTCAGTTCAAGGTCTTGCTTCTAGCGCCCTAATGGGTGCCTATAATTCTCATTTTAGGCATAGAAATCCTATGCATGCGATAAACGTTTAAGGTAAAGTACCACTAGGGTCGATGTACTATATCTAGGGGCTCCCCGGGGCAGGGCGGTTGTCCTCCCACGACACGGTTTCCCCAACGTCCCGCTCGTCGGCGCCCTCGGGCCGCCGCTATCCACGCCCGCGAAAGGGACGACACTCACATGCATGAGTTCTGGCATGAGTAAGCTCTGGATCACTTCCCTCGCCAAAGACGAGGCCCGGGTCCAACGCATCATGATCGCGGCGAAGCGCTACGGTCTGGACGGGGCGGGGCACTTCTGGGCGGATGATCTGGAAAAGCTTGCCTGGGTGGACGTGCGCGAGCAGATGCTGAAGGCCGCCCCGAGCTGCTGGTTCATCCTGGCCACCGCCGCTGAGTTGGCGCTGCCCAGCGTGCGCTATGGCCTCTCGCTGGTAGCGCTCGGGCTCAGTTCCCGGCGCGCGTTGCCGATCGTCATCTTGTTACCCGGCGAGGAGAGCGTGAATCCCGCTGCGCTGCCCACGCCGCTGGCGGGAGCCAGCGTCCTATCTGAGGCCAATCCCTGGCAGGCCAAACTGGTGGCGCGCGCCAACCTGCCGGTGAAGGCACCGCCCAGCGGTTATCGGATCGACGTCTACGGGAATCCCCAGTATGGCCAGTGGTTCGAGGTGGGGCCGAGCGAAGGGAACTGGGACGGGGCGCTCTTCGCCGTTGCCGACGGGGAGATCACCTTCCAGGCAGTGGGGCCGCGGGGGGCCTTGCCCGAGAGCACGGTGCTCAACTTCGCGCAGCAGGGGCTGGGGCTTGAACTCGGCGGGCGGGCGTTCACCGCCTGGGCGGTGCGCAATCCCATAGCCGCTGACCAGTCCCATTACGTCCGCGTGAAAGGTGCACCCGATGCGCTGCTCTTCGGGGCCTATCCCGAGGCCCAGGACGCCGAATGCTTCCGCCTGAATCTCAAGTAGGCGAAACCATGGGAGCATGGGCAGGCAGGCGAGTGCGCGCGAGCGAGGGCATCGACCCGCGCAGGCACCTCACTGCCTTGCTCGTCGGGTGCCTGATCGCCCTGACGGGCTGCTCCAGCATGAACGCCATGCTCGGAGGAAACTCCGAGGAGCAGGCTCGCGCCGAGATGGCTTGGAGCTACGGTGAGAATGCCATCGCGCTTGCGGTGTCTGCGGACCCTCACCTCAACCATTTCGAAGCAGAACCACACTCACTCGTACTGGCCGTGTATCAGAGCGCCGAGCCCAATGCGTTCTTAGGCCCGCTGTCGCAACCCGAAGGGGTGCGGGGCCTATTGTCGACGGGACGCGGCGAAGGCCTGCTCTCGGTTCAGCGCTACATCATCGAACCGGATTCACGCAAAGTCCTGCGTTTGGATCGCGCCCAGGGCGCGCGTTACGTCGGTGTGCTCGCCGGCTACTACGCGCTGGACGTGCAAGGCAGCGCGCGCCTCTTCAAGATCGATGTGAACGTAAAGAGCGAAGGCTACGTCACGAAGAAGCGCACGGCCACCCCCGCATCCATGACCCTGCGCCTGGTGCTCGGAGCGGGCCAGATCGTTGATGCAGAGGGCAGCGTGGGCATTGGCGGCGAAGCGTCTTCGGCCAAAGTTGGCGCGAAGGGAACCATTGCCTCGGACGAGCTAAAGGCGGCGGGTAAAGACGCCCAGTCCGGCAAGAAACTGGAGAAGCCCTAGAGGCCATTGTGGAGATCAAACGCCCGATTTTTTGGCAGCAGGGTCTCTTCCTGCAGCCGCAGCACCTGCAACTGGCGGACCTGCACCAGGGGTTCCTGCATAAACCGCTATACGAGCATGGGCTGCCGCACTTCTGGGGGGTGAGCGGCCTGCAAATTGCCGAATCGGCACTGGCCAACCGGAGCTTCGAACTGCTGGCCGGAACCCTGCTCTTTCCCGATGGAACCTTTGTGGAGCTCCCGGGAAACGCGCTGGTGCGGGCCCGCTCCTTCGACGGGGCCTGGGTGGAGGGCGACCGCCCTTTCACCGTCCACGTGGGGATCAAAAAGCTGCACCAGAGCGAGCGCAACGTGACGGTGCTGCGCTCCTTCGACGATCTCGCGGGAGTGAATTCCCGGTTCGTGACCCGGGTTGACCCGGAAGCGGTGAACGACCTCTACTCCGACGGACCCGCGGCCCAGGTGAAAAGCCTCACCTGCCTGCTGCAGGTGTTTTGGGAGCATGAACTGGCGGAGCTCGATGGCTATGTCACCATGCCGGTGGCGCGCTTGGAGCGCGACGGCGAGACGATCCGACTCTCCGAGCACTTCATCGCCCCCTGCTACTGCCTGTCCGGGTCGGCGCCGCTGCTGAAGGTGGTGCGCGACATACGCGACGAAGTCGCCGGGCGCACTCGCCAACTGGAGGAATACAAGAGCCCGCGCGAGATCCAGAAGTCCGAGTTCGATGCCAGCTACATGGTGTACCTGCTGGCGTTGCGATCCTTGAACCGTTACGTCCCGGTGCTCTTCCACTATGCGGAGGCTCGCCAGTTGCACCCCTGGGTGGTCTACGGCACGCTGCGCCAGTTGGTGGGCGAGCTGTCCTCGTTTTCCGACCGGGTCGGTATGCTAGGCGAGAGCGCGGACGGGGATCCTCCGCTGCCGGCCTACGACCACGGCGACCTTGCCAAATGCATGACTGCCGCCCACACGCTCATCACACGATTGTTGAATGAGATCACGATTGGCCCCGAGCTCCTCGTGCACCTGGACCCCGAGGGTGACCTGTTCGTGGCGGACCTGCCGCGCAAGTTCTTCGGGCCGCGCAACCGCTTCTACCTGGTCATGCGCACGGAGGCGGACGCCGAGACCACGTTGAGAGCCTTCGACGCCGAGGCCAAGCTCGCCGCGCGCGCCCAACTGCCGGTGCTGGTGAGCCGAGCGCTGCCCGGGGTGGAGCTGATCCACATGCCCGTGGCGCCCCAGGGCCTGCCAAGACGATCCTACTCCTTCTACTTTCGCATCGAGCCAGTGAGCGAGCAGTGGGAGTTCGTGGAGAAGGAGGCCAATGTAGCGCTCTACTGGGCCGACGCGCCTGAGGATCTGAAGGTCGAACTCGTGGTGTTGCGCCGATGAGCACGCGGCTGGCCGACTGCTTCATCGACGCACTGTCCTACACCAAGCTGTTCCTGCGCCGGCCTGGGGGTGACTACGCCGCGTTTCGCCAGCGCGTGGAGCAACGCTTGGCGGATGCGCGCGAACGCGCGCAGGCCGGTGCCATTGCCGAGGATGCTTACCAGTCGGCGCTGTTCGCCGTGGTGGCGTGGTTGGACGAAGCCGTGATGTGTTCGGGCTGGGCCGATGCCGAGCGCTGGCGCCGTAACCTGCTGCAGAAGGTGCACTTCAACACCACACGCGCGGGCGTCGATTTTTTCACCCGGCTGGAGGCGCTGCCACCGGGGCGCAAAGACGTTCGCGAGGTGTATTACTTCTGCCTGATGCTGGGCTTTAAGGGGCAGTACGTTTACGGCGCGGACCAGCGCGCGCTCGAGGCACTGAAGCGGCGCAATCTCGAGTATCTGGTAGACGATGCGAAGAAGATCGCACTCGAAGAGGTCCCGACCCTGTTCCCAGGAGCCTATCCCATCGAGCCGCCGGCGACGCCACCGCGGCGCCGGCGACTTCGCCCCTCGCCCCTGCAACTCACCCTGCTGCTCGGGCCCTTGCTGGTGCTGGCGCTGCTCTATCTCACCTACGACTACGTGC
The DNA here is from genome assembly GCA_025356655.1 of Betaproteobacteria bacterium. Lineage (GTDB taxonomy): Bacteria > Pseudomonadota > Gammaproteobacteria > Burkholderiales > SHXO01 > SHXO01. Next base: position 8,538 of record JANXRW010000011.1, on the reverse strand, counting down.
TGGGGACAGTGGTGAGCAACTTCGTGCTCCTGTCCAAGTAGCCCATGGCCAAGAAGATCCTCCGCTTTGTCCTCTACACCCTTGGCGTGCTGGTTCTGGGCCTGGCGTGCTGGGGCCTAGCCATCGTCTACCGCTGGCCCGCCTGGGTGGGCGTGCTGCTATTCGTGATCTTGGTGGGGCTTCTGCTGGGCTTTGGTTTCCTGCGGCGACTGGTCTACCGGATCCGTCATCGGGTACAGGACGCGCTCGCGCAGCGGCGCGCGCCGGAGCAACCGGTACGTAAGCCGGGCGAGGACCTGAACACGCTCTGGCGCCAGGGCCTGGCCCTGTTACGCCGCTCGAGCCTCAGTCGCGAGGGCAATCCGGTCTACCTTCTGCCCTGGTACCTGATGCTCGGCGCCACGGGCTCCGGCAAGACGACGGCGCTCACCCGTGCGCGCTTGGCCTCACCGCTGAAGGCGGTTCGACAGTCCGCAGTGCTCGACGAGACGCGCAGTATCGACTGGTGGTACTTCGATCGCTCCGTGGTGATCGACACCAGCGGTCGCTACCTGACTGCGCCGCCCGAGAGCGCCCCGGGGCAGGAGTGGAAGCGCCTGCTCACCTTGCTGTTACGTTCGCGCCAAAGAGAGAGTTTGAACGGCGTGGTCGTCACGGTGGCCGCGGACAAGCTGTTATTCGGGTCGAGCGACGTGTTGAACGAGGAGGGCCGTGCCATCCGCACGCGCCTGGACCAGTTGATGCGCGTGATGGACTCGCGCTTCCCCGTCTACGTCCTGGTCACTAAATGCGACGGGCTCTACGGGATGGACGAGTGGGCTGACCGCCTGCCGGCCAAAGCCCTGGCGCAGGCCCTTGGGTTTGCTGCCGGGGCTCCCCGCCTCTCCCCGGGGGAGTTCCTGGACCAAGCCTTTCAGAGCGTGGCCGATCGTCTGAAGGATCTGCGCCTGGTATTGACCGAGCGGCTTGAAGTTGTGGGGGCGGGGCTATTGCTGTTCCCGAACGAGTTCGAGCGGCTGCGTCCTGGCCTGGAGGAGTTCTTCACCAGCGCCTTCGGCGCCAACCCTTACCTGGAGACCCCTTTTCTACGCGGGATGTTTTTTTGCAGCGGACAGCAGCGGGGCGGGGCGTCCTCTCACGTGCTGAAGGACACGGATCTGCCCGAGCAGACCCTCGTGCTCTCCGGGGCCACGCGCGGTCTGTTCTTGCACGACATCTTTGCGCGCGTCCTTCCCGCGGACCGTCACGTCAACGCGCCGCTGGGTACGCGTCGCCACTGGCGCCAAGTCACCAGTGGGGTAGGGCTGGCCGCCTGGCTGCTGTTGGCCGCGGCCGCTGCCGTCGTCCTTACCGCCTCCTTCGGGCAGGTCCTCAGTACCGTGGCTACGCTGAAGGAAGAAAGCGTTGCGAGCCGCCTGACCATCACGGGCCATCTGGCCGACGATGCGGGCGTTCTCACGCGCTACTACCGGTCCGAGCAGTGGCTCGCCGAGCGCAACGGGCGTTGGTTCAGCCGCCTCCTACCCCTGGGTGGCAATGCCCTCGGCCTGGAGCAGACCTTGCGGCAGCGCTACGCGGAAGCCTTCGGGCGTTTCCTGGCGAGTGACGTGGACGCAGGGATCGGCGAGCGCGTGCGGCTCCTGCAGCAGCGTCCGGCTGATGCTGCGCAGGCCCGGCTCATCACCTTCCTCACGCGGCGCATCAATCTTCTGCAGGCCCGGCTCGATGGCGCCGACGCGGGTGCACTCGCGCGCCTGCCCCGTGCCTGGAATTCCGGCACCGAGTTGGGCTTAGCGCTGGGTGAGGTTACGTCCGCCGAAGCGCCCGGGGAAATCTACCTCGCCTACCTGGCGTGGGCGGGTGGTCCTGAGGCCCTGCGCGGCGAGCGCGCGCGCCTTCAGACCTGGCTCACCCAACTCACCGAAGCCAACGCCGAATTGTCCTGGCTCACGCCTTGGGCGTCGACACAACCCGAGTTTCGCCCGGTGATCCTGAGTGAGTTCTGGGCGGGCTCGCGCCCCGTGATGACCGGCGCCCCGCAGGTGGATGCGGCCTATACGGAAGCCGGCCGGGGGGCGGTACTCGCTTTTTTGAAGGAATTCGAGTCGGCGGCGCCGGGCGGATTCGTCTCCGCGCGCCGGGGGGCTTTCGACGCTTGGTACCGCGCGCAGCGGCTGGAGAGTTGGCGTCTGCTGCTCGTGGGCCTGGACCAGGGTCGGGAGACGCTCGGTGGGGAGTCGCAATGGAAGGCGCTCGCCCCGCGCATTGCCACCGACCGAGGTCCCTACCTGCTGGCCTTGGAGCGTGCCGGCCAGGAGTTGGGCACGGAAGCTGACGAGGGTACTCCGGCCTGGCTGCGCGGCCTGCGCACCTTCAACGTGGTGCGCGGTCTGGCGCAGAAGGAGGACTTTCTGGGTTCGGCCCGGCAGGCGGCAGGTATCGCCAACAATGCAGGCAGTCAGATCATCCGCGGTAGCATCGAGCGCGGACCAGATCGGGGGCGCGCGATCTACGAGGACCACCAGGTGGCGGTTAAGGCTTACCACCAGTTCCAGGCCCAGATCGCCAAGGCGGCCAACGATGCGGTCGGGGGCAGTGGGAAGGCGCTGAAGGTGGCTGGAGATTTTCATGGGTTTGCGGCGGACCCGGTGCTCAAGGACGAGCCGCTGCATGCGGCTGCCGATGCCCTAGCCGAATTGCGCAGGCGCCTGGGCGACGCACCGGGGGAACTCGATGCCTTGGGCGCCGTTCTGGGAGGGCCAATGGACTTCCTCGTTCGTTATGCGCAGCGCCAAGCCTCCTGTGAGCTGCAAGCCGAATGGGCGGCCAAGGTGGTCTATCCCACCCAGGGCGTAGCCTCCGAGGCTGAGCTCAACGAGCAACTCTACGGCGCAAAGGGCGCCGTGTGGACCTTTGCGGACGGCATGGCCAAGCCCTTCCTGCAACGCGACGCCCGCGCCTACCGGGTGGTGCAGACCATGGGCTGGGTGCTTCCTTTTACCCCTGAATTCCTGCATTTCATCAACGTTGCGGTGGATCGCCGCCTCGAGCACACGGTTAAGAGCCAGCGATCCGACATCGCAGAAAAGCGCGCGCAGGTGCAGGGCCAAAAACGGCAGGCGGAGATCCAAAGACGCCAGCAGGAGGCACAGCGACGGCTGCGCGACGTGGAGAAGGCCGCTGACGAACTGCACCGTGCCGCCGACGCCCTGGATCACGCCGCCACGCCGATCGGGCTGGCGGCCCAGCCGACAAATGTGAACAGCGGGGCGAAGGCCTACCCGCAGTCGACGGTGCTTGCGGTGCAATGCGCCAGTGCGCTGACCACGTTGGTGAACTACAACTACCCGGTGAGCCAGGCGCTGAACTGGTCGCCCGCCAGTTGCGGGGACACTACCCTGGAGATCCGCTTTGATGGCTTCACGGCACAGCGGAAGTACCCGGGGGCCTTGGGGGTGGTCGCGTTCTTGCGGGATTTTGCCGGCGGCCGGCGCAACTTCCGGGCCGAGGAGTTCCCCGAGGTCCGGGCGCGTCTCGAGGCGGCGGGCGTGCGCGAGATCAGTGTGCGCTACGAGGTCAGCGGCGCAGATGCCGTCCTGCGCCAGGCCGATCAGTTGGGCGACCTGCGGCGGCGGGAAGCCGAACGGCGTCAGGACAAGGCCGTGGTGCAGGAGCAACTCGACCGTCTCGAACAAATGAGCACCCAGGACAAGCAGACCAGCGCGCAGGACCAGGACGAGGTGCTCGAGCGTCAGGAGGCCGCGTTGACCAAGGGGGTCGGCGTGAATCTGCCCCAGCGCATCGGCCAGTGCTGGGACGCGGCTCCGGTGCCAGCGGCTCGGGTTCCCGAGTCCACGGCGGTTCGGCCCGTGCCGGCGCCCACCCCGCCTGTGGCTGCGCCGGTGAAGCCTGCGGCCCCGGCCCGCGTCCCCAACCGGGCCGCCGCGGACGCAGCGGCAGTCGCCATGGCGGGGGAGGGCGGCACACTCATGTCGGTGCATTGGCGACTCCCATCGGTAGTGGCGCCGGTGCCCGCGCAGCGCGATTCAAGCGGAACGGACCTTGCTCGCTTGGGTGCTGAGCAGGATGCCTTCCAAGCCCAGCGGCTGCAGCAGGATCGGGAGCTGGCGGCAGCGGTCCTTGAGCAAACCGGCGTCCCTGCCGACTTTGGGCGCTAGGGCGAACGGGCAAGGGAAATCAACCCATGGATTTTGCGCAACTCGGCCGCGGCGCTATCCGCGAGGAGACGCCGGCCGGCAATGACGTGCGCCTGGAGGAGAGCTTCGAGCGGTTGCAAGCGCAGATCGACCGCACCACCGATCCCACCGCCGGGGGCAGCACCGATTGGAAGGTGGTCGTCGACACGGGCTGCGCAATCCTCGAGACCGAGGCCAAGGACATCCTGGTGGCCGCCTACGTCGCGGTCGGCCTGGCGAAGCTTCGGGGTGCGGCCGGTCTTGCCGACGGCTTGGGCCTGCTCGCAGGGATGCTCACCAGCCATTGGGACAACCTGTTTCCACCGGTCAAGCGGATGCGCGCGCGGCGTAACGCCCTCGAGTGGTGGCTGGAGCGTACGGACGAGGCCCTGAAGGGGCTGGATCCGTCCCCCCTGGAGCCTGAGTTGTATCGCGCGATGCTGGCGGACTTCCAGGCGATCGACGATCTGCTGCGCGAGAAGGACGACGAGGCGCCTCCGGTGTATCGCCTGAAGGCGTCCATCCAGGCACTCCCGGTGAAGGAGCCTCCCCCGCCGCCGCCAGAACCTGAAGCCGATTCGCCCCGCCCTCTACCGGATGCCGCGGGCGGGGCTGAGGGATCAACCCCTCGGGCCGGGGTGGGCTTTGATCCGGCCGCAGGCGCCGAGGGCATACTCAGTCTGCTCGGGCAGATGTCGGCTTGGCTGTTGGAGCAGGACCGGGCTGACCCCTTGGGATATCGCTTGCAGGCGATATCCCGCTGGGGGATGCTCCAGGCTGCGCCGCACGCGCACGGGGGCAAGACTTTCTTCCCAGCGCCCGAGAGCTATCAGCGCGAGGCGCTTGCCGGGTTGCTGCACGCCGCCGCTTGGGAAGATCTGCTCGCCTTTACGCAGGCCCAACTGCCCGAACAGCCCCTGTGGCTCGACCTAGTGCCGGCCGCGGTCAGTGCGCTGGAGGGGCTGGGGCTCCACGGTGCGGCCCGGGCATTGACCGCAGAGGGGCGGCTGCTGGCGGCTCAGGCAGATGGAGTCGCCGCGCTGAACTTCAGCGACGGCAGTCCCTTTGCCCATGCGCAGACGCGCCAATGGCTCACTCCGGAGGCGGTATCAAGCGCGCAAGGCAGTGGGGGCGCGGCAGGCGCGGCCGATGCGCTCACCGAGGTCCTCGAGCAGGCGCAGGCGAGCGTTAACTCGGGCGCCTTGGTCGACGCGACGACCCTGGTGGAGGCCCACCTGGGGCGCAATCCCTCGCCGCGTTCGCGCCTGGTGGTGCGCGTGCGACTGTGCGGGTGGCTCCTCTCCCAGGGTCAACTGCACCATCTCTGGGCCTACCTGGAGCCGATTCTCGAAGATATCGACCGGTTTGGCCTGGAGGACTGGGATCCAGCACTGGCGCTCGAGGGACTGAGCGTGGTGTACCAGGGCACCCTGGCCCTTGCGCAAACGCAGGAACTCCCGGTCACGCCGACGGCGCTGGTGAAGCGGATCGCCCGGCTGGACTTCGCGCGGGCACTGCACCTGGACCCCGGTTGAGGCGAGTTGCGTGCAAACCTCAGCGCGTCAGGGACGGCGCGTACGCGTGGAACGTCTTCGGCTTAGGCCCGCGCGGTCGCTCATGAAAAACTCGCGACTCTCCCGCAGGCGGAAGAGCATGACCAGCGCTGCGACCTGCAGCAGGATTTGCAGTAGAACGAGCAGCCCGAGGATCGGTGCATCGACGAACTGCAGCAGCCACTCGCGCAGCCCGAATCCGCGCCCGAGCAGGAACAGGCCCAGGTAGCACCAGCGTGCCCAACCGCGCCCCTCACTGATATATACCACCAGCAGTGCGCTGAGCGCGAATACGGCGAGGAGCGCGAGCACGATCCACAGCCAGGACTCCATGCCCAGCAACTGAGCCACGTCCGCCGCCGCCATTGCAAACCCAAGGAGCCAGGCCCCCCAGAGCAACCTCAAGGCAAACACGACGCCAGCGGGGCGGGGGTTATCGTGGGTGACGGGCATTGACCGGTCTGGGCGGTGGGGAGGTTTTAGCGAAGGTGTGTATGCTACCCCAGCGCTGCGCGAGCGGTGGCGGGCTTGCTCCCTCCGGCTGGCACTCGTGCTTCCACTCCGGGGCTAGGATCGCGTAGGCTAACGCTCTTTCCTGGGTAGGCGCGAGCCTTCTCCAGTCTTATACGGTTGCGGGGATGTTCCCTAGCGCGGCCTCGCCGGATGATCCCCTGCATGGTTCTACGTCTGCTTAGTCACCGGGAGCGCCACAAAACCGATCGCGTGGGCTGGCTGCGCGCGGCCGTGCTGGGCGCCAACGACGGCATCCTGTCCACGGCAAGCCTGCTGCTCGGCGTGGCCGCTTCCCATGCCAGCGAGCACAGCGTCCTGGTGGCAGGCTTGGCCGGGCTCGTGGCGGGCGCCATGTCAATGGCTGCCGGGGAGTATGTCTCGGTGCACTCCCAGGCTGACGCCGAGCAAGCCGACCTCGCGCGCGAGAGCGCGGAACTGGCCGCAGACCACGTCGGGGAGCACCGCGAGCTCACGGCCATCTACGTGGGCCGGGGCCTGGACCAGGCACTGGCCAAGGACGTTGCCACGCAGCTGATGGCGCACGACGCGCTGGGGGCCCACGCTCGGGATGAACTGGGGATCACCGAGGCGTTCAGTGCCCGGCCGGTGCAGGCTGCGCTGGTATCTGCCCTCAGTTTTGCGGCCGGTGGCGTGTTGCCCCTGCTAATGGCGATGCTTTTTCCCGGACCACGGCTGCTCTGGGGCGTAGGTGCCACCTCGGTGTGCTTCCTGGTTGGGCTGGGCGCGCTGGCGGCTCGGGCGGGGGGGGCCTCGATGGTGCAGGGGGCCTGGCGCGTGACCATCTGGGGCGTAATCGCCATGGGGGCCACGGCAGCCGCGGGTGCCTTATTCGGCGGGGCCGGTTGAGGTAAGCCCGCCGCCGTGAGCCTGGCGCGGATGCGTGGCGTGAGCAAGGCCTATCGCCTGGACGCAGTGCGCGTAACGGCGCTGCGTACGGTATTTCCAGCCCTTCTGGCGGCGGTAAGACGACTTCGCTCATCCTAATCGGCTGTATCGATACGCCTGACCAAGGGCGAGATTCGTTTGGCCGGACAGGCGCTGGGGGGGCTCTCAAACGAGGCCTGGTGCGCCTTTCGGGCGCTCAGCATCGGTTTCGTCTTTCAGCACTTCAATCTGCTGCCGGTGCTCACCGCCGCAGAAAACGTGGAATATCCGCTCCTGCTCACCGCGTGGCGTCGGCCGAGCGGGCGCGGCGTGTGCACACACTGCGCGAGGCCCTGGGCCTGGGGGATCGGGCGAGGAGTTTTCCGGCGCAGCTCTTCGGTGGCCAGCGCCATCGTGCTCGCCGATGAGCCCACCGCCAATCTGGATAGCCACAACGGGGCGGCGATCTTCGCGCTGATGCGCCAGCTGCAGCGTGAGTTTGCCGTCTCCTTCGTGTTTTCCTCCCACGATCCCCAGGTGCTGGCTGCGGTCGACGATGCCCTCCGTAACCCTGGGCGCCCCTTCGGCCTGACCGTGAGCCGGGTGGAGTAACGTGGCGGGCGCCACAGACCGATAGCAACACCCTGACGATCTATTCCCGTGCGGACAAGGCTAGCGGCCAGTACCGCGGCCTAGTCCGGTTTCGCGCGCCACTGCGTGACCTGAACAAACGGATGCTCAAGAACGGCAACGACCTGTGGTTTCATGACCCGGCCAGCCGGACCAGCAGCCGCATTTCTCCGCAGCAGCGCCTGCTCGGGCAGGCGGCCAGCGGTGACGTGGTAACGGTGAACTTGGCGCTGGACTATGCCGCCGTCCTGCCGGGCGCGGAGGAAATCCCGGACGGGGACCGCCAGCGGCGCCACTGCTGGAAGCTCGCGCTCTCGGCCCGGACGCCCGAGGTGAGCTAAGCTCACGCCGAGCTGTGGGGCGAGGCGGCCACCAACCGTCCCGTCAAGGCGCGCTTCTACGCCGAGAGCGATCGGCTGCGACCGCCCATTACCGTCACTACGCGGCACATCTCGGCGTCGAGCGCCCGACGGAGACAGTCATCATCGATGGTCTCGATCCGGCCCGGGTCACGGTGATGCGCTACGCCGACTACGTCTGGCGCGAGGTGCCCGAGGCCTGGCTGTAGCCCGATTGCCTAACGCGCTGCAAGCCGAACTAGGCGCAGCACCCGGCGGCGCGCCCTAGCCCGAGTTTGTCATCACGCTCCGTCAACCCTAATTAAAGCAACAACGTAGAGCGTTATTGCCGTGCGTATGGCACTACATTTTTGCAGCTGCCCATCCGCTTGTCGCGACGGCCCGCGCGGGCGCGGTCAGACC
>JANXRW010000003.1 GCA_025356655.1 Betaproteobacteria bacterium | reverse complement strand
CCTGGGCCGGAGCAACAATCCACCGCCCGGGCATCAGGTCATGTGGCACGGCTACACTTACCTCCAGGCGATGTGCCAGGGCTACGCCCTGCGGCATCCCCAGGAGGATTCGTGAAACTTGTGGGGAAAGGGCAGGGCTAGTCGCGGCGGCGCCGGTCCTATACTCTGCGTCGCGTCAGGGGACGTCGTCGTTTCGATTTTTTTGCAGGGGGAACAAAAGAATGGAGCTTAAACAAAGCAGGTTCATCGTTACCGGGGGCGCTTCCGGTCTGGGTGCGGCCACCGCGGAGATGATCGTCGCCGGCGGCGGATCCGTGGTCATTGCCGATCTCAACGTCGCCGAAGGCGAGGCGCTGGCCGCCCACCTGGGCCCTCAGGCGCGGTTCATTCGTACCGATGTCACCGACGAGGCCCAGGGCCAGGCGGCCGTCGCCCTGGCGGAAAGCGCCTTCGGGGGGCTCCAGGGTTTGGTGAACTGCGCTGGCGTGGCAGTGGCCGCGCGCGTGCTGGGCAAGGACGGCCCGCAGGCTTTGGGTGCCTTCACCAAGGTGATTGCCATTAACTTGATCGGCACCTTCAACATGATCCGCCTAGCCGCGGACCTCATCGCCAAGGGCACCCCCAACGCTGAGGGCGAGCGCGGCGTGATCATCAACACGGCCTCGGTGGCTGCCTTCGACGGGCAGATCGGCCAAGCTGCCTACAGCGCCTCCAAGGGCGGCGTCGTGGGCATGACGCTGCCCATCGCGCGGGAATTCGCGCGCACCGGCATCCGCGTGGTGACGATCGCCCCCGGCCTGTTCGAAACGCCCATGCTGAAGGGTCTGCCGGAGGAAGCGCAGAAATCCCTCGGCCTGCAAGTGCCATTCCCGCCCCGGCTGGGCAGGCCCGTAGAATATGCCCTGCTGGCCCGTCAGATCATCGAGAACGTGATGCTCAACGGCGAGACCATTCGCCTCGATGGCGCCATTCGCATGGCGCCCAAGTAGATCGAAGTCGAGAAACGCGCAATGATGGCGGCAGGTCACGACTTCGTCCGCTGGTTCCGGGCGGCGGCGCCCTACATCCACGCCTTCCGCGGCCAAACCTTCGTGGTTGCCTTCGGCGGCGAGGTGGTCGCAGAGAACCGTCTGGGCGCCCTGGCCGAGGACTTCCGGCTGCTGGCGAGTCTGGGCGTTCGCCTCGTCCTCGTGCATGGGGCGCGACCGCAGATCGAATCCCTGCTGCGCGCGCGTGACCTGCCGGGGCGGCTCATCGGCGGGCTGCGGGTCACCGACCAACCGGCGCTGGAGTGCGTGAAGCAAGCCACCGGCCAATTGCGCGTGGAACTGGAGGCCGTTCTGTGTGCGGGCGGCGCCAGCGCGCCGGCGCCGCGGGCGAGCCTGCGCTTAGCGGGGGGCAATTTCATTAGCGCACGCCCGCGCGGCGTAATCGACGGGGTCGATCTTTTGTTCACCGGGGAGGTACGGCGCGTTGATATCGAGGCGCTGACCGGCCGCTTGAATGCCGGGGAGATCGTGCTGCTCTCGCCGCTGGGGTATTCCCCCACCGGAGAGGTGTTCAACCTGGCGCACGAGGATGTGGCCGCTGCCACGGCGGTGGCGCTAGCCGCGCACAAGTTGATCTTCCTGGTGGAGTCCACGACCGCCGGCGGTGCCAGCCTGCCGCGCGAGATCACCGTGAGCGAGGCCGAGGCCCTGCTGCGCGAGCCGGCGGTCCTCGGACCAGAACTGCCCGTACACCTGCGTGCGGCGCTGGGGGCCTGCAAGGCGGGGGTGGGACGGGCGCACCTCGTGGCCCGTAGTCCGGACGGCGCACTTTTGCTGGAACTCTTCACCCACGACGGCGTAGGGACCATGGTCACGCGTGACCCGTTGGAGCAGTTACGCCAAGCCAGCATCGAGGACGTCGGCGGCCTGCTGGCGCTGCTCGCACCGCTGGAGGCGGACGGCACCCTGGTGCGCCGGGGGCGCGAGCTGCTCGAGCGCGAGATCGAGCGCTTTCGCGTGCTGGAGCACGACGGCATGCTCGTGGGTTGTGCCGCGCTCTACCCCTTTCCTGAAGACGCGAGCGCGGAGCTCGCCGCGCTCGTGGTGCACCCGGACTACCGCAACGGTGGTGCTGGCGATCGCCTGCTGCGCCAGGCGCTGGCGGTGGCGCGCGAGCAAGGGCTCGCGCGCCTCTTCGTACTGACCACGCGCGCGACCCACTGGTTTCTGGAGCGAGGCTTCGAGGAGATGCCGCTGGACGCCCTGCCCCGGGCACGCCAGGCGCTGTACAACTACCAGCGCAACTCCAAAGTCCTGGTGCGCCCGCTAGAAAAGCCCAGTGCTCGCCAGACGGCGGATTTACCTCCCCCTGCGTATCAACGATAATCGGGGGCGTCGCCCTCTTTTAAAAGCAGGAGTTTTCCCCATGTCCAGAATGGTTCACTGTGCAAAACTCGGCCACGAGGCCGAGGGTCTGGACGTACCCACCTACCCCGGTGCGCTGGGACAGAAAATCTACGAAACGGTGTCCAAGGAAGCTTGGCGCGGGTGGCTGGAGCACCAGAAGATGTTGATCAACGAGAACCGCCTCAACCTCGCCGACAAGGAAGTGCGCAAGTACCTGGCCGCCCAGATGGAGAGCTACTTCTTCGGCGGCGCAGTCGATGCGGCCGAGGGCTACGTACCGCACCCTGGGTCATGACCGAGAACTTGGCCGCGCGTGCGGCGAAGGTGGCCAATCGCGCGGACGCCCCACCCGCCCGCGAGCGAGCCGCCCCCATGCGCCCGGCCATGCTAAACCGCGAGCTGGGTCTGCTGGAATTCAATCGCCGCGTGCTCTCCCAAGCCGCTGATGCGGAGGTGCCGCTACTCGAGCGGCTGCGCTTCCTGTGCATCGTCAGCAGCAACTTAGATGAGTTTTTCGAAATCCGCGTGGCCGGCCTGAAGGCGCAAATCGACCTGGGTGCCGAGACGCCAGGCCCGGACGGCCTGATGCCGGCCCAGGCCTACGCAGCAGTCGCCGTGGAGGCGCATGCGCTGGTGGCGGCCCAGTACCGCCTGTGGAACGAGGCGGTGCTCCCCGCGCTGGCTAACGAGGGAGTGCGTTTTTTCCGGCGCCGCGACTGGACCGACCAGCAGCGCGACTGGATCAAGGCGCTATTTCTGCGCGACATCATGCCGGTACTCACGCCCATCGGGCTGGATCCGGCGCACCCCTTCCCGCGCATTCTGAACAAGAGCCTGAACTTTGCGGTGCAGCTCTCTGGCAAGGACGCCTTCGGGCGCAGTTCGGGCATTGCCATGGTGCAAGCCCCACGGGTGCTACCGCGGGTGATCCGCATCCCGCCCAAGCTCGCCGGATGCGATCACGGGTTCGTCTTCCTCTCCTCCATCATTCACGCCCACGTGGGTGAGCTGTTCTCGGGCATGGAGGTGCTGGGTTGCTACCAATTCCGGGTCACCCGCAACAGCGACCTCTTCGTCGACGAGGAAGAGGTCAAGAACCTGCGCGAGGCGCTGCAGGGCGAACTTCCCCAGCGCCATTTCGGTGATGCCGTCCGCCTGGAGGTCGCCGACCTGTGCCCTCGGGAAATGACGGCCTTCCTCCTGGAGCAGTTCGGCTTGGGGCAGGAGGACCTCTACCAGGTCGCTGGCCCGGTGAACTTGGTGCGGCTCATGCGTGTGCCCGACGAGGTCGCCCGCCCCGACCTGAAGTACGCCACCTTCACCGCGGGCATCACCTCGGCTTTCCTGCACCACACCGACGTATTCGCCGCCATCGCGGAGGGCGACGTGCTGGTGCATCACCCCTACGAATCCTTCAAACAGGTCATCGCCTTTATCGCGCAGGCCGCCAAGGACCCGGATGTGGTGGCCATCAAGCAGACGGTCTACCGCACGGGCGCAGACTCCGAGCTCATGCGCATCCTGATCGAAGCTGCGCAGCGCGGGAAGGAAATCACGGTCGTGGTGGAACTCATGGCACGCTTCGACGAGGAGGCAAACATCAACTGGGCCTCCCGGCTCGAGGAGGTGGGCGCCCACGTTGTTTACGGCGTGGTGGGGCACAAGACGCATGCGAAGCTCGCCATGGTACTGCGCCGGGAACCCGAGGGTCTGCGCCGTTATGTCCACATCGGCACGGGCAACTACCACTCGCGCACGGCGACGCTCTATACGGATTTCGGGCTCTTCACCTGCCACGATGAGATCTGCGCGGACGTGAACGACGTGTTCATGCAGTTGACCGGCCTGGGTAAGGCTGGGCAACTGCGCCACCTCTGGCAGTCCCCCTTCACCCTGCACACGCAGATCATCGACGCGATCCGGGGGGAAGCCGCAGCCGCGCGCGCTGGCCAGCGCTCCGGTATCCTCGCCAAGATGAACTCGCTGCTCGACCCTCAGGTCATCGCAGAACTCTACGAGGCCTCCTCTGCGGGCGTCGGCATCGACCTGATCGTGCGTGGCGTCTGCGGCTTGCGCCCAGGCATAAAAGGCCTCTCAGAGAACATCCGGGTGCGCTCCATCATCGGGCGGTTCCTGGAGCATCACCGGGTATTCCACTTCCATTCATCGGGTCAGACTCTGATCGGCAGCGCGGACTGGATGGAACGAAACTTCTTGCGCCGCATCGAGGTATGCGTGCCAGTGCTGGACCCCCGTCTGCGCAAGCGGGTCATCCGGGAAGGCCTGCAGGCCTATCTCTCGGACAACGTGCAGGCCTGGGAGATGGACTCCGATGGCCGCTATACGCGACGGCGCCCGGGTCGCGCCGCGCCGCGCAGCGCGCAGGCCAGCCTGCTGCAGGAACTGGCGGGCGGGACGGAGCCGCCCTCACCTCCACCCGAGCTGCGCAAATCGCGGCGGGGACCCCGACGGGGCTAGCGCGCAGCTAGAGCCCTCGGCGGCCTCGCAGGAGTAAGCTCCCGCCATGGAAATTGAGCTGAAGCTCTTGATCGAAGCGCACGACCTGCCTCGGCTCGCCCGGCTGGCGCTGGTGCGCCGGGCCACCCGCGGCCGCCCCACCACCCGCCAAGTGCACAGCGTCTACTACGACACGCCGCAGCGGCTGCTGCGCCACCAGGGCTACGCGTTGCGGCTGCGGCGCGACGGGCAGCAATGGGTGCAGACGCTCAAGGGGGGAGGCCGTGCGGAAGCCGGGCTGCACCAGCGGGAGGAATATGACGTCCCGGTCGCCGGTCAGCTGCTGGACCTGCCAGCACTGTGGCGCTCGCCCGCGGGTGGGCTTCTCGCCGGCGCGTCGGGCCGCAGCGCTTCCCTCGAGCCGGTGTTCATCACCCGGTTCCGGCGTACCCGGCGGATCCTGGAGCTCAGCCCAGGCGTCGAGGTGGAACTGTGCACGGACCAGGGCACCATCAGCGCCGCCGGGGGCAAAGAGGAGCCTCTTCGCGAAATCGAGCTGGAACTACTCGCCGGACCTCCGCAGGCGTTGTTGGATTTAGCCCTCGCGTTGCTCGAACACCTGCCGCTGCGCCTGGAGAACCGCAGCAAGTCACAGCGCGGTTATGCACTGGCCGACTCGCTGATCCCGGGGCCGGTGAAGGCGGGCCCCGTTACGGTCGAGGCGAGCATGACGGTGACCGAGGCCTTCCGCCGCGTGTGTTTCAGCTGCGTGGGGCAACTTCAGGCCAACGAAAGCGCCGCCCGGCCCGAGGACTGGCCGGAGACGCTGCACCAGGCGCGTGTCGCGCTGCGCCGCCTGCGCTGTTGCTTCAGCCTATTTGCGCCGGCCTTCCCTCGCGAGGCCTTTGCCGAGGTTCTCGACGAGCTGCGCTGGTTGAGCTCGCAGTTAGGCCCTGCAAGGGACTGGGACGTTTTCGCGGAGGAAACGCTGCCGGAATTGCGCGCGGCGCTGCCCGCCGACCCCGCCGTCGACCTCCTGGAGATCGCCTGCGCCGCGCCGCGCCAAAGCAGCCGCCAGGACGCGATGGAGGCGCTTCGCTCCCGACGCTACACCGCGCTGCTGCTGCGCCTGCAAAGCGCTTTTATGGGCGAGGCCTGGGAGGCCGTCGCCGACCCGGCGGCCCAACTGCACCGCGCCGAGCCCCTGCAGGAATTTGCCTCTTGGCTCCTGCGGCGGCGCCATCGCAAGGTGATGCGCTTCGGTGAAACCCTGGCAAGCTTGAGCCTCGAGGAACTGCACGAGCTGCGAATCGCCGTAAAGAAGTTGCGTTACTCTCTGGAGTTCTTTCTGCCGCTGCTGCAAAGCCATCGCGCCGCACAGCTGCAACAGGCCCTGGTGCAGCTGCAGCAGGCGCTGGGCGCACTCAATGACACGGCCACCGCGCAGCGCCTGCTCTCGGCCCTGGCGACCGATGAGCGGCTGCGCGAGGCTGCGGCGCTAATGCGCGGCTTCGGCGCGGCTGGGACCTCGGCCCGCTTGGCATCCCTGCCTGCGGCCTGGAAACAGGTCCGCCGCCAACGCCTGCCCTGGTAAGGTGCGGCGGCCCCGAGGAGGCAAATGGACCTGATTCTTTGGAGACACGCCGAAGCGCAGGATGGCTTCGACGACTTGGCCCGCGAGCTCACCGCCCGCGGCGCGAAGCAGGCGCAGTCCATGGCGCAGTGGCTGCTTGCGCGGCTGCCCGCCCAGACGCTCATCCTGGCGAGCCCGGCCGTGCGCTGCCAACAGACCGCCCTTGCCCTGGAGCGAGACTTCACTACCGTGCCTGAGCTTGCTCCGGGCGCGGACTACGCCCACGTGCTGGCCGCCGCGGGCTGGCCGGAGGGCACGGGGGCGGTCCTGGTGGTAGGACACCAGCCGACCCTGGGCCAGGTGGTGAGCCTACTGCTGACCGGGGAGCCGCGGGAGTTGAGCGTGCGCAAAGGTGCCGTTTTCTGGCTGACGCACCGCCCACGACGCGAGCACGCCCAAGTGGTCCTCAAGGCGGTGCAAAGCACGGACCTGCTCTGAGGGGGACTTGGCTGGGAAGCATACGGGCGCCGGACTGTCGGTTCAGAGAAGGCACTCGCGGGGCGCCTCCAGGTATCGCTCGCGCGGGGCTCGAGCGACCCGGAAAGCAGCGTACCGACGGTTCCAGCGGGGTGCTGGCCGCGGTTCTGCGGGAACGCACCGACACTGACCACAAACAGGTTGGGGACGTCCCAGCGCTGCAGGTAGGCGTTGACCACGCTGCCCACGGGGTTGCTGCCCAGGAGAGCGCCGCCGGTGTTATGCGTGCTCTTGGTAAAGGCTGATGCTGTAATGACCCTGACAACGATTGAGGGTGTGGCGGGACGGGCCGATGGGGTGGACGATGTCCCGCATGCGTGAACTGACCCAGCCTGACATCCGGTGTTCGTTGGCCTGGAGGGCAAAGCTCATGCGCCGCAACGGTTGGCCAAAGGCGTGGGGATGGTCCGGATTCCGGTCCAGGTAATCGCCCCGGTAGCTCTGCACTCCGCGCTGCAACCCGACGCTGACGCGGCGGTTGCTCATGCGGACTCTTTCCCTGCGGCGAGCAAGGCCCGCCCCGGCCCGCCATCACAGCCCCGTATAGCACGCTAGCCTTGAGGCGAGACGGACGTCGACCGCGAGGGCCGGATGCTCAAACCTTCCGGATGGGGCCTGGATAGCGAGCCAGTGCCCTGTCGGCCGTGACTAGCATGACGCCCTCCGCCAGTGCCTGCGCGAGGAGGATCTGATCGAACGGATCCCTATGGATGGGTGCAAGCCCGTCGATGGCCACCGCATGGGCGCTGGTCACGGGTATCTCGCCATAGCCATTGTCCAGGAGGCTTCGACGAAGCACTCGCGGTTCCACTCGCAAGTCGTCTCGCCCGAGCGCGCGCTTAATGGCGATCTCCCACAGGCTAGCCGCACTGAACAACAACTCGTTGGCCGGATCCTCGAGCAGGTCGCGCGCGGCCTCCGACAGCAACTCGGGTTGCCCCGCGGCCCAAAGCAGGAGGTGAGTGTCGAGCAGCAGCCTCACTTGCCGCCACTAAAAAGAGACTCGATCTGCGCGTCGAACATTCGGTCAAAATCGTCGGGTACCGATATCTCGCCGGTGAGAAAGCCCAGGCGCCGCCTCTGGCCAGCCACGGGCGCATCAAGGGCGCAAACCTTCACCATGGGCCGGCCCGCCTTCGCGATAATGAACGGCTCCCCCCGGGCAGCCTGCTCAACCAACCGAGAGAGCTGCGTTTTTGCTTCATGGATATTGACGATAAGCATGGCGCGCCTCCAATAAACTAGACCCGGTTAGTTTAGTCATGCTGAGCCGCCTGTCAAGGTAACGACGTTCCAAGCTGCGCGGCGGTTGCGGCCCTTGCCACCCAGTCTGCCCGGCTTGACCCGCTTATTCAGCCGGCGTTGCGGCGTTCTTTTGGCCACGCCCTCGTCGAGCAGACGGGAGCCTTTCCATGCTCGCGCCGTCCAGCCGCGTGCGGACCGCGTTTACGACGGCTTCATACTCGCCGGCGGAGATCATTTTTTGGGTACCCGTTGCCTTTTCCTACGCCCAGTTTTTGGCGCAAATCAAACAATGCACCCATTAAAGTGGCGCACTTCCACTTCTATTTTGGGCATAAGAGCGCCAAGGAGACTGGACATGCAGCGAATTACCGGTGCGGCGCCTGAAGGCGATCCACGCCACTTTGACGCCTAGCGCAGCGGACCGCCCGCATGATCGAGCCGCTGGCGCAGGTCCAGCACATCGTAGGAGGCGCGCTGGGCATCGGAGGCGGTGAGCTTGCGCGCCCCCACCAAGTCCAGCAGCGCGTCGTTGAGCGAGCGCGACATCTTGTCCTCGCCCCGGCGCAACTGCTCCCCGATCAGAGAAGCCCGGCTGGGGTCGCCGATGGCCTTGGCCAATTGAGCGTTGTTGGCGAGGATCTCCGCGGCTAACACGAACCCATCGAAGGCCGCCTTGGGCAAGAGCACCTGGTAGATGACCCCGATCAAGGTATTGGCCAGCGTGTAGCGGCGCTGCTCGGCTTCCTCCGGCCGGAAGAAAGCCGTGAGCTTCGAAATGGCGCCGGCCGCGCTCGTTGCGTGCAGGGTAGCCAGCACCAAATGGCCCGACTCCGCTGCCTGCAGCATCACCTGCGCGGTCTCCTGGTCGCGCACCTCGCCGATCATGATCACGTCGGGACTCTGGCGCAACGCGTCCTTGAGGCCCATCAAGAAACTCTCCGTGTCCTTACCCACCTCTTTTTGGGAGATCATGGCGCGCTCCGGCCGAAGCACGTATTCGATGGGGTCCTCGATAGTGACGATGTGATCTGCGCGGGTCTCGTTGATCTGCCGCAGCAGGGCCGCCAGCGTGGTGGTCTTCCCGGAGCGCGTGGCGCCGGTGACCAGAATCAGGCCCTTGCCCCGCTCGAGCATCTCCTTCACGTAAAGCGGCAGGCCGGTGTCTTTCAGCGACATGGGCTGGGGAGGCAGTGCGCGCAGGGCGAGATTGAGGTGTCGCCCACCATCGGTGGTGAAGACGTTCATGCGCAGGCGCAGGGTGGGCAGATCCAAGGCGCGGGCAATCGCCCGCCCACCGCGGAGCAGTTCGCGCCAGCAAGGCTCGATACCGTCGAGCAGCCCCTCCAGTTCCGCGCGTGCCGCTGGCCTCTCGTCGGCAAGTGCCCAGGCGCGGGGGGTCAGTACCCGGATGCCGAGGCCCTCCCGCAGGTGCATGTCGGTAAACGGAGCCCCTGAATGCATCAAATCCATGATGCGTGCGGCGAGCGGTGAAAGCATGGTGGTCTCCAGCGGCCCGCCGCGCCGTGCCCACGGCCGCTTCCTTCCGGGCGATGCAGGCGCAGGATAAACCCCGGTCCCCCGGGCATGCAGCCGCGAAACGCCCGCATCCAGGGCGTTATTTACTGAGCGCCTTGACCCGGCGTGAGCGGGTCAGTCCGGGCGTCCACCTGACGGCGGTCGGGGATCGCGGCTGGCGCCGCTGAGGGCCTTTGCTCAAGGAAGCCGCGCCGGCGCAAGCCTCCACCCGGGCATTGCCACGGACCCCGTAAAAAGCGCCCACCGCAGCCGGCTCACTCGAAGATCGGCCGGAAACCCGCATGAATCAAGGGAAGCACAAATCTGTTAGTGCCAGGTAACTGCTGCCCCCGAAGTATCCGTGTGGCCCGGCTCAAAAGGGTGCGCGGGGCCACCCCACGCGGTTGACCGAAGGCACGGGCCGACAATCCCGATGCCTTGAACTCCACCCCCAGGCGCTTCCAGTCCTCCTCGCTTCGCTTTCCCCGCAGGGCCCCTGCTCCGCGCCGCTTGCCGCCACCGAGTTCTTCGTCGTTCATCGCCATCACCGCCTCACTATGGACAGGAGGCTCCAGCTTCTATGAGTCCGGTAGCCGACTCAATCCGTGCATCTCCGGACAGGACCCCGAGGACGTGGATTACCGGACACTTACGAGCGGAGCTGCGGAATCCGGGATCTCCACGCTCATGCGCACGCCGAGTTCGGCCAGCGACTGCATCGCCTTGCCGATGGAAACCGTGCCCTTGCCGTATTCCACCTCGCGGGCCAGCACGGGCTCACGCGGGCGCTGCCGGCGGCGTCGTCCAGGCGGACCTTCTGGGACTTGCGGGCCGCTATCGCGGCAAGACCCAGATCCTGAGGGGTTCACACGGGAATGTGCATGACGATAAAAGGCGTTCTGCCAGCGATTTTTGCGGATTTCCCAGGCATTTTCAACAAAAAGATGATTCGCTACTTTTCAAGGAATTGGGTTGGGAGATGACTAAAATAGATGCTATGGCATTCTTTCTTGTTTTCGCCGCAGTGATTCTCAGGGAATCAAGCCGTCGCATCGCACCACCGTTTGCCGTTTTGCATCGCCGATAATCGGCGGCGGTAGTCTTGTGGAGCCACAACCGTCTTTCACCCGGGCAGAAGCAGCAGTTGCTGTCGCCCGATCTCCTCCATCACGTCAGACGGCACGCGGGCAGCGGCGGCGAATTCTGGCCAGCGGCGTATCGCCGCGCGCACCTGCCCGATGACCTTGCGCGCCGAGCCGATCGCGGAGCGCTCCGCCATGGCCAGCAAGTCCCCCTCGGTAGGGTCGCGGAACCTGCCGTTGACCGCCATGAGGTGCTGGCGGGTCCATTCGCCCTGCGGGTTGTGGGCGAAGGTCACGTCGTAGGCCGGGGCCAGTTCCCAGCGGCCCGCCTGGCGTAGGCAGAACGAGATGTTCTTGGTGTGGTCGTCGCAATTGCGGCCCATCACGTTGAACACCATGCGGCGAAAGGCTTCCTCGAAGGCCTCGTAGGGAAGGTCGAGCTTGTCGAGGGTCAGAAACCACTGCGCGTAGCTGTTCGCCTCCTTGAGCTTGTAGTTCAGGTGGTCCATCGCGCACAGCGTCTGGGTGTGATGGCGCACGTTGCCTGCTTCGCGGTCGAAGCGGCGCGTCATGAAATGGGCGCGCCCGCCCTCCTCGAGCAGTCGGCAGTCGCTCATTTCGATGCCAGCCGCGCGGGCCATCAGGTGGTAGGCATATTCAATGCGTCCGTAGGCCTGAGCGGCGCCAAGTTCCTTGTCGCGGCCCATGCCGTCGAACTTGAGCAGCCAGTGCTCGAAACCGGGCGGGGCGTCGAACTGTCCGGAGCGGATTTCGCGCGTCTGCGGGTTGTAGGCGATCACCGCCTTCGCGCGCGCACCGCCCGCGGAGGTGCCGACGTCGATGAGGGTCTTGAGGGCGCGTACCGCTTGCCCGTCGTCCTGCAGGGTGCCATGGACGGCCTGGCGGGCCTTGTCCACCAGTGCACCCATCTCGATGGGCGTGGCCTGGTGGATGGTCGGGCCGCGCGCCGGCTGGAAGGTCAGCGCGCCCATCGAGCGCGCGCCCATGTAGGCCAGCCGGTCGAGCGGTGTCACCTGCTCGCTGCGCACGCCGCGCTCGGCCATGTAGGCATCGATCAGCGCATTGCCGAAATCGTCCGGCAGCGCGTCGCCCAGCATGGCGGGCAGGCGATGCCATGTCACCGCGTGGAGTTCGGGAAACACGTAGGGGCCGCCCGCGGTCGGCATGCGCAGCGGAGCCGGCTCGATGCCCGTGCGGCGGAATTCGGGCGTGTAGTTGAACGCGTAATAGCCGGTGGACGGGTCGCGGGCCGCGGCGCCCGCGTGCATGCCCCACAGATACACATTGACGCGGACGACGGGGGCGTAGCGCCCACGTGCCGGTCGGCCGGTCGGCTGTGCTTCAGCGGCCAGCTTGCGTGGTGGCATGGCTCGCGGGTGCTGACTTGCGAGGCCGGCGGGCGCGCTGCCGTGGCGTGGCCGCGCGGGTGAGGCTCAAGGGATCGAACACCGCGCCGGGCACCAGCCTAGCCAATCCGTCCTCCAGACCCAGCGCCCGCAGGACACGGACAAAGCTTTGCAAGGCGCTGCCGTGGCCGTTTTCGAGATGGGACAGGGCGCTCGTGCTGATGCCGGCCCGCTCGGCCAGTTGGGCCTGCTCGATGCCGCGCTGGACTCGCACGCTGCGAATGTTGCGGCCGAGCTCGGCGAGCAGCTCGTCCGTGGTCAGGCGCTCGGAAGGGGGCATTGGATATTCCACTATAATGTGTTTGGTTCGCTATTTTATGTGTGCAGCGGGGTTTTATGTGCTGAATTACACATGTTGACCGGTATATCTTTATAACAAATTATATGTCTAATATAGAATGTTAATTGCTTTAAATGATTTACCATATCGAAATCGACACGATAATGTAGCATAAAGCACCGATAATCGGTAAGAGACCCCTGCGGGCCGCATCGTGCGGCGCCAGGGCTGGGGTGCGAGTTCGATGCCGCTGTATTCATACGTCGTGCCGACATCGCCATACCAGGCTTGACGGCGCGGGATGACGGAGGCGCGGCCGGCCATGCGCACCGTGCCGGTTTGTGGCGGGACACGTTACGCGGAGGTTGGGTCGGTGGCCACGCTATATCTGCACAATCTCGGCACCGGGGACGGAAGATTGTGCGGATTGGAGAAGCGGCGGGACGGGAATTCACGCACGCTACGTCTCACGCGCGGCGCTTAAAGCACCGCTGCGCGGCCCTTCTACCGAACCTACGGGAGAACGCACCATGCCAGTCATCCATACCATCGGCTACGGCGGCCGTACGCCGACCTCACTGATTCAGAGCCTGCAGGATCACGGCATCGGAACCGTGGCCGACGTCCGCTTGCGACCCGACAGCGCCTACATGAACTATTACAAGCTCACACGCAACCCGGATACGGGCATCGCACCGCTGTTCGCGCGTGCCGGCCTCGGCTACGTCTCGTTCCTCGAACTGGGCAATCTGTTCAACAGCCTCGGCGAGTCGGCCTGGCAGTCTCCTTACGAACAGTTGCTCGAAGCGTCCGGAGCCCTTCTCACGGCACGGCTGCGTCAACAGCAGGGGCATACTTGCCTGATGTGCTCGGAGAAAGACCCGCACGAGTGCCACCGCACGCTGATCGCCGACTATCTGACGAAGTACCACGAATACGAGGTGGTGCACATTGAGTGACGCGAGACGACAGGTCGACACAGGCTGCGCGACTGGCGCGAACCGCCGCTTGCGCGCCCTTCGCCGCAGGATGTTCGTCTGCGCGCGGCGCGCGCGGCGGATTTTCGGGAGGCTGGATGTCCATTTCGGAGTGCCATTGCGACATTCGTTCCCCGGAACCGCCGAAGCGAGCTTGTTGTTGCAGGAGCCGGTTCATGCCTTGGCGCCGCGCTTCCGCGGCTTGGGTGCGGCAGGCGACTCGGGCTCTTCCTCGAGCACCTGACGCCAAATACCCCGCCCCAACTTGACGATCGACAGGACATCGGCGCCGCCGCGCTCGACCAACTGGAGCGTTTCCCCGCCGATTTCGAAGCGATGCGCTTCGCCGGGGGCAATGGTCACCGGCCGCGCCGCGCCGGCTTCGTCCGCAAACGCCACGTGGACCGGGCGCTTACCGGCGTGGGTGGCGATGATGGCGCCGGCCGCAGCCCTGCGGGGGAGCGCACGGGGCGGCCCCAGGTCGTGATGTCGAGGCTTGCGCGCGCGACCCTCAGCGAGGTGGTGGCCTGGCGCATGTTCCAGCGCTGGACCCTGGAGAACTTCTTCCGCTACATGCGCCAGCGCGTCGCCCTGGACGCGCCGGTCAACTATGCGGTGGAGCCGGCCGAAGTCGATCTTCGCGTGGCCCGAGCCAGCGTCGTCGAACTCGAACAAGCCTACGGCCAGCAGGCCCGCGCCAACCCGGAGGCGCTGCGGCCCGCTATGGGCGGGTTCAAGATCGCACAGGCCGACCTGACCCGGCAGCTGCGCGCGGCCGAGGCGCAGTGCCAGCAGCTCGAGCAAACTCCAGCGGCCTGCCCCAGGCGGGTGCCGCTGAAGACGCTGCCCGAGGACGACATCGTCAGGCTCGCCCCGGAGGCCAAGCACCTCACCGACACGATCAAGATGCTCGCCTTCAGGGCCGAGACGGCGCGGGTGCGCGGCCTTACGCTCAACGCGGTGCGCACCGAAGCTGACGGCCGAGCCCTGGTGCGCGAGATGCTGCTGAGCAGCGCCGACATCGTGCCCCTGCCCGCGCAGCAGCGCCTGCTGGTGCGGGTTCATTCCCGGGCCAAGCCCCGGCACAACAAAGCCCTGACCAAGCGCTGCGAAACGCTCAACGCCCTGGAGGTCTGCTACCCAGGAACGCAGCCGACGCCCGTCTACGAGACACCTGAGGTTGCGTGAGATATGTCGCCCAGGTCAGGAGTCCTGAAATTGCGGGATTGGTTGCGCTGGCGGGAAACAGCATCTGGTGCAGGTACGGGGCATAGGCATCCAGCAGCGCCAGGAGCACGAGCACCCACAAGGGGCCCAGGAGAAACGCCGGCCAGCTAAACCCGCGCCGGCCGCGTCGACGGTGCTGGCCCAATCAATCGCTGATCCGGCCACGCAGGGCTTTTACGAGGCCGCGCCGGACCTTACTATCGACACGCTTTCGCTGCGCGCTGCGCGTGGGCCGTGTGGGCCGGCGCGGGCGCTGCACCACGGCGGCGCCGGCGACCAGTTCGCGCAGGCGGGCGAGGCCGGCAGCCCGGTTTTGCTCAAGGCTGCGATATTCCTGAGACTTGATCACCAGCACGCCCTGGTTGCTCAGCCGCTGGTCGTTCAGCGCGAGTAGCTTTGCCTTCAATTCATCCGGGAGGCTAGAGGCATGGATGTCGAAACGCAGTTGCAACGCGTTGGAGACCTTGTTGACGTTCTGCCCCCCCGGGCCCTGGGCGCGAATGGGTACGAACTCCACCTCCTCCTCCCGCGGCAGGAGCGCTGGCTCCTGACCCAACCCGAGATCAGGGCGATCGGTTTCCACCTGTTCCTCCCTTGCCCATTGGCCCAGGGGCCGGTACGGGTGCCGGCGCGTCCTGCCAGAGCAGATTCCACCCCGCACGTCCAAGATGGCGAAGGGTGCGCATGTTACGCTCAAAGATCTCCGAGGGCTCGGGGAAGGCCTCGAGCGCTCGATCGACGCTCGCTTCGCGGAGCACGTGTAAGGTGGGATAGGGCGAACGGTTGGTGAAGTTCTCGATGTCGTCGGGTTCCGTTTCGGCGAACTGATAGCCCGGATGGAAACTCGCCACCTGCAGCACGCCATCAAATTCCAGCGCCTCTACCAGGTCATCGGCGAGGTCCAGGAAGTCGTTGTACTCCAAAAAATCCTCCAGCACGTA
Source organism: Betaproteobacteria bacterium (assembly GCA_025356655.1). GTDB lineage: Bacteria > Pseudomonadota > Gammaproteobacteria > Burkholderiales > SHXO01 > SHXO01. The sequence continues at coordinate 35,095 of JANXRW010000003.1, read as the reverse complement.
GGGATGGATAATGAGTGTGGTCTCGCACTCCCGGGGATCCGCCCCCTCCAGGAACCTGAGCTCCACCGCCAGTTCCTCCAGCAGCGCCTCCGGCGTGCGCGCCGCGCTCACCACGTAGCGGATGCGGTTGCCTGCATGTACCGCACGGGCGAAGGGACACAGATCGAGCCCGATCACCGCCTTCACCAGCCACTGCCGGGTGAGCGCCACCATCGCGGCGCGTTCTGATTCCGGCAGGTCGGTTTCCGGCTCCTTGGCTTCGCTCATGTTCGCATCACTCCATCAGTCCCTAGCGGCGCCGGGGCGTGGGTGACCGTGGCGGGCAACACCCGCACCGCGTCGCCCAGCGCCACGCGGCCTTCAGCCACCACTTGCAGGTAAATGCCGCGCAGGTTCAGGAAACGGCGTGCCCGGGCTGACACGAACCTTAGCGCGTCCGCACCGAAACGCGCCTGGAACTTCGCGCAACCGTTGTGCGGCTCGGGCGTGACCTGGAGCAAGGCGTCCCCGACCTGCAGCCGGCTGCCCGGGGGCAACGCCTCCGCGCCCAGATCCAGATCCAGGAACAACTGGTCGCCGAAGCGCTCCAGCGGACCGCCAGCACTGATGATCTGCGCGACGCGCACGTCCATCACCGCGAGCTGCATTGCGGGGTCACGCGCCCGGGTGCGCTCCCAGGCGTCGCCCGGGAACCCTCTCGAGGGCGAGAGTTGAACCTCCCCCGGTGATTCGCGCAACCCGCCCTCCACCCGCCGGACCAGCCGCTGCACCGACCCCAAGCCGGGCGCGCGACGGGGAAGTAAGGCGAGCGCTTGCTCCAGCGCCGCCAAGGAGGGAGCCCTCGACGACTCCGTGGGGCGTTGGGAACCTGCTTCCGCTGACTCGATCATTCCGACCTCCTCCCGATCCGCTAGGGGGCCGGGCTCATTGGTGCTGTCGCGGGGCTCCATTCTATCGCGCGACCTAGGCGGGCCGGCCGATGTGGTGCCCCTGGGCTGCGTCCACGCCCAGCCCAGCCAGCAGGTCAAGCTCGGCCGCACTCTCCACCGATTCCGCCACCACGAGCACGCCTAGGCCGTGGGCGACGCCCGCCAGGGTTTGCACGAAGAACCTTCCATCGGCATTCTCCGGTAGGCCGCGAATGTAGCTGCCATCGATTTTGATGTAGGCCAGATCGATCCTGCGCAGCAGCGCCAACGCTGCCGCCTCGTGACCGAAGCGGTCCACCGCCCAGCGCGGCCCCAGCGCGGCGATACGGGCAAGGACGGGCTCGAGACGGGCCACCTCGCGCAGCAGTTCGCGCTCGGGCAACTCGATGATCAGGCGCCGGGCCAGACCGGGCGAGGCCTGCAGGCTCGCCTGCAGCCAGGTGACGAAGTCTGCCTGTTCAAGCGAGGCCACACACAGATTGATGGCGAGGGTTTCCGTGCCCTCGGGCCGGGCGCGAAGCCGCGCGAGCGCCTGCGTGCATACCTGCTGGTCCAACTCCCGGGCGAGCCCGCCCTCGCGGACCAGCGGCATGAACAGACCGGCCGGAAGCAAGGTCCCGTCGCCCGCCGCGACACGGGCGAGCGCTTCTCCGTGTTCCGGCAGGCCCGGCACCAGCCAGCGGATAGGTTGGATCTGCAGCACCAGGGCACGCGCGCGCAGCGCCGTGTCCAGCGCCGCGCGCCATTGCTCTGCGCCCGGCGGCGCAGCGCCGGCCTGCTCGCGCACCGCCTCCACCTGCCAGTATCCGGCGCCACGGTCATGCGCCCGAAGGAGCGCCCCGTCCGCCGCCGCCAACCACAGGGTCGCGCTCGACAGGCTGGTGGTGCAAGCGATGCCCACGCACACGGCGATGGGCCCCTGGTGAATGCCACCGCGTTCAGGCACGGCCAGCGCGCCGACGATGCGTGCCCCGAGCGCCTCGGCCTGCACCGGATCGGCATCCGCGACGATGACGGCAAACTCAGCCCCGTTTGCCCGCGCCAAGATCACCGGCTCCGCATCCTGGAAGAGCGCCCGGAGCCGCGCAGCGGCTTCGCGCAGGACCGCATCGCCTGCCTTACGTCCGAACCGGGCGTTGAAGGCCCCAAAACCCGAGAGTTCCACCAGGGCTAACGCGCCCGCACGAAACTCCTCCTCGGAGCGGGCCCAGTGCTGCAGCCGATCCATCAGGCTGCGGCGGTTGGGCAGACCGGTGAGTTCATCCTCATAGGCCTGCTTGCGCATCGTGTGGGCGGCCCGGGTCTGGTGGGCCAACATGGCCTCCACCTTCACGCTCATGTCGTTGAGCGCCCGCGTCACCACCCGCAGCTCCAGCGCCCAGGGTACCTGCGGCAGGCGGCCGAAGCGCCGCCGGGAGATGTCTTCTGCCAGGCGGGTCATCGGGCGTAGTGGCGACAGCGCAAGGTGGAGTGCGGCTACGGCGAGCACGAAGGCCGCCAGGCTGACCCCGCCCACCAGGGCGCCGGCCTGCAGCGCGATGTGCCACAGGGCAACGTAGGCCTGACCGGTGTGGCTGGCCACCTCGATCTGCCCCAGTTGCCGCCAGCCGTCCATGACCAAGGCCAGGGCTGCCGGCGCCTTCAGGGGCAGGGCTTCGACGAACCAGTGCGGCACATCGGCAGCGAGCGGCATCTGGGAGCGCGTGATGAGCACCTGACCGGCGTTGTTCTTCAGCGTGATCTCGCGGTAGTAACCGCGATCAAAAACCGCCGACAACAGCGCCTCCGCGGTGGCCACATCGCCGCCACGCGCGCTGGTGCTGAGAGCAACGCCGAGGAAGGTGGCCGTGTCCTGCGCGTGGGTCTGCAGCTGCGCTTCCAGATACTGGCGCGAATTAGCCACTGCCACCGTGATAATGCCCGCGAACAGCATCAAGAAGACCAGCCCGAGACACAGCGGAACGATGCGCGAGAGCCTCATGGACCGCCTCCTGCCGCAAAACCTTGCGCTATCCCCATGCCATTATCCTCAGTGCAAACGGCGCAGTAGGTCGCGCCAATGTTCAAGCTGGGTGGCTGACCCCGCGTAGCGGCCCCGCCCCGTGGCCTCCTTGGCCAGCCACAGGCCGTCACCATTGAAACTGTAGACCGGCACCAGATCCGGGCGCTGCCCGGCAGGGCGGATGGTCTGCTCACGGTTGTCCAGGATCAGGGGCTCGGCGTCGACGTTGGGATAATAGGCAAGCACCATGTGGGCACTGTCCGCTCCCAGGGCAACGCGCGCGCCCGGGGCGGTCTTGCCCTGGAGCAGTGCGCGCAGGTTCCCGCTGTTGAGTCCCGTCACTTTGACGTAGGTGATGCGCAGGCGGTCCGAGCGCACGCCGAGCTCGCGCAGCGTCAGGTATTTGGCGATGGCGTAGTCCTCACAGTCCCCCCCGTTGCTGGCGAGTAGCTCCGTGGGCGTTGCCCAGTAGTCGTCCTTACCCCAGTGTTCGAGGTCCGTGACGTAAGGGATACGGTTAAAGAAGAGGTTGACCACATCCAGCTTCACCGACTCATCGACCCCGCGCTGCGTCGCCAGTAGTTCACGCCAGGCGCGCAGACGCTGCCCTGCACCTGCGCCGTACTGGGCCACCGACCGTGCGATCTCCTCCTCACTCACCTCCAGGGCGGCAGCGGCGGCGACCAGGACGAGGGCGACGAGCAGTGCGGCCATCTGGCGCAGCCACTGCATCACAGCGTCTGGCCACCTCCCATCTTGCCGACCGATGATGACGCCATTGCGGTAGCGACCTGGTTCAGATGCATCGCGGAGGGTCGCCGACGCCGCGACGGGCGGGAACTCAGCCCGCCGATCGCAGGGACGCGTGCACGGGTGGCGCGCTACGCAGGGTCTGGAGGATCACGCAATAGCGTTCGGTCAACTTGAGCAGCGTGTCGCGCTGCTCCTGGGTCAAGTCACCGCGCAGGTCGAAGCTCAGGCGGATGTCACGAAAGCCCACCGGCGCCTGCTTGTCCACGCCCAGCGTGCCGCGGAAATCCAAATCGCCCTCCGCGCGCACCTCGCCGCCTTCGACGGCGAGCCCCAGCGCGGTGGCCACCGCGGTGAGTGTTACGCCGGCGCAGGCAACCAAAGCCTCCAGAAGCATATCCCCGGAACACGCCAGGGAGCCGTCGCCACCGGTGGCCGGGTGCAATCCAGCCGTGACCAGTGCCTTACCCGTATCCACCTTGCAGGACAGCCCCTGAAGGCCAATCTCCCCCTTCGCCCGGAGGGTGATGATGGCCGCGTCAGGCTCAGTCCGGTAGCGTTCCTTCAGCGGGGCCTGCAAGCCCCGCAGTGCTTCTGCATCCATGCGCTCTCCTCTTGCAGCCCAGCTACGCTCGGGGCTGACAGCCCAAAAAACCTATTCGACCGCTCTGCGGTTGCCGGCCCGGGCCTCGGACAGGGGGTTCACCTCCAGCGAGACACCGAGCTTATGCCATTCGCGCTGCTCGCCCACCAGGGCGGCCGCCGTCAGCGGGTTGTCGGCCAGCCAGCCGGCATCGAGATCCAATTGGAACCGCGCGCCCCTGCGACTCGCCTCGTAACGCGCCAAGTCCAAGGGGCCGCGGCTGCGGTGGAAGAGGGCCGAGAGGCGCAGCGCCATCGCCAGGTCCAGGTCGACGCCGCCATCGAGTCGGTCCTGGATCTTATCCAGGGAGCCGCGGTGGGCCAGGGTCAGCAGTGACAGGCGGGACTGCTCCATGCGGGAGAATCCGGGCATGTCCGAGTAGCTGAGCAAATAAGCGGTGTGCTTGTGGTAGCCGCTATGGGCCACCGAGAGGCCAATCTCGTGCAGGGTCGCCACCCAGGACATTAGACGGACCACGTGTTCGTCCCCTGCAGCAGCGGCTGGATTGATCTGACGCAGCAACTCTTGGGCGAAGCCTTCCACGCGCTGCGCTTGGGCGAGGTCCACCGAATAGCGCTTGGCGAACTGCGCGACCGTCACCTCCCGGCGATCGTGGTGATGAAAGCGCCCCAGGAGGTCATAGAGGATCCCCTCGCGCAGCGCGCCATCGGCGAGCGCCATGCGCTCGAGTCGCAGTTGGGCGAAGATCCCCGCCATGATGGCGAAGCCTCCGGGCAGCACGACTAGCCGGTCCGCCCGCACACCCAGCGCACTCAAGCGCGTTGCATCGCCAACCTTCAGCAGCGCCGAGCGCAACCACTCCAGACCTTCTGCGGTAATGGCGCCGGCCGGGAAGCCCTGCTGCTCGAGCAACTCGCCCAGCGCCCGTGCCGTGCCCGAGGAGCCCACCGCCTGCGCGAAATGGCCGGCTGAGAACTCGTTGGCAATGGTTTCGAGTTCGATCCGACTCGCCAGTTCCGCCTCTCGCAGATTGGCCTTGTTGATCCGTCCGCCCGGGAAGTAGCGCAGGCTGTAGCTCACGCAGCCCATGTACAGGCTTTCCAGCTTCAGCGGCCGGTAACCGGAGCCGATGATGAATTCGGTGGAGCCGCCGCCGATGTCCACGACCAACCTGCGCTCTGCAGAGGGCGGAAGGCTGTGGGCGACGCCTAGGTAGATGAGGCGTGCCTCTTCCCGGCCGGCCACCACTTCGATGGGGAACCCCAGCGCCGCCTCGGCATTGCGCAGAAACTCCGCTGCGTTCTTCGCCACGCGCAGAGTGTTCGTGCCCACTGCGCGGACCGCCTCGGCGGGGAACCCTCGCAGCCGCTCGCCGAAGCGAGCGATGCACTGAAGTGCGCGTGCCTGGGACGGCTCATCGAGGTGCTTCTGCTGTGTCAGGCCCGCGCCTAAGCGCACCGGTTCACGCAGGCTGTCCAGGGGATAGATCTCCTCGTCCACGACTCTCGCCACTTGCAAGCGAAAGCTGTTGGACCCCAGATCCACGGCAGCCAGGGTAGAAAACTCGGCCATCTGCGCCCTTCGCGTTGAGGAGCGTTAGCCCTAGCCCGTGCTGGCCATGACCTCGCGCTCGATTTCTTCGAGCGGGGCGTGGCGCACGTCAGTGCCCTTGACCATGTAGATGACGTAGTCGGAGATGTTCTTGGCGTGGTCGCCAATTCGCTCGAGCGCCTTGGCGATGAAGAGAATCTCGATCGAGGCGGAGATGGTCCGCGGATCTTCCATCATGAAAGTGATCAATTGCCGCAGGATGGCCCTGAACTCATCATCCACCTGCTCGTCTGCACGCACGACCTCGGCCGAACCCGACAGGTCCAACCGGGCGAAGCAGTCCAGTGCCTTGCGCAACATCTCCAGTGTGAGCGTCGCCATGCGCCGTATTTCCACGTACCGGGGCTGCTGCAGACGGTCCACGGTATTGAAGAGCTTCGCCATGCGCGCGATCTTCGCCGCCTCGTCGCCAACGCGTTCCAGATCGGTGATGCACTTGACGACCGTCAGAATAAAGCGCAGGTCGCGCGCGGCGGGCTGGCGACGAACGATGATCGACGTGCAGTCTCCATCGATGCCGACCTCGAGCGCATTCACTCGCGCGTCGTCGGCCACCACGGAAGCGCAAAGATCCAGGTCCCCGGTCGTGAGCGCACGGATTGCCTGACTGACCTGTTCCTCGACAAACCCGCCCATTTGCAAGACGCGGGCGCGCAGCGCTTCCAATTCCGCATCAAACCGTTTTGACGTGTGCTCGTCGGCCGTCATCGCACTTCCTCCGGAGGAATTCGTTCTATCCCCCCCCAATCAGTAGCATAACGCATGTAAATGACAGTGCGGTGTCAGTCCGCGCCGCGGGCCGGAGTAAGCGTACGCACCCCGTCAGCGCCCGCCAGCAGAACGAGGTCGGCGGGCCGGCGAGCAAAGAGCCCGTTGGTGACCACCCCCGCTATCTGGTTGATACGCCCCTCGAGTTCCACCGGATCCACGATAGACAATCCATGCACATCCAGGATCACGTTGCCGTAATCGCTCACAAAACCCTGGCGCAGTTGCGGGCGCCCGCCCAGCCGGACGAGTTCCCGGGCCACGTAGCTGCGCGCCATGGGCAACACCTCCACGGGCAAGGGGAAGGCCCCCAACACGTCGACGAGCTTGGCTTCGTGCCCGAGGCACAGGAACCGGCGCGAGGCCGCCGCGACGATCTTCTCGCCCGTGAGCGCTCCGCCGCCGCCCTTGAGCAGGTAAAGGTGCCGGGTGATCTCGTCGGCCCCATCGACGTAGAGCGGCAGATCGCCGGCGGAGTTGAGCTCCACCAGGGCAATCCCGCGCTCGGTCAGTCGTTTGGCACTGGCCACTGAACTTGCGACCGCGCCGGCAATACGCCCCTTGATGCGGGAGAGTTCATCGATGAAGAAGTTAACCGTGGACCCCGTACCCACGCCGATCACGGCATCGTCGGGGACGTGCGCCACCGCCGCCTTCGCCACCGCCTGCTTTAGTTGATCCTCCGACTCCACGACGACTTTCTCCTTCGCGCACTGGGCACCGGGCACGAGTCCTGCGGACGGCCTCGTGTACCCACGCCCCCTCTCGTGCAGGCACGCATCCTGCCCAATGCCCACGAGGATAGCCCCCAACGACCTCGCGCACAATTGCTTGAGGGCGTCGGGACTGCTAAATTGCGCTGCCTTAACCAAGGAAGCCGATGGCTATCGATTATCTGCGCCGCATCCTGACCTCGCGGGTTTACGAGGCGGCGGTGGAAACCCCGCTGGAAGGGGCACCGCGCTTGAGCTCGCTCCTCGGGCACAACCTGTTGCTCAAGCGCGAAGACCTGCAGCCGGTGCGCTCCTTTAAGATCCGCGGCGCGTACAACCGTATGGCACTACTGCCGCCCGCAACACTGCGCCAAGGAGTGATCTGTGCGTCCGCTGGCAACCACGCTCAGGGTGTGGCCTTCGCCGCCCAACGCCTGGGCTGCCGGGCGCTGATCGTGATGCCCGTGACCACCCCGCGCATCAAGGTGGCCGCCGTGGAGGCCCGCGGCGCGCAGATCGAGCTCTACGGGGACTCCTACGACGACGCCTACACCCGATCGCTCACGCTGGCCCGGGAGCATGCGCTGGCCTACGTTCATCCCTACGACCACGTCGACGTGATCGCTGGCCAGGGAACCATCGGCATGGAGATCCTCCGGCAGCACGGCGGGCCCATCCACGCCATATTCGCGGCCGTCGGCGGCGGCGGGCTGCTCTCGGGTATTGCAGCCTACGTTAAAAGCGTGCGCCCGGAAATCCGCCTCATCGGTGTGGAGCCGCGCGACTCAGCGGCCATGACCGTGTCGCTCAAGCAGGGCAAACGGGTTAAGTTGCCCTCGGTCGGACTGTTCGCTGATGGCGTCGCCGTGCGGCAGGTGGGCAGGGAGACCTTCCGGGTTTGCCGGGAATGGGTCGATGACATGATCGTCGTGGACAACGACGATATTTGCGCCGCTATCAAAGACGTGTTCGAAGAGACCCGCTCCATCCTGGAACCCGCTGGCGCCCTAGCCGTGGCGGGGGCGAAGGCCTGGGCCGAGCGCTCGCGCGAGCGCTCCAAGACCCTGGTGGCCGTGGCCTGTGGGGCGAACATGAACTTCGACCGACTCCGCTTCGTGGCTGAACGGGCGGAGATCGGCGAACGGCGTGAGGCCCTGCTGGCCGTTACCATCCCGGAGCGGCCGGGGAGCTTCCGTGAGTTCTGCCGGTTGGTGGGCGCGCGCAATATCACAGAATTCAACTACCGCTACGCGGACCCGACTCACGCGCGCGTTTTCGTCGGCCTGTCGGTACAACACCGGGAGGAGGCCGGCGCCCTGCTTAAAAGCCTCCAGCAGGCAGGGCTCGAAGCCCTCGACCTAACCGACAACGAGTTGGCCAAGTCGCACGTGCGCCACCTGGTGGGCGGACGCGCCCCCGGCTTGCGGGCCGAGGTACTGTGCCGCTTCGAGTTCCCCGAGCGCCCGGGGGCGTTGATGCAGTTCCTCACCGGCATGGATCCCCAATGGAACATCACCTTGTTTCACTACCGCAACCACGGAGCCGACTTCGGCCGCGTCCTGGTGGGGTTTGACGTCCCCCTCGGACAACGCGCGGCGCTGCGCCGCTTCCTGCGCGACACCCGCTATCGAAACTGGGATGAAACGGACAATCCAGCCTATGCGCTCTTCCTGGGCTGAGCGTCTGGGCGCCATCGCGCTGGTCTGCGCCCTTCTGCAGCCGGGCGCGGCCTTCGCGCAGAGCGCTGACGAGCGCTTCCTGGCCGCCCGCGAGGCCTTCCAGCGTGGGCAGATCGGTCGGCTCGACGCCATCGCCACCGGCCTACAGGACTATCCGCTGCGCCCCTACGTCTTGTACTGGCAGATACGGGCGCACGGCCCCGAGTGGTCAGCCCAGGCCGCAGACTTCCTTGCCGCCTATCCCGACAGCCTGCTGGCGAAGCGCCTGCGCAACGACCGCCTGCGACAGCAAGGACACGACCGTGCCTTCGCAGCGTTCCTCGCCGATTACCATGGCGTCGGCGGAGAAGACCCGGAACTGGACTGCTACGCCCTGGAGGCGCGCAGCGAACGGGGCGAAGACGCCGCCTGGGCGGAGGCGCGTGCGCTGTGGCAAGAAGCGGCCAACTTGCCCGACACCTGCTACCGGCTCTATGCCGGGCTGCGCCAGCGCGGCATCCTGACCGAAGAGGACGTCTGGACCCGGCTGCGCTCGACGCTGGCGGCGGGGCACGCGGCAGCCGCAGAACACGTCCTAGCGCTGTTACCCGAGCGGCGCCGTCCGGCACCGCGCGCCCTGGACCTAGCCGCACGCAACCCCTTGCGCTTTCTGGAGCGGCGTAAGGTGGTCGGCACCGAGCGTGGCGACCGCGAACTGGTGAGCTTTGCTATCGAGCACTTGGCCCGCGATCTGCCCGAGACCGCGGGACGCCACTTCGAGCGGCTACAGGCGCAGTTTCCGCCCGAGGACCGTGCCTTTCTGTGTGCCCAAATCGGTACCGCCAGCGCACGTAAGCACCTGCCCGCGGCACTGGATTGGTTCCGCCGGGCGGGCCGCGCCCAGCTCACCGACCGCCAACTGGGGTGGCGTGCGCGCGCGGCGCTGCGCGTAGGGGACTGGGAAGGCCTGCGAGAAGCCATCGCCGCGATGTCTACGGGCGAGATGGCCCAACCCGCCTGGCGCTATTGGCTCGCGCGAGCGTCGGCAGCGCAAGGCCAGGGCGCCGAGGCTCGCGCGCTCATGCTCGTGCTTTCCCGGGAACACAGCTATTACGGCGAACTCGCCCGCGAGGAACTGGAACCGGGCTTCCAGGAGGTTCCGCTCACCTATCGTCCCTCCCAGGAGGAGGTGCAGGCCATCGCGGCACACCCCGGGATTGCACGCGCCCTCAAGTTCTACCAACTGGGCCTGCGCTATGAGGCCTCGCTGGAGTGGCGGCATAGTATCCGGGGCTTTGAGGACGCCCAGTTACTTGCGGCCGCCGAGGTGGCGAGCCGCCAGGGCTGGTACGAGCGCTCCATCGACACGGCAGACCGCACGCGGGTGCTGCACGATTTCGCGCTCCGCTTCCCAGTCCCGTTCCGGGAAGTCCTGCGCAATAATGCCCGCGAGCTGGGCTTGGACGAAGCCTGGGTCTTCGGGCTCATCCGCCAGGAGAGCCGGTTCGTCGTGGATGCCCGCTCGACCGCCGGCGCCATGGGGCTGATGCAGATCATGCCAGCTACCGCCCGCTGGCTAGCTGGCCGGCTGGGGCTGGTCTCGGTCGCGCGGGGGGGGCCGGTTGCCCTGGATACCAATGTCAGCCTGGGCACCTATTACCTGCGCAAGCTGCTGGACTCCCTGGACAATCAGCCGGTGCTGGCCTCGGCAGCCTATAATGCGGGCATCAGCCGGGCGCGCGAGTGGCGGGCACCGCAGCCCCTGGAGGGTGCGGTCTATACGGAGACCATCCCGTTCACCGAGACGCGCGACTATGTGCGCAAGGTGATGGGAAACACGTTCTATTACGCGCGAATGTTCGGGCAGCCGGGGCCCACGCTCAAGCAGCGGCTGGGAATGGTTTCGGCCCGCCCAGCGGCGAGCAACTGACGCGTGGGCCAGGGCCCGCTGGCGCCGACCAAGACGAGGAGCGCGCAGGATGGAATTCAAGCGGATCGTGGTTTTGGGGGGAAGCGGCTTCCTTGGTCGCAGCGTTGTAGCGCGGCTCGCCGAGCGGGGATTGCCTGTATGCGTGCCGACACGGCGCCGCGACAACGCCAAGGACCTGATCCTTCTGCCCACAGTGGAAGTGGTAGAGGCATCCGTGGGCGATGCTGCGGTCCTACGCGGCCTGCTCGCCGGCGCCCAAGGCGTGATCAACTTGATCGGCATCCTGCACCAGACCGCGCGCGGTGACTTCGACGCCGTCCACACGCAGTTTGCGCGCACCCTGGGTGAGGTCGCCCGCGATTGCGGTGTGGCGCGCGTCGTCCAGGTGAGCGCGCTGAAGGCCGATGCGAGCGCCCCGAGCGCGTACCTTCGCTCTAAGGCGGCAGCAGAGCACGCGCTGCGCCAGGCGCTGACGGGCAGCCCCGTGCGGCTCAGCATCCTGCGCCCCTCGGTGCTGTTCGGTCCGGGCGACTCCTTTTTGAACCTCTTCGCCAAACTTGCCGCGCTGACACCCGTGTTGCCCCTGGCCTGCCCCGGCGCGAGGTTCCAGCCGGTCTACGTGGGGGATGTCGCACACGCCGTGGTCGCCTGCCTGGAAGCGGATCGAAACCTTGGGGGCCTGCTCGAACTCGGCGGCCCGCAGGTCTACACCCTGGCGGAGCTCGTGGCGCTGGTCTGCCGCATCCAGGGCCTCACGCGCTGGGTACTGCCCCTGGGCCCCGGGCTCTCGAGCCTGCAAGCCGCCGTACTCGAGCGCCTGCCCGGTCGTCTGCTCACCCGCGACAACCTGGCTTCCATGCGCCTGGACAATATCTGCTCGGGTCCCTTCCCCGCCAGCCTGGGCTTTACCCCGCAGCCCCTGGAAGGCGTCGCGCCCGGCTACCTGGGCCCGGCACCTGCCCAACACCGGTACGACCGGTTCCGCGCCCAGGCCCGCCGCTGAAGCGGGCGGAAACGGGAGTACCTGCCCTGAAGGTCTACCGGGTCGGCGGATCGGTACGCGACGAGTTGCTGGGGCGGCCGGTTAAGGACCACGACTACGTGGTCGTTGGAAGCAGCCCCGAGGAGATGGCGCAACTGGGCTACCGGCCGGTGGGCCGGGATTTCCCCGTCTTCCTGCATCCGCAAACGCGCGAGGAATATGCGCTTGCCCGCACGGAGCGCAAGACCGCGCGGGGCTATCGCGGCTTCCAGGTTCACTGCTCCCCCGAGGTTACCCTCGAAGAGGACTTGCTGCGGCGGGACCTCACGATCAATGCCCTGGCACGCGACGAGCAGGGGCGGTTAATCGACTTGTTCGGCGGGGAGCGCGATCTGCAACTCGGCGTCCTGCGGCATGTAAGCGACGCCTTCACTGAGGATCCCGTCCGCGTGCTCCGCCTGGCCCGGTTCGCCGCGCGCTTCGCCTTCGAAATTGCCCCGGCGACGCTCGCACTCCTGTGCCAGATGGTTGCCGAGGGAGAGGTCGACGCGCTGGTGCCCGAGCGCGCCTGGCAGGAGATTTCCCAGGGCCTGCTCGAGGACCACCCCGCTCTGATGCTCGACGCGCTGCGCTCCTGTGGTGCACTCGCGCGCATCCTTCCGGAAGTCGACGCGCTCTTTGGCGTCCCCCTGCTTCCCGCCGGGGAGGAAACCGACACCGGCCTGCACCTGCTGCGCGTGCTGGATTTTGCGGCCACGCGCCGGTGTCCGCTGCCCGTGCGCTTTGCCTGTCTGCTGTCGAACATTGGACACCAGAGCCCTCAGACCGAAGGGCAGGAGGCGCGCGGTGAGCGCCTTGCCGCGGCCCTTTGCGAGCGCCTGCGAGTACCCACGGACTGCCGCGAGCTCGCGCGCATGGCCATCGTCGCCCAGGAGCAAATACACGGGGCCGTCGGACTCAACGCCCGCGCTCTAGTGGACCTGTTCACACGACTCGACGGCTTTCGACGACCGGAACGCTTCGGTCAACTCCTGCTCGCGTGCCTCTGTGATTACCATGGGCGTCCAGGGTTCGAGGTCGCCCCCTATCCGGCCGGCGAACGCCTGCGCCGGTGCCTGGAGGCCGCGCGCGGTGTAGACAGCGGCGCCATTGCGCGCCTGGGCGGTGGCGGGCTGGTCATCGCCTCGGCCATTGACCGGGCGCGCCTCCTCGCCGTGCAGCAGGCGCTGGAGGACACGCTACAATCGGGCCTACCCATTCTCAGGAGCACCCCGTGATCGACCTGTACACTTGGTCCACGCCCAACGGTCGCAAGGTTTCCATCATGTTGGAAGAAGTCGGCCTCCCCTACCGGGTCCATCGCGTGGACATTGGCAAGGCTGAGCAGTTTGACCCTGCGTTCGTGGCGATCTGCCCGAACTCGAAGATCCCGGCCATCGTCGACCACGACGGGCCAGAGGCGGCGCCCTACAGCGTCTTCGAATCTGGCGCGATCCTGCTCTACCTCGCCTGGAAAACGGGCAAGCTGTTCCCGCTTCCGGTCAGGCGCCAGTTCGACGTGCTGCAGTGGCTGATGTTCCAGATGGGTGGCGTGGGCCCGATGTTCGGGCAGACCCACCATTTCTTGCGCGCGGCTCCGCAACCCGTACCCTACGGGATCGAGCGCTACTCGAAGGAAACCCGCCGCCTATACGGCGTGCTCGACCGGCAGCTCAGCCAACAGACCTACCTGGCGGGAGAGTATTCGGTGGCGGACATTGCGACCTACCCCTGGGTGGCACGCCACGATTGGCACAAAGTGGACCTGGACGAGTTCCCGTCGGTCAAGCGCTGGTACGATGAGCTCGGTGCGCGTCCCGCGGTCATCGCCGGCATGCAGGTCCCGCAGCCTACCTGAACCCGAGTCCTCGAGCAGGCCCGGCACAAATGAACGAGCCACTGCCCGAACGAATCGGCAAGTATCCCATCGTGCGGGAGATCGGGCGCGGGGCGACGAGTATCGTCTACCTCGCCCTGGACATGTTCGCGCGTCGGGAAGTAGCGGTGAAGCTGATCCTGAACCAGTCGCCGGCGGACACCGACATGACCCGCCGGTTCCGCAGCGTCTTCTTGAACGAGGCCGAACTAGCAGGGAAGCTCCATCACCCGCACCTGCTCGCCATCTACGACGCGGTAAGCGACGACTGGCAGAGCTACATCGTCATGGAGTACGTCGACGGGCGCACGCTCGAGTATTTTTGCGACGTCGAGCGGCTCTTGCCTATCGAGCAAGTGGTGGAGATCATTTTTAAGTGCAGCCTAGCCCTAGCCTACGCTCAGCGCCAAGGCGTGATCCACTGCGACATCAAGCCCGCTAACATCCTCATGGCAGAGGGCACCGACATCAAGGTAAGCGACTTCGGCGCGGCCCGCTACGAGGACACCAAGCACACCCAGTTGAAGGGCATCGGGTCGCCCGCCTACATGTCCCCGGAACAGGTGCAGGACCTGGAGGTGGATTTCCGCACCGACATCTATTCCCTCGGCGTCGTAGCCTACCAATTGCTCTCCGGCAAGCTGCCCTTCCGCGCGTCGAGCAAGGCCAGCCTGCTCTACCAGGTCGTGCACATCGACCCCGTTCCGCCCAGCACCTTCCGCCGCGAGATTCCAGCTGAACTCGACGCGCTGGTCTTGCGCTGCCTTGCCAAGTCCGCCGACAGTCGGTACAAAACCTGGGGTGAACTCTCTCAGCAACTCACCCTGTCCTATCGGCGGCTGGAGACCCCCGCCGATGCCATCTCGGACACGGAGAAGTTCACGACGATCCGGGAACTGGCGTTTTTTAGAGATTTCCGGGAACAGGAGATCTGGGAGACCCTGCACATCGCCGCTTGGCGCCGCCACCTCCCTGATCAGCACGTCATCCAGGAAGGCGACACCGGGGACAGTATCTTCGTGATCACCGATGGCGAGGCCAAGGTAGTCAAGGCCGGCAAACTCCTCAACACCCTGCGCCCGGGCGACTGCTTCGGGGAGATGTTGTATTTCACGGAAACCATCGCCCGACGCACCACGACGATCACCGCGCTTACCGCGCTCACCGTTATAGAGATCAAGGCGCGCGATCTGAGCCACGCCTCGGACGGATGTCAGAAGGAATTCAACAAGACCTTCCTTCGCATCCTCATCGACCGCTTGGGCTGGGCGAACACCCGCCTGTCCGCCCTCTAGGTTTCTAGCCGAGCACCCAAGGTTTCTAGCCGAGCACCGAACGCACCAAGCGCCCCATTTCAGCGGGGTTGTGGGTCACACGAATGCCACACTCCTCCATCACCGCGAGTTTGTCTGCGGCGCTTCCCTGTCCACCGGAAATGATGGCCCCTGCATGGCCCATGCGCTTGCCGGGCGGGGCGGTAACGCCCGCGATGAAGCCGATGACGGGCTTCTTCATGTTCTGCTTGATCCAGCGGGCACACGCTTCCTCGTCGCTGCCGCCAATCTCGCCCACCATCACCACGGCCTCGGTCTGCGGATCGTCGTTGAACAGTCGCATGACGTCGATATGCTTGAGGCCATTGACCGGATCTCCCCCGATCCCGACGCAGGAGGACTGGCCGAGGCCCACCTCCATGAGTTGCCCCACAGCCTCGTAGGTAAGGGTTCCTGAGCGCGACACCACGCCCACGGGGCCCTTGCGGTGAATGTGACCCGGCATAATGCCGATCTTGATCTCGTCGGGCGTGATCACGCCCGGACAGTTCGGGCCCACTAGAATGCTGGCTTTTCCCTGCATACGGAAGCGCGTCTGCACCATATCGCGGACGGGGATTCCTTCGGTGATGCAGATCACCAGTTCGATCCCGGCATCGACGGCCTCATCGATGGCTGCGGCAGCGTAGGGCGGCGGAACATAAATGACGGTTGCGTTCGCCCCAGTCGCTGCCCTCGCCGCTGCCACGGTGTCGAAGATGGGAATACCCTCGAAGTTTTGGCCGCCCTTGTCGGGCGTGACGCCGCCCACGAAGCAGGCCTTCCCATCGGCGTAGGCCGCACAGGCCCGGGTATGAAACTGGCCCGTCTTACCCGTGATGCCTTGGGTTAGAACGCGCGTGTTCCTGTCGATCAGCACTGACATCAGTTGGTCCCCCTGGCAGCCGCGACAACCTTTTGCGCCGCGTCGGCCATGTTGCTGGCCGTGATGATGGGCAGCCCCGACAAGGCGAGGATGTTCTTGCCCAGGTCCACGTTCGTCCCCTCCAGGCGCACCACCAGCGGTACGGCGAGTTGCACCTGACGGGCCGCCTCGACCACGCCCTGGGCGATGACGTCGCACTTCATGATGCCGCCGAAGATGTTCACCAGGATGGCCTTGAGATGAGGGTTGCCGAGCATGATCTTGAAGGCCTCGGTCACCTTCTCCGTGGTGGCACCGCCCCCCACGTCGAGGAAGTTGGCTGGTTGCCCGCCGAAGAGCTTGATGATGTCCATGGTCGCCATGGCCAAGCCCGCGCCGTTGACCAGACAACCGATATCCCCCTCGAGCGAGATGTAGGACAGCCCAAAACGGGAGGCTTCGATCTCGGCGGGATCCTCCTCATCGAGATCGCGGAGTTGCAGGATGTCGGGGTGACGGTACAGGGCGTTGTCATCGAAGGTGATCTTGGCATCCAGCGCCAGGACTCTCCCGTTCGCGGTGAGAATGAGTGGGTTGATCTCCACCAGAGCCGCGTCGGTGTCGTAGAAGGCCTGGTAGAGGGACTTCAGGAGCGCGACGGCCTCAGGTACGGAGGTCTCGGGGATCCCAATGCGGCGGACCAAGTCGGTTCCCTGGGCGTCCGTGAGCCCGACGCCGGGATCCACGACCGCCTTGTGGATCAGTTCGGGGGTGTGCGCGGCCACCTCCTCGATGTCCATGCCGCCCTCACTCGACGCCATAAGGACAATGCGCTGCGTGACCCGGTCCACCACGGCGCCCACATAGAGTTCCTTGGCAATCGCCGCGCCCTCTTCCACGAGCAGGCGTCGCACCTTCTGCCCCTGGGGGCCCGTCTGATGAGTCACTAATTGCATGCCGAGAATCTCGGTGGCGCGCGCCCGCACCTCTTCCAGGCTGCGCGCCAGTTTCACGCCGCCGCCCTTGCCGCGGCCCCCGGCATGGATCTGTGCCTTCACCACCCAGACTTCCCCGCCCAGTTCTCGCGCGGCGCTAACGGCGTCTTCAACGGTGAAACTCGCCACCGCCTTCGGCGTTGGCACACCGTAACGGCGAAGGAGTTCCTTAGCCTGATACTCGTGGATCTTCATTCAATCTGCTCCCGCTGGTAGGTCGGCCCTGCGCTGAGCGCGTCGAAAACTGCCCGACGCCTCGGAAAAAAGCGCGAGTATAACCCAGCGCCGGAGGAGAAACGGGGGGTTAGCCGCGCCTTTTGCGCGCGACCGCGAAACAGAAGCGAGCCATCACTTACACCGAAAAAAGTGATTATTTTTATATTTCTTCCAGCCTCTTGGCCTCGCACACCCAAGGCGGGCCTGCAGCCCAGTTGCTGACCGCCGAATTTGCCGCAGCACACATCGGGAATTGTTGCGCGCAGGGGCAAAAAAATGGCGTCCCGTAAATAATTTGAAAAAAAACAGTAAAAAACACTTAAAGTTTTATCAAAGCTGAACGATAATAGTTACAGGTCTCCGCCCCTCTCTAGGGGCTTCGAAAGGCAGCAGGCGCAAGCCTGCTGCCTTCTTTTTGTCCGCGCGCTCGTGCTGCACCGCAGAGCCCACCACCCGGGCGGCCGTAGTGAAACCTTCACATTCGGAGTGGATTTCTTGGGCATGGCCGACTATGCCAGGGGCATTCAACGCTCAAACTCCCATGGCATGGACATCCCCTTTCCATCCCTCCGTTTTGCGGCAACGCAACAGAAAGCCCCCTTCAAGCGCGCGATGGAGCTAGCGCATCGCCCCCCCGAAGTGATTTCACTAATTCGCAAGAAAAATTGCATGAAGTTTTCACATTCGAGGCGCAAACTCCGTTTCGGTCTCCGCCCCTGCAAAGGGGTTTGAACAGGCAGCAGGCTCACAGCCCGCTGCCTTTTTTTTGCCTGGACCTCGCTCGACGGCCGGGCGGGGTGAGCCTCACAACGGTTGTTCCTGAGGAATAAGGTCGGAGACAAGCGACTGCGGCTGGCGCGCCTTCCCGCGAAGTCCGGCCCGACCCTGCGTCCGCGGTGCGCTCGCTCAATGCCGCCGGTCATCGCCAGGACGCATGGGCGACGACCCCAAGCGGTCAGAGGACAGTCCCCGTGTCACCCAGCGCAATTTGCGCTTCCCTAGGGCGCGGCCTTCTGCAGGTCTCGGCTATCGGCGGCAACCAGAATCACTCCTTCGTGCTCCAAGGCAACGCCGTGTTACGGCGTATCGAAAAGATAATGGCCGGTTTCGATCGCGGGCTTGGTCGCTCCGCTGCTCGACCGGCCTATGCACCAGGGCAATCTGCTCAAATTCGACGGCAAGCGCTGGCGCCCGAAGGAAGCCGCGGCGCGGCCTGCTAAGCAAGGCCCCAAGGACTAAGGTCCTCCCCTGTCCTGGCGCCCGGGGGTGGAGGAGTTTGACCTGGCCGCCAGGGGCATGCTCTTAGTACCCATGCGACCTTTCGAATTCAATCGAGCTTCAACATCCCCTTGCTGAGGGCGAACTCCAGCAGCACCGAATCCGTCACCGCATCCTTCCAGGTATCGAGCGCATACCAACGGAAAAAAAACGACGCCGCGATCGGGCTAGCCAAACCGTCCCTCTGCCTCGAAGCGCGCACAGCGGAGCTTGGGCGCTCTCCGTGTCGGCTTCGCGCACGGAGGCCAGCAGGCGCTCAAGTTCCAGCCGGCGAGTATCCTTTCCTGGGGCATTATCGGTGACGGTGCGGGCCAACCGGGCGCCTTCAAGCTGGCGGTCGGGATTCTGGTCGAAGGTGCCCAAAGGCGCTGGAAGCGCATCATCGTTCAGGATCAGTTGCGCATTAAGAGCGTGCTCACGCTCAGTCACGCCACTGGCGGGCCAGATCCTCGTCAACGTGCCGCGGCATCCCATAGAGCGGGCCCTCGGCCAGCAAGGCCCCAAACACCGCCGCCTTCTATCTTGTTAACGTGCAGGTACTATGCCCAAGACCGGACGCAACGACCCCTGCCCCTGCGGCAGCGGACAGAAATACAAGCGCTGCTGCATAGCCAAGGACCAGGCCGCCGAGCAGGCCACCCTGGCCGCCGAGCGGGCCAAGCTCGAAGCCCGGAAGGCCCGCAGTGCCGCCAAGGCGGCGCAGTACCGTGACGAGTTGCAGAAACAAGTGCCGGGCGCCTACGACGAGACCGAGGAACTCAACTACAAGTCCAACTCGGTGGTCGACCTCATCGCCGACGGCAAACTCGACGAGGCCGAGCAGGTGGCGCGCGCACTGCTCGTGGACTATCCCGAGGTCTTCGATGGCCACGACCGCCTGGGCATGGTGCACGAGGCCCGCGGCGAGGACCGCGAGGCCATCGACTGCTACGGCCAGGTCGTGGCGTTCATCCGCGCCGACCCCGAGCAGTTTGAGCCCGGCTATGAGGAGGAATGGCTCGATCTGATCGCCAAACTGGAGGCCCCGGCGGCTCCCGCCGCGGACTGATCCCCCGCCTCCGGTTCACGCTACGCGAGGGACTTCGCCCCCCGAACCTTATTTACCGTGAACTGGAACCGGGGGGCACCCCAATCGATTTCCGTACGCCGGCTCACAAGCAAGGCCGGATCGGCGGGCGCTGACCGAAGCTCAAGGCGCACCGGCAGGAGGGGATGGTTACCTTGTGTGTCGGCACTGCTTAGGGTCTTGAACACGGGCACGGTGCGCGCGCAGGTCGTTTTTGTGGGAAGGGTTGGACCAGGACATCAACAAGGCGGCTCAGAAAGCCGGCAGCGCGCGCTCCGCGGCGGTTCGCAAAGCGCTGACGCTTGACCTAGCTGCCATCGAGCAAAAAAAGCCTAGCTTGAAGCTGGGTTTCGCGAAGCCAAACCAGATCCTCGCAACCGAAGGGGACGGCCTCTGATTGAGCACGATGGGCCTCAACAACATGGTCGGCAAGGGAACGCTCGAGGGGACGTCGGCCGAAACCGACGCCGGAATCGCCTCGCGCTGTTGTTCGTCGGCGGCACGCCCGAGCGGGAGCGTCTCGGCACGGTCATGCTGACGCCAATTGCCCCCGGTGCTGTCGGGTTCCGCAGCGGAAAGGCGCGGAAAACGCCCAAATAGCTTATCGGCGTGGGCTCCGCTACTCCCTAAACCCCGAGATCTGTTCAAGAGCCACGCGGTGCTTGGGGCGCTTGAACCCCTCCTTGATCCGCCAGCGCTCGTGATGGCGGTCGGGGTGCCTCTCGCCGGGAACCGCGTGGCGTCCGGCAGATGGGTGATCAGTACCCGGATTTTCCCGGTGGAAGAAACCGGCCCGATTGAGACGGACGACTTACGCGGCGCGCTGGCCCCCATCGTCGCGCGCGAAGAAACCCCGGGGGCGAGGGTCTTCGACAGGTGAGCGCCGGTGAACGGACGCCGGTCCTTGTGTGGAAAAACTTTCCGCTCAAGTTTTCTGACTGGGCTCCGTTAACCGGACTAGGTCTCCGCCCCTCTCAGGGGTTTCGACAGGCAGCCGGCGCACAGCCCGCTGCCTTTTTTTTGGTGGCCGCCCGCGCGATTCGCCTCCGACCGACCGCCCGACAAATTTCCCCTCAAGTTTTCTGACCTGGCTCCGTTAACGGGACTAGGTCTCCGCCCCTCTCAGGGGTTTCGACAGGCAGCCGGCGCACAGCCCGCTGCCTTTTTTTTTGGTGGCCGCTGGCCCGGCCGATGCCAGTGGCGGCCTCATGGAAGCGATTTCACAGCTCCGCAACAGAAATTGCACACAGAGTTCACAATTTAGGCGCAAACTCCGTTTCGGTCTCTGCCCCTACAAAGGGGTTTGAGCGGCAGCAGGGCATAGCCTGCTGCCGTTTTTTTTGCGCTAGATTTCTGAGCCTCAGGGATTGCTTGGATGAGGATTACTGGGGCGAAGCCTGCTGGGCTCGCCTCGGCATCAGGGTCGGCCACCTGGGGCGAGGAAGGGGTCGAGCAGATGCCGCTGCTGCTCCAGGTGTTCCCGGGCCTTCTTCTCCTCGCCGTCGAGCAGTTTCACAGCGGCTTCGGACTGCTTTAGATGCTCGGCACTGGCCTTCGCTTCAGCCTGTGCCTGGCGTAGTTGCTCGAGCGCGCGGTCGCGGGCCTCCTGGGCCCGTTCACGCTCCGCCATACCCTGCTGAAGGCGCTGGCGGGTCTCCCGATGCTCACGAGTCGCCTCGGATACCCGCCGCTGGATCTGCGGCAGGTCCAGGTCCTCGGCGGCGGCTGGCCAAGCCGCCACCAAGGCCAAGGCGAGCAGCGCTCGGGGGTGGGCCCACCCCTGGCCGGGGTGCCTCACGCGGCCCGCGCGCCCTGGGCAGCCTGGATCGCCCGCCAGATCCGCTCCGGCGTCGCCGGCATCTGGAGATCGGTGACGCCCAGGGGGCGCAGCGCATCGATGACGGCGTTCATCACCGTGGGGGTGCCACCGACCGTGCCCAGTTCACCGACGCCCTTGGCCCCTAGCGGATTGATCTTGCAGGGGGTGGACTCGTCCGTATGGGTGGAGAAGTTCGGAAGGTCATCGGCCCGGGGAACGCAGTAGTCCTGGAAGGAGCCGGTGAGCAACTGTGCGGACTCCAGGTCGTAGCGTGTGTTCTCCAGCAAGGCCTGCCCCACCGCCTGGGCGATGCCACCGTGCACCTGACCAGCAACGATCATGGGATTGACGACCCGCCCCACATCATCCACCGTGGTGTAACGCAGGATTTCGGTGCGGCCGGTTTGCGGGTCGATCTCCACCTCGCACACGTGCGCACTGTTCGGCCAAGAGGGCCCACCCACGGTCTGCGTGGTACGCAGCGCGATACGCCGCTCGGCCTGGCGCGCCGCGAGCTCGAACAGCCCAATGCCTAGGTCGGTGCCTGGCACGGTAAACCGTCCGCTGGCATAGTCCAGGTCGGCGCCGGCCACCTCCAAGGCCTCACTGGCCAGTTCCCGCCCTTTCTCCACGGCCTGTTGCGAGGCCGTGAACATGGCCGAACCACCAATGTAGAGCGAGCGGCTTCCCATGCTGCCAATGCCCTGAGCCACATCGCTGTCGCCCTGGACGACGACGATTTGCTCGGGGTCCACATCGAGCGTCTGCGCGATGATCTGCACGTAGCTGGTCTCGATCCCCTGCCCCATGGCCTGCATGGCGGTATAGACCACGATGCGCCCGTCGGCCTCCACATGGAGATCAATGGTCTCCTCGTGAACGACACCGGTCCACTCGAGGAACGTGGAGAGCGCGTGACCGCGCAACCGACCCCGGGCAAGCGACTCCGCGCGCCTTACCTCGAAACTGTCCCAGTGCGCCAACTCGAGGACGCGGCCCAGCATGTGGGGGAAGTTCCCGCTGTCGAAGACTTCGCCCATGGGTGTCTTGTAGGGCATGTCCGCCGGCTGAATCAGGTTGCGCCGGCGCACTTCCGCACGGTCAATTCCGAGCGTTACGGCAGCCTCGTCCATGAGCCGTTCGATCAGGTAAATCGCCTCGGGCCGGCCCGCCCCGCGGTAGGCGGACACGAGGTTGGTGTTGGTCAGGACCGCCTTCGACTGCAAATCCAGGACCGGAATATGGTAAACCCCGGTGATGACCTTCGGTCCCACTGCGAGGTTGATGACGGTGCCCGGTCCGTAGGCATAAGCCCCGATGTTACCGATGATTCGCACGCGCAGACCCAGGACCCGCCCTTGGGGGTCGAGTGCGAGTTCGCCTTCGCTCAACTGGTCACGGCCGTGGGTGCCCGCAAGGAACTCTTCGCTGCGCGAGGCGCGCCAGCGAACCGGGTAGCCGAGCGCTCGGGCGGCGTGCGCGCACACCACGTCTTCCGGGTAGAGCAGGGTTTTCATGCCGAAACCGCCACCGACGTCCCCAACCACGACCCGGACACTATCCAGCGGCACGTTGAGAATCCCTTCCGCCAGGGTCTTCTGCAATCCGGCTGGATTCTGGCAACTGGTGTAGAGCGTCAGCCGACCGGTGTCCGGATCCAGGCGCGCGATGGTGCCACGCGGCTCCATGGCCACGGGCACGAGACGCTGGCTATCGACGACGACCCGGGCCACATGCGCGGCGCCGGCGAAGGCTGCGTCGCAGGCAGTGGCGTCACCGAAGGCCATCTCCGCCGTTACATTGGAAGGAACATCCGGGTGCAGCAGCGGCGCCCCGGGAGCCATGGCGGTTGCAATACTGGCCACGGCTGGCAGGTCCTCGTAGTCGACCTGTATCTGTTCGACGGCGTCCTCCGCCTGCAGCCGACTACGCGCCACCACCGCAGCGACCGCTTCGCCCACGAAGCGGACCTCAGCAATGGCCAGGGCAAAATAGTCGGGCGCCATGATCTTCGCACCGTCGGCACGCTTGAAGCCCGCGACCGTGGGCATCTGCCCAACGCCAGCGGCGCGCAGGTCCTCGCCGGTGAATACGGCCAGCACCCCGTCGGCACCGCGCGCTGCGCTCGCGTCCAGGGAACGAATGCGCGCGTGCGCGTGGGGCGAGCGCAGGAAGACCAAGTGGACCTCCCCGGGGAAGTGCATGTCGTCGACGTAACTGCCTTTGCCGGTGAGAAGGCGCAGGTCCTCACGCCGGGTTATGGCCTGGCCGATGCCGAACTTCGTCATCTGGGTCATCCTGTAGTCGATGTCTGTGGGGGAGTCCCCGATGTGGGGTGTCTGCGCTTCGCCGCACAGTTTAAGACATCCGCGTGTTTCCGGCACACCCTCCCGGCTGCGCCCAGCCGTCCCGGTTGCCCGGGCGGCTTGGCTTGTTTAGCATATTGACTTTCCCTCGCCAACAACCACGGGTGATCCCATGCTGGTCAAGCTTTCCCTGTCCGTAAACGGCAAGCCGGTCTCCGCCGAGGTGGAAGGGCGCACGCTCCTGGTGGACTTCCTTCGCGAGCACCTGCGCCTGACCGGTACCCACGTCGGGTGCGACACGGCCCAGTGCGGCGCCTGTACGGTGCATATCGACGGCATGGCCGTCAAATCCTGCAACCTCCTAGCGGTGCAGGCTGAGGGAGCCTCGGTGCTCACCATCGAGGGAGTCGCCCCCGCCGAGGGCGAACTCCATCCCATGCAGGAAGCCTTTCGCCAGCATCACGGCCTGCAATGCGGCTTTTGCACACCGGGTATGGTCATGAGCGCGCTGGACCTCGTCAAGCAGCATCCGGATCCCAGCGAGGAGGAGGTCCGCGCCGGGCTCGACGGCAACCTTTGCCGGTGCACCGGATACCAGAACATCGTCGCGGCGATTCGGGCTGGTGCCCGTGCGCTGCACGGCTAACTCCCAAGGGACGCCATGCACTCCTTCATTTTCCATCGCGCCACCTCCCTCGCGGACGCGGCCAAGCTCCTGAAGCAGGCCGAGGACCCCCGGTTGCTCGCCGGCGGCCAAACCCTCATCGCCGCCATGAAACTGCGCCTCGTGGCACCGACCGAACTGGTGGACCTGTCCGGCGTAGCGGAACTGGCCGGCATACGCCGCGAGGGAGCCTCCCTGGTGATCGGCGCCTCGGTCCGCCATTCCGAGGTGGCCGCCTCGGACCTGGTGCGCAAGAGCATCCCCGCCCTGGCGGCATTGGCCGGCGGCATCGGTGACCGCATGGTGCGCAACCGCGGCACGCTGGGCGGGTCGGTAGCGAACAACGACCCGGCTGCCGACTACCCAGCGGCGCTTCTGGCGCTGGATGCCACCGTGCACACGGATCGCCGGGTCATTGCCGCGGCGGACTTCTTCCGGGGCATGTACGAGACTGCCTTGGAGAGCGGCGAAATCATCACGGCCGTACATTTCGCAGTGCCACAGGCTGCCGCCTACGAAAAATTCCCCAACCCGGCTTCGCGCTATGCGCTGGTGGGGGTTTTTGTGGCGCGCACCGACACGGGTGTGCGCGTGGCCGTCACCGGCGCAGGCCCGGGTGTGTTCCGCCAGGCCGCCATGGAGCAGGCACTATCCCGGCATTTCGCTGTGGCTTCGCTAGATCCGGTCGAAGTCCCCGCCGAGACCCTCAACACCGACATGCATGCCTCTGCCGCTTACCGGGCACATCTCGTGCGTGTCGGTGCGCAGCGAGCAGTCGCACGTATCGCCTGAACACAGCGGCACAGCAACGCCGACGCTCGGCCGCCCCCCCCCTGCAAGCAGGGGAGTCGGCGTAGGCCGAAGGAAGTGGGCTCCTGGGTCGAGGAGCCGGAACATGTAGACAGGCTCACCTGAGGGAGTTTTTGCCATGGGTTCGGTGCCTTCCCTGAAGAAGGACGCCCGTCGGTTCGACACCCTGCAGGATCTGCAGGTCTTGGACACGGCTCCGGAAGCGGTGTTCGACGGGCTTAACAACCTTGCGGCCGCGCTCTGCGAGACGCCAGTTGCGCTCATCACACTGGTCGACGCCGACCGAGTGTGTTTCAAGGCCGCCCGGGGCCTACCCGACATTACTGAAATCCCCCGGGAGGCGGCTTTCTGCGATCACGCCCCGGGCTTGGCGGAAGTACTTGAGGTCCTGGACACCCGTTGCGACGAACGCTTCAAGGACAACCCGCTGGTCACGGGCCCACCTCACCTGCGCTTTTACGCGGGCACCCCGGTCGTCACCCGGACGGGGTTGGTCCTGGGGACGCTGTGTGTCATGGATCGGGTGCCCAGGTCACTTAACGCCAGCCAGCGCGAGGGGCTACAACTCCTCTCCCGCACGATCGCCCGATTGCTGGAACTGCGCCATGCCGAACAGTGGATGCAAACCTTCAGGGGCTGGATCGAACAGAGCAGCCAGGCAGCCGTTATCGCCGACGCCCAGGGCCCGGACTGTCCGGTGGTGTTCGTGAACGCCGCCTTCTGCGCACTCTCGGGCTACTCGGAACAGGAAATGCTGGGCCGCAACTGCCGATTTCTGCAGGGCGAGGACCGCGACCAACCTGTCCTCGCCGCATTGCGCGAGGCCATGGCGGCCCGGCGCCCGGGGACTTGGGAAATCCGCAACTACCGCAAGGACGGCACCCCTTTCACCAATGAGGTGTCCCTCTACCCGGTCTTTGACGAGGATCGGCAACTCATCCACTTAGTCGCTCTCGCCGCCGACGTGACGCTCAAGCGCTCAGCAGAGGAAGCATTGCGCCGCAGCGAAGAGCGCTTCCGCAGCCTCACCGCGCTGTCCGCAGACTGGTATTGGGAACAGGATGAGGCTTTTTGTTTCACGTTTCTATCCGCGGGCCAGGCGACACTCGGCTACCCAGAAAATACTTGGCGCGGTCTCACGCGCTGGGACGGCCCGGGGCTAGACCTGAGTTCAGCGGATTTCGCGGGCCACCTCGCCCACTACCGAGCGCATATGGCCTTCCGCGAGTTCACCTACCGGCGCTACGACGCGCAGGGATCCGAGCGATGGATTTCGGTGAGCGGCGAGCCGGTGGTGGGCCCAAAGGGCGGCTTTGCCGGCTTCCGCGGCGTCGCACGCGACGTTACCGAGCAGGTCGTCGCCAACCGTGAGTTAAAGCGACACCGCGATCATCTACAAGAACTGGTGGAGGCGCGCACCCGGGAATGGATGGAGGCGGCCGAAGCCGCACGCTCGGCCAGCCAAGTGAAGTCCGAGTTCCTTGCCAACATGTCGCATGAGTTGCGTACGCCGATGCACGCGATTCTCTCCTTCACCGAACTGGTGGCCAAGCGGCTAGCCATGGAAAGCCCTGACCTGCCGCGCGCCCGGGCAAATCTGGCGCGCATTCAGGAAAGCGGCCAACGGCTGCTGCATTTGCTCAACGACCTGCTGGACCTGTCCAAGCTTGAAGCGGGGAAAGTGGCGTACCAAATGGCCGAAGTCGATCTCGGCGCGGTGGCACGGGATGCGACCGATGAATTCCAGGCCCTCGCCGTGAAGCGCTCCCAACAGTTGACGCTCCAGGTAACGGGCCCAAGCCGCGCTTGGTGTGACGGCGGGCGCCTGGGCCAGGTGCTGCGCAAGCTCATATCCAACGCGCTCAAGTTCACGCCCGAGGGCAAGTCGGTCAGCGTTGCCGTCGATGGGATCAATCCCCTCGCGCGCCCGGGGAGCACTGCGGTGGAGCCCGAAGACTGGCTGCAGATCAGGGTAGCCGATGACGGAGTAGGGATTCCGGAGGGCGAGCGGGAAGCCGTCTTTGATCAGTTCGTGCAGAGCAGCAAGACGCGCAACGGCGCCGGGGGCACAGGCTTGGGGCTCTCCATCTGCCGCCAAATCATGGAGCAGCACGGCGGCAGCGTTTGGGCGACGGCGAACCCGCGCTCCGGCGGAGCGCTCCTGATAGTGGATTTGCCGCGCCGCGCGCTCGCGCGAACTCCCAGCGGCGACTAGGCTGAGCGTGCCCCCGGGAAAGCGAGCCGGGGTTCCAGCGGCGCGCCCTTGCTGGGTGAGGGACGCCAGCGCTGCACACCGTTTCCGCCCAGGGATTTCGCCTCGGACAGCGCCGCGCAGGCCCGCTTGATGAGGGCATCGAGGCTGGCAACTCCAGCCTCCATGGTGGCCACACCCGCGCTCACGGCATAGCGGATCAACTCACCGTCCACCTCGACCGCACGAGAACCGATACTCGTGCACAAGCGAGCGGCTACCGCGGTGGCGCCTTCGGCCGGGGCGCCGGGAAGGAGCACCGCAAACTCGTCGTCCTCCAAGCGTGCGGCCACGTCAACGGCCCTGAACACCGCCCCAAGCCCGGCGGCGAGGTGCCGCAACACCGAGTCGCCCGCCGGGCGCCCGTAGGTTTCGTTGACTTTTTTGAACTGATCTACATTTACCAGCACCACCGAGAGCGCGAGCGGATTGCGCAGCCAACGCTCCAGCTCCAATTCAGCGGCTTCGAAGAAAGCCCGGCGGTTGGCCAAGCCCGTGAGGTGATCGCAAGATTCGGTGCGGCGTAGTTCCTCGGTGGTATTACGACGGTCGGTGATGTCCCGGATGATCAGGCTGTAGCCGCGCTCGGCGTTTGGCGCCTGGGGCTCGGCCGGTAGCGGCGCGATGAGACAACTGGCCCAGAAGCGGGAGGCGTCGGCGCGCCTGCGCCAGCCCTCGTCCAGGCTCCATCCGTTGCGGTCGGCCTCCTCCAGCCGTTCCAATGCACGCGCAGCGCTCTGCCCGTCCTTCGGATAGAAAATCGTATAGGAGCGACCCTCCGTGGCCGTCGCGTCAAAGCCCGTCAGACGGCCAACGCTCGAGTTCCAACCCTGCATCACCCCCTGGTAGTCGAGGGAGAGTAGTGCGCAATCGGTGATCCCGGTAACGACACTGTTGATCCAGGCCTTGGAGCGGCGCAAGTCACGCTCGCCGCGCACCCGCGCCGTGATGTCGGTTACCGAACCCACCAAGCGGCCGCCTTCGAGCTTGGCCAAGGTGAGCGCAAGGATCAACTCGCCCTGCTCGCTTGAGGCAGCGCCCCGATGCAGGGCGAGACCCTCACAGATTATCCCGTAGGGGTCGGCGAACGCCGCCACTTGCTGCGCGAGGTCGGGTACCAGGCGGGCCAGTGCGCCGAACAGGTTGGCGCCGTCGAAGTCGCAGCCCGCGCTTTGGAGCAATTGCCCACAGGTAGGGTTGGCGGCGAGGATGGCGCCCTGCGCATCCGCCTCGAAGAGCCCTTGGCGCGCGAGATAAAAAAAGGCCATCAGCGCGTCCGATTCCCCACCCGGAGTGCAGGAGGTAATCGCAGTCAAGTTGGCAATCCCCTGTGCAGTGGCCAGCAAATGGCGGACAAGAACCTCGCGCCGGTCGCCTCCCCGGTAGGCTAATCTCGGCCATTTCGCCGCATTCTTGAGGCATAACCGGCCGGCCCGTTGCACGAACGGCCTGGCTGATACATGCCGCCCCCGGGAGGCAATTGCAGCTTTGCAGGGCGGCCGGGGTGGGGGATGGGGGGGGATGGGGGGGGATGGGGGGGCGAGCGCTTACTGCGGACTGCGCGCATCGGGGCGTGCTTTATTCCGCGCGCCACCCGCGGTAGGAATCGCTTGCCGTATGCTAGTCCAAGATCCGGGACCCAACCCCGGCCTGAGGGTGCCGCAGCGTTGACCCATGATGCAGCAGGGGAGAAAAACATGAGCAACAGACAACGGGTGCTGATTACCGGGGCCGCTGGCCTCATCGGCGGCATACTGCGGCGGGGCCTGCGGGGGAGCCACCTCCTGCGCCTGTGCGACGTGGCCCCCCTGGGGGAGGCACACCCCGCCGAGGAACTGCTGCGCGTGGACATCCGCGACATCAAAGCCCTGGAGCGCTGCCTCGATGGCGTCGATTCCATCGTCCACCTCGCCGGTGTTTCTACCGAGGAGCCCTGGGAGTCCATCCTGCCGATGAACATCGAAGGCTGCTACAACGTCTTCGAGGCAGCGCGGCGGCAGGGTGTCAAACGGGTGATCTTCGCCAGTTCCAACCACGCGATCGGGTTCCACCGCCGCGAGCGCCACCTCGACGCCCGTGTGGATACCCGGCCGGACACCCGCTATGGGGTCTCCAAGGTGTTCGGTGAAGCGCTGGGCCGGTTCTACGCGGACAAGTTTGGCGTCTCCGTGGCCTGCCTGCGCATCGGCACCTGTCGCGAGCCGGACAGGCCCGGTGACGCGCGTCACCTGCACACCTGGATCAGTCATCGCGACACGGTGCAACTCGTCCGGCGTTGCCTGGACCACCCGCACTACCACTTCCTCATCGCCTACGGGGTCTCCAACAACACGCGCGGCCTTTGGGACAATAGCGCTGCACAGTTCCTGGGCTACCTGCCCGTAGATAACGCCGAAGCCTATGCCGAGGAGATCCAGGGCAGCGCGCGGGCGCCAGACCCGATTTCCGCGCTATTCCACGGCGGAGACTTCTGCTCGCAGGAGTTCGCCGGACGACTGCCGGAAATCGACTGATGCCACCGGCGCCACAGGCCGCCCGGAGAATCGCCGTGCGCTTGCGGTAGGATGGCGGCGATCTGCGGCGCGCAACGGCCACGTGGCCGCATGCCAGCCGCGCGGCCAGACCAAGGAGAAGTGATGGACGCTCTGCAGGAACGCATTGCACTGGTTTCGGGGGCCGGACGGGGTATCGGTCGTGCTATCGCCCTGCGCCTTGCCCAGGAGGGGGCCACACTGGTGGTGACCGACATCGACGAAGCGGCCGCGCTCGGCACTGCGGCGCAGATCCGCGCCGCCGGCGGAACTGCCGAGGGCTGTCGCGCCGACGTGGGCGATCCAGCGCAGAGCGCGGCGATGATCGATTTCGCCTGCGAGCGCTTTGGGCGCCTGGATGTGCTGGTGAACAATGCGGGCGTGGTGCGCGTTCAGCCCCTGCTCGAGGTGCGCCCGGAGGACTGGGACTTCGTCAACGACGTGAACGCGCGCGGACTGTTTTTCGCTGTGCAGGCGGGCGCCCGGCGCATGCGCGCGCAGGCACCTCACAGGCCCGGCGCCCCGCGCGGCAAAATCATCAACATCGCCTCCATCGCGGGACGCAGCGGGCGGCCTATGTTCGCCGCCTACGCTGCGAGTAAGGCGGCGGCCATCAGCATCACGCAGTCGGCCGCGGGCGCGCTGGCGCCGGAGATCACCGTGAACGCGATCTGCCCGGGCGTCGTGGAAACCGAGATGTGGCGAACCATCGACCAGGAGTGGACCCAACACGACGGTCGGCAACCCGGTGCGGCCTGGCAAGACCGCCTGAAGGCTATCCCCCTGGGCCGACCCGAGGCGCCCGAGGACCTCACCGGCATGGCCGCCTTCTTGGCCGGCGCGGGCTCGGATTACATCACCGGCCAGTCCTACCACGTGGATGGCGGCGTCCTGATGAACTGAGCGCCCGCCCTCGGGACCGGCTGCGGCCTCCCGGGCCTTGCGGGCGGGTCAGCCGTGCGACGGTCTCGGGCCTCGAGACCGTCGCGGCAATGGGGGCTATCGGTGGCCTCCTCGCCATTGCCGCAGGCCGGAGCGGCGCAGACCATGGGCGCTCGCCTACGGTGCGCCATGCACAGGACAATCTCTACTGGCTGCAGGAGGATGTGCTGCGCTCACGCCCGCGGGGAAGCGGCTGGAACTTCACCATCCTGGGGCCGCGAGTGATCTCAGGCACTGCCGCGGGCAACCCCTTGAACCGAGTGGCTGCGCTGCGGGCCTGCGCCGCCATCGCGCAGCACTCCGGCGTGGAGCCGGTATCTCCGGAGCCGCGTTGCCTGGCGCGAACCCTGCCGGCCTGCGAGGACGTCTGGGCGCGCGCGGTGACGCGCCATGGGTTGCAGCCGCTATCGCGGGAGACCCTGCCAGGAAGTTCCTGGCGGCTGGCGAAGCGCGTGTTCGACCAGGGCCTGTCCCAGCCGGTGCACTCGGTCCTAAGCACGATCAAACGGCGTCAGGCTGGCTTTGCCGACGGCGAGAGCGCGGGTGCATTGCCTCCTGCATGGGTTGGGCCAAATGCAAATCCGTGCGACCCCTGCCCTTCTAAGCGCACTGCCCTCCTGAGCCTACTGCGCGCAAGGCTTGACGCCCGGGCAGAGCCCGGCCTGGCGCACCGGGATGGGGCCGCCAAGTCGGACGGCGCACCGTCACGGGCTTCGCCGTTGGGCCCCGACAGGTCTCGCAGTTTAATTTGTCGTTGATTATAAATCACTTTATAGGCTCTCAGCCCACACCCCTCTTGGGTCCGCTTCTTGCGGTGCGGGAAGTACTCCCACTGGCTGCGATCCGCAGTGCGGGAGCAGGGGAGGTCGGGACATGCCGCTGCGCACGATCGACGCCGAACCCACACCGATATCGGTTGACCCGGCGCGCACCGCGTTGATCTTGATCGATATGCAGCGGGACTTCCTAGAGCCGGGCGGCTTCGGCGAAACACCAGGCAATGACGTCGGCCTGCTGCGTGTTGCCATCGGCCCCTGTCGCGCGCTGCTGGAGACCGCGCGCCGACAACCAATGCTCATCATCCACACGCGCGAAGGCCACCGCCCGGACTTGAGCGACGCGCCACCGGCCAAAGTCTCCCGGGGAAACCCCAGCCTGCGCATCGGGGAACAGGGGCCCATGGGCCGGGTGCTGGTGCGAGGCGAACCCGGACACGACATCATCGAGCAACTTGCACCGCTGCCCGGCGAGCCCGTGGTGGATAAGCCCGGCAAGGGCGCTTTCCACGCCACGGACCTGCACGCGCTCCTGCATAACCGGGGCATTGCCGACTTGATCCTGTGCGGTGTGACGACGGAAGTGTGCGTGCACACCACGGTGCGCGAGGCCAACGACCGCGGTTATCGGTGCATCGTCCCTGGCGACTGCTGCGCCTCCTACATCCCGGAGTTCCATGCCATGGGCTTGCGCATGATCGCAGCCCAGGGCGGAATCTTCGGCTGGGTGACGGACAGCGCGCGCGTGCTGGCCGCCTTCGGTTGAGTTCTTCGGCGGAGTCAAGGACCGCTACCCCGGGCTCAACGGCAGTCAGACGAGGAGGTTAGGCGAATGAAATCGAGCAAACCGGCATTCTGGGTTTCCGGCGATTGGAACGCGTTTTTCGGGTTCGGCACCAATATCCTGGTGAACCTGCTCGTTCTGACCGGGCTCTTGCGCTTCGTCCTTAAGATGCCCGATGACCTAATTTTTGGGCGAATCCTCCCGGCCACCGGCCTGATGCTCTGCCTGAGCACCCTCTACTACGCCTGGCTCACCTGGCGGCTGGCCGAGCGGACCGGTCGAGACGACGTGTGTGCCCTGCCCTCGGGGATCAGCGTGCCGCACATGTTCGTGGTGGTGTTCGTGATCATGCTCCCCATCGCGCTGAAGACCGGGGATCCGGTGCGCGGATGGGAGGCGGGCCTCACCTGGGTATTCATCCAGAGCTTCGTCCTCATGGCCGGTGGCTTCGTCGCCCCGCTCATCCGGCGGATCACCCCGCGTGCGGCCCTGCTTGGCACGCTCGCGGGCGTTTCCATCGCCTTCATTTCGCTGCGTCCGGCGCTCGAGATGTACATGACCCCTGTCATCGGCATCCCGTGTTTTGCCATCATCCTCGCGGGCTGGTTCGGCGGCGTGCGCTATTTCAAAGGCATGCCCGCTGGCCTCGTGGCCATCGCCGTTGGCACCGCCATCGCCTGGGGTTCCACGGCCCTGGGCCTGGGCTACGGCGGCATGAGCCTGGACAAGTTGTCACACTCCTTCACCAATTTTGGGTTCTCGCTGCCGATGCCCGCCATCGCCCACGTCTTCTCCGGCTTCGAGTTCCTCGGCGTGATCCTCGTCACTGCCATTCCCTTCGGCATCTATGACCTGGTGGAGGCCATCGACAACGTGGAGAGCGCCGCTGTCGCGGGGGATAGTTTCCCCACCACCCGCGTGCTCACCGCCGATGGCGTGGTCAGCCTCATCGGTTGCCTCATGGGCAACCCGTTCATCAACGCGGTGTACATCGGCCACCCCGGCTGGAAGGCCATGGGTGGGCGCATCGGCTACTCCGCTGCCACCGGCGTGGTGGTGATCCTGCTCGCCTGGCTGGGAATCCTATCGGTAATCCTCGCGGTCATACCGGTCGTCGCCATCTCCCCCATCCTGCTCTACATCGGCATGCTCATCGGTGCCCAAGCCTTTCAGGAATCCCCCCGCAACCACGCCCCTGCGATCATCCTGGCGCTGGTGCCGCACGTCGCCGCGTGGGGGAAACTGCAGATCGACAATGCGCTGGGTGCCGCGGGTACGAACGCCATGGCGGTCGGCTTGGACAAGCTGGGCCAAACGGGAATTCTCTACCAGGGATTGGGCCTCTTGGGCGGTGGCGCCATCCTCGGCGGGCTGGTGTTTGCGGCCATGGCGGCCTACCTGATCGACCGGCAGTTTCTGAAAGCGGCGGCCTTCGCGCTGGCAGGCGCCGCGCTCACATTCTTCGGGTTCATCCACGGCGAAGCCATTGGGGTCGGGCAGTCACCTGCGATCGCGGCGAGCTACCTCATCGTGGCCGCGATTCTGGCGGGCTGCGCCACGCGCGCGGGAGCAGGGGCAAGCCGATCCGAGGCCTCCACCGAGCACGAGGCACTGGGCGAACCCGCGGGCATCTGAGCCCTCGAAGCCAAAATGCTCGGGGAACCGAACAGGTTCCCGACACGGTCGGCTTCCGGTGTGGGGAGATGACGGCGCCGGCGCTATGCCCCGGCCCCCTGCTCTGCGTCGCCAAGAGGGGGGGACTCAACGGCTGACTGTTATCCCGGGTTTCTGAGGCGGGGAGGCAGCCGTCTGACCCAGCATCAACAGGGTTGGGCGGAATGGCGGAACTACAGTAGTGCCAGCGCCGCCCCCCGAGCGAGAGCTCCCGGGGGTTAACACCCCTCGATTCCCGATCCGACCCTGGATCCCGTTTAGGGCACCGAGCTCGAGAATCCTCGCGATGTCGCACGGGCGCGCCGCCGGCTGCGGAAACCCTGCGGAAATTCCTCGCCAACGACAAACCGCTGGGGCTTCCTAGCCTGTTGCAGGGGTGCGGGCGCTCCGCAACGGCACACATTTGGCACGGCGACACCATCTTGATCAGCCATTGCGCGCCCAGCAGCCCCCCAAAGCAGCGCAGCGTGTTCCGCGCCGCTCACCCCGAAACCCATCCCCCCGCTTGGCTGGCGGATCCGTCGGTTTGCCGGAACGGTTTAACGGTCAAAATTCGCTTCCCGAAAACCTCATTGACGGAGTGTACGGGCGCTTCAATCTTACAGCCTCAAGGACCTTCCCCTAGCTGGCGGTCTTGGCGTATTGAGATCTTGAGGTTGACGGCCCTGCACAGCCAGGCATATGCCATCGCAGTCTAAGGAGCATTTTGTGACCGAGCGCCACGCATCACTATTCCGAAACGGCCGCAACCAAGCCGTACGCATCCCGCGTGAATTTGAGTTGGAAGGCACCGAGGTACTGAGTAAGCGTCCAGCCGAGTCACCTTCCACTTCCTGATCCGGCGTCGCAGGCTCCCTGGTTTTCCCAGGGAGGTGCAAATGAACCAGCAAGTGATGGAGCACAAGTGGGTTGAACATGTCCGGGCGTGGCAGGCGAGCGGGCT
>JANXRW010000132.1 GCA_025356655.1 Betaproteobacteria bacterium | reverse complement strand
CGCGCTCACCGGTGCAGTGCCTCCAGCCCACTTCCACGCGGCTGTTATAGCGCACGGCGGGAATTATGTCCAGCCCCCCGGGGGCAAATCCTCATCTGAGCGCGGGACCATCCCTACGGCAAGCCACATTTAGAATTGCTGTCCTCACCTGGACCACTTCGACACGGAGTGCGATGAAGAAGCGCGTGCCGTCCTCTTGGGCGCGACCAACAGCTGGTTCCCGATCACCCTGTCGGCACTGGCCATTCCGCAGACCAGTGATCCGCTGAATCAGCTGATCGAAGACGGTTGGTCATTCTTCGAAGACCTCGAATCCGAGGCTGAGGTTGCGTTGACGGTCAAGACGCTCAAGAAGAATGGCGCATTGCCAGGAATCGACAAATACCCTGCGTCCGCGATCTGGCCAGCGATCGAGGCGCACCGCAATGGTGGTGGGCAAGAAACCGTGGGCGAATCAGACATCAAGGGCCCGGAGTGGGATGTCCTGACGCAGGCGAATCCGCCCACCGACTACCCACACTTCATGAGCAAGAAGGTGGGCACGCCGACCGGCTTTGGGACCTACATCAGCAGGGTGCTCCTGCTCGAGCGACTCCGTGAAGTCAATGCACTGATGGGATTCACCCGGGTCGAGGCTCCCGAGGAGTCCGGGGATCCCAACGAGCGGCCGCAGATGGCCAGCCTCTCGCGCCGAAAGCCAGAATGGGTCCCAGCCAACCAGGTCCATGGCGAGGGCATCTTCGTCCAGTTCGATGAACCGGCACTCGTTGCTTGGGAGGCCCTGTCTGCCGTCCAAGCGGTGGACCGGATGCTGCGAGGCGGACACAGGGGCTGGCGCAATTCCCGCCACCTGGATCCGGACGAAGGCTACCCGGGCATCCGGTACGCCATGTTGCACACGCTCTCACACCTGCTGATTCGAGAACTGGCGCTGGAGTGCGGCTACAACGCGGCAAGCATTCGAGAGCGGATCTACGCCGACACGGCTGGCGACCAATCCCAGGCGGGCATCCTGATCTACACGGCCGCCGCTGACTCCGACGGGACGCTGGGTGGCCTGGTCGATCTCGGCAAGCCTGAGAACCTGGGGCGCTTGCTCGAGCAGGCCCTGAATCGCTCGAAGATCTGTTCTTCCGATCCACTCTGCTCCGAGCACGACGCAAAAAAGGATCGCTCCCTTCACGGTGCGGCTTGCCACGCGTGCAGCTTGGTCGCCGAAACCTCGTGTGAACGAGGAAACCGCTACTTGGATCGGTCTCTACTGATTCCAACCTTGGAACGCATCGATGCTGCGCTCTTCAAGGGCCTGTGAAATGGAGCGGCTGTTGAACGCAGTAGCGACTCTGGCCCGTCAGGTTTCGCCTGAAAAGGCGCAGGCCATTGCATCCAGGATTCGCCAAACCACACCCGACATGGCAGTCACTGCACTGGCGGGCGTGCTTGGAACGCCAGCTGCTTCTTCTGTCGTCGGCGAGTTGATCGATGCCTGGCAAGCCACGGACGTCAGCGCCGCCGAGCTGGCGTCGATGCTGGTCGCCTCGAGTCATGTCGTGAGGCAAGCGGCTGCGGAGCAATCAATTGAACTGGTGTGGACGGGGCCGACGACGCCTTTCGTCGCGGCTCGGAGAACTGAGCAGGCTCTACTGCAGGTGATCAACGCAGCAAAGCAAACACTTTTCATCACGAGCTTCGTGGCCTACGACGTCTCAGGCATCGTGAAATCACTGAATCTCGCGATTGACCGGGGAGTGGACGTTTCGATGCTGCTCGAGTCGTCCCACGAGCATGGTGGCAACGTCAGCATCGACGGCATTGGAAAGATGAGGTCGCTGGTCCCGCAGGCTCGGCTCTATGCCTGGCGCGAGAAGGCGGACCCATTTGTCGATGGAAGCGTCCATGCCAAAGTTGCCGTGGCCGACGGGACGGTTTGTTTCATCACCAGCGCAAACCTCACGGGGTATGCGATGGAGAGGAACATGGAAGCAGGTGTGCTGATCGATGGCGGGGGCATTCCAGAGAGGCTGGGCGCGCATATTCGAGCACTCATCGATGCGCGGGTAGTGCAGCTCGTCTGAGATTTCTGCAAAGCGGCGGAGCTGCATCAGGGTAACCGGTACACTCACCGCACATTTGGAATTGGGTCGACGCCCATGCCAACCTGCCTTCCCGGGCAAGGTGGAAACGCGAAAGCGGATGTGGCTCCTTCTGGAGCAACGAAGCGGGTACAGCGTCGGCCCTCCCACAACGGAGGGCTTTTTTGTTGTT
>JANXRW010000111.1 GCA_025356655.1 Betaproteobacteria bacterium | reverse complement strand
AAAGGGGGCACTTCACCGACACCCTGCTGAACCAGACCGGCCCTGAGGGCCCACAATATTTCACTAGGCGGTCAGATTTTCCGGGGAATGAAACCGAGACAAAAAGCCGGTGGCCCAGCGAAATAACTTGCGACCCAACAGGAGGATTCGTGAGCCTTATGGGGAAAGGGCAGGCCTAGCCCGGAACTGGAGCGCCGTCCACGAACACCAGGGTGGTGCCGGGCTCGATGCGGATCCACTCCTCATTGTCCGTGATGGGGGCCGTGGCGATGATGGCCACGCGGTCGTCGTGCGTGGTGAGTTCGCTGAAGTCGACGGTGAGATCGCGGTCCTTCAGGTGCGCCACGGAGAACGGGGCTTGGCGCACCAGGTAGCTCAAGTGGGTGCTGCAGTGGGCGAGCAGGAAGTCGCCATTGGACAGCAGCACGTTGCATTCTCCGTGCGTCGCGATGGCGCGGATGACGCCGCGTAGCGCCTCGAAGAGCAACGGGGCCTCCGGCGGGCCGTCGGGAAAGCGCGCCTTCAGGGTGTCGAGGATCAGGCAGAAGGCGCGCTCGCTGTCCGTGCTGCCCACGGGTCTGAAGCCGCCGCCGAAGACGGGAGCAAAGTCCTTCAGATCCCCGTTGTGGGCGAAGAGCCAGTACCGACCCCAGAGCTCCCGCACGAACGGGTGCGTGTTTTCCAGGGCGACCACGCCCTGTGTCGCCTTGCGGATGTGGGCGATGGCATTCATGGAGCGAATCGGGTAGCGGCGCACCAATTCGGCTACCGGC
Source organism: Betaproteobacteria bacterium (assembly GCA_025356655.1). Classification (GTDB taxonomy): domain Bacteria; phylum Pseudomonadota; class Gammaproteobacteria; order Burkholderiales; family SHXO01; genus SHXO01. The sequence goes on along the minus strand of JANXRW010000111.1, from coordinate 31,708 downwards.
GAGTCGGCCGCGGGGCGGATGTCGAGGAACGAGCGGCAACCGGTTCCTTCGAAGAAAGCGATGCCCCAGCCGTCACGATGGACATCGGTGAGTCCCCCGCGCGTGTGGAAACCCTCGAAGGAAAAGCAGATATCGGTGGGGGTGTTGCAATTCATGCCCAACAACTGGCACATGCTGGGGTCTCCCGCAATGCTGACCGCCCCCGGTATTTCCGGGCGCGAAGCTAGCCCCGATTTTATCCTCCCGGCGCGGGCATTGGGGGCGCTCGGCCCAGGTCGACGGGAACGAAGAGCCGGTGCTCGTTGCGTAGCACGTGGAGTGCGACCGAACGCACCCCCCTGCGCGTGACTAGCGCACGCAGTTGGTCTACCGAAGCCAGGGCCTCCCCGTTGACCGCCAGCAGAATGTCACCGGGGCGGATACTCGCGCGGGCGGCGGGCCCCGAACTCACTTGCTCCACCAGCAGGCCTCCGGCCACCCCCATGCGCGCCGCTTCCGGCGCGGTGAGCGCGCGTGCTGCGAGGCCCAGGCCGGCACCATCCGCGCCCTGCGCTTCGGCGGCCGCCGTCGTCCTCACCTCGCCCACGGTGACAGTGACGTCCCGTTGCGAGCCTTTGGCCCAGACGCGTAGCCGAGCCTTGCTGCCCGGCGCGAGGTCTGCCACCAGGGGCGGGAGATCGGCTGAGTGCAGGATCTCCCGGTCATTGAAGCGCAGGATCACATCGCCCGCCCGAATGCCCGCTTGCTCGGCGGGTCCGCCTTTTTCCACGGAACTCACCAGCGCACCCGCGGCCGTGGGCAGGGAGAAAGAGTCGGCCAGTTGCTGGTTTAGCTCTTGGATGACGACGCCCAGACGCCCACGTCGAACCGTACCCGTGGCCAGAATTTGCTTCTCCACCTTCATCGCCACGTCGATTGGGATGGCGAAAGAAAGGCCCTGATAGCCTCCGCTGCGGCTGTAGATCTGGGAGTTGATACCGATTACTTCGCCTGCCATGTTGAACAGCGGGCCACCCGAATTACCCGGATTGATCGCCACGTCGGTTTGCAGGAAAGGGACGTAGCCCTCGTCTGGCAAGGAGCGTGACTTGGCCGACACAATGCCTGCAGTCGCGCTGTTCTCGAAGCCGAAGGGTGAGCCGATTGCCAGCACCCATTCGCCAACGCGCGCCCGCTGGGGGTCGCCGATGCGCACGCTAGGCAGATCTTTAGCCTCGATGCGCAGCACGGCGACGTCGGCAGGCTTGTCCACGCCCACGACCTTGGCCTTAAATTCACGCCGGTCGGTAAGTTTAACCACGACCTCGTCGGCGTTCGCCACGACATGGGCATTGGTCAGGATGACGCCATCGGGGCTGACGATGAACCCAGAACCCTGGCCATGCACGGGTACACCGCCGTGTGGTCCCCCCTGCGGGTTGGGAATCTGGAAGCGCCGGAAGAATTCCTGGAGCGGGTCATCGGCGTCGGCATCAGGGCCAGCGCCCGAGTGCCCGTGGGTGCCGGCGGAGACGCTGATGTTGACGACCGCCGGTCCGTTTCGGGCGGCGATGTCCGCAAAATCCGGGAGCCCCGAAGCGACGACGCGCGCGGGCGGAGCCGCAAGTGCGTTCGGCGCCGGGGCCGCGTGGACCTGATCGAGGGGCAGCGCCTCTTGGCGCCAGTTGCCGAAGCCGCCCGTGAGGGTAGCTCCCAGTGCGATCCCCAGTACCGCGACGGTGGCCAAGGGCAAGAGCTTCTTCCAAACCATGGCAGCCTCCGATGCGTACGCCCGGCCCGAAGGGGCCGGGCACAGCCTAGTTCGGACTCACTCGCCCCCGCGAAGTTCCGTGAGGGGGCGGGCCGCTCGCCCGGGCGTCACGACGCCCGACGCTCGAGCACGGCGACGTTGTCGCCGCCGTCGATGACCACCTTGCGCGGCTTCATCGCCTCGGGGACCCGGCGAACCAGGTCGATGTGAAGAAGCCCGGAGTCGAGTGTTGCACTCGACACCTCCACGTGGTCCGCCAACTGGAAGCGGTGTTCAAAGCTGCGCGCGCCGATACCGCGGTGCAGGTAGGTGCGAGCGCCTTCCTCCTTCTGCTTGCGACCCACGACCTTCAGGGTGTCGCGCTCCACCTCCACGTCCAATTCAGCGCGGGTGAACCCGGCCACGGCCATCGTGACGCGGTACTGGTCCTCCCCCGCGAGCTCGACGTTATAGGGGGGGTAGCTGGGTTGTGCGTCGGTGAGTTGGGCACTGTCGAACATCTGCACCAAGCGATCAACGCCGATAGCGCTACGGTACAGGGGGGTGAGATCAAAGCTGCGCATGGGTATATCCTCTGGTTAAGCGATACAAGGGGTTTGGGGCCTCACGTTGAGCGCCCGTGACCCTAAGATGGGGAGCGGCTCCAGCCTTTCAAGTACGCGGCCGCGACGCGGTCGTCGCGCCCCTTGCAAGCCTTGACTCAAGTTCGCTACACGCCGGCCGTAGATCCGCCATGGGCTGGGGGAAATTGCCGACTAGGGCGGCGCTCCGGCTGCATTGGTCGGGGGGGCATGCCTGCGTTATGATGCCGTATTGACGTCACGCTGCGGCCGCCGGTCGCGGCGCCGCCCGAAACGCGCCGCACAAGGACACTCTGTTTGCAAAAGCTGCTTTTTTTCTTGTTGATCGGCATCGTCGCCTACGTGATCATGAGTCGGGTGCGCCGCGAGGGCCAGCCACCCACCACCCGACCGACACCCGGTTCTCAGGCGGGATCGGCGGAGGACATGGTGCGGTGCGCAAACTGCGCCGTCCATCTCCCCCGCGGTGAATCCTTCACCTCTGAGGGCCAGTTCTTCTGTTCCGACGAGCACCGCCGCCTGGGACCCGTGCGGTCTCAGCGGCGCTGAACTGGGGGATACCGCCACGCCCTCGACGGTCAGTCCGCAAGCTTCGCTAGCACAGCGCGCGGGGCGCTTCGGTGCCGTCCGCGGGGCGGTGACTGCGAGCCACTGGCGCTCGCTCTTCTACTTTGACGTGTACCGCCTCGTCGTGGCCGCGCTCCTGGTGGCCACCGTGGCGGTCTCCGCCGATTCGGTTTTTGGTTCGCGCAGCCCGCAGCTTTTCTTGTACGGCTCGCTTGGATATGTCGCCTTCGCCCTGGTGGCGCTTGCCGGCGTCACTTCGCGCCGCCCGGAGTTCCACGTGCAACTCGCCGCCCATGTGGTGGCGGACGTCTTCTTCATCAGCTTGCTGATGAGCGCCAGCGGTGGGGTGGCTAGCGGCCTCGGCCTTCTGCTGCTCGCGTCCCTGGCGGCGGCGGGCACGATCAGCCGGGGTCGGCTGACCCTGTTCTTCGCCGCCTTGGGTTCCATTGTCGTGCTCCTCGAACAGGGCTACGAGGTGCTCTACCAGAGCGGTAGCCCGGCTTCGTTCGTTCACGTAGGCCTGTTGTGCGTGTCCTATTTCGCCACCGCCTGGCTTGCCCACACGCTATCGCGGTACACCGCCGCGAGCGAGCAGTTGGCGGCTCAGCGCGAGGTTGACTTGGCCAACTTGGCCCAGGTTAACCAGTTGGTGATCCAGGACATGAAAGACGGCGTGCTCGTGGTCGATGAGCAGGGGATCATCCGGCAAATGAATCGCCGGGCGGTGGAGATCCTCGGGCCCTTACAGAAGGCGGGAAACGAGTTGCTCCTGCAGGACTACGCTCCGGCCCTGGACGACCGCCTGCGGCGCTGGCGTGAGGATCCGGCCGCCGGCTTCGACCCGCTTCGCACCGTGTTCACGCAAAAGCTCGCCGGCGCGCGGTTCGTCCCGGTGGGGCGCAGTCGCGGGGTGGGCGTGGTGATTTTTCTGGAGGACCTCACGCGTATCCAGGCCGAAGCCCAGCAACTTAAGCTGGCCGCCATGGGGCGTCTCACGGCCAATATTGCGCACGAAATTCGTAATCCCCTGTCGGCGATCAACCACGCCACGGAACTCCTGATGGAGGAGCCGGGTATGGGGGAGACGCAGAAGCGCCTGTTGCAGATCGTCCACGACAACAGCCAACGGCTCGACCGCATGGTGCAGGATGTCCTGCGACTCAACCGCCGTGACCGGGCTCATCGCGAGACCTTTCAGCTCGGTGATTTTCTGCGTACTTTCGTGAGCCAGTTCTGCCAGATCGAAAAAGTGCCCGACGAGATCGTCGACCTCCGGATCGAACTCGATCCGGCAGTCACCTTCGACCGGAGCCACATCAACCAAGTGATGTGGAACCTCTGCCGCAACGCGCTCCGTTACTGCCAGCGCAAGCCCGGCAGCATAAGAATCGACCTGTCGCTCCAGCAAACTGGGGTAGAATTAAGCATTAGCGACGACGGTTCCGGCGTGCCCGAGGCCATCCGCCCGCATCTGTTCGAGCCCTTCTTCACCACGGCCGCCAACGGCACCGGTCTGGGGCTGTACATCGCGCGCGAAATCTGTGACGGTAACAACGCTTCGCTCGACTATGTTGACCAAGACAGCGGGGCCAAGTTTTTGATCTGGTTCAGAGGGGTGAAGGCTTGAAGCGCAGCGAACGGGGTAACGGGGGGCGCGGGAACACCTCCTCGCGCTGTGTTCTGGTCGTGGACGACGAAGTCGACATCCTGGAACTGATCGAACTTACCCTGATTCGCATGGGGCTGGACGTCGAGCGCGCCATGAGCGTCGAGGAGGCCGTCGCCCATCTGGACGCGCGCGGCTTCGACCTCTGTCTCACCGACATGCGCCTGCCCGACGGCACCGGACTAGAGATCGTCGAGCGCATCGCGCGGAGCAGCTTCGACCTTCCGGTTGCGGTGATCACGGCGCACGGAAACACGGAAAACGCCGTCGCCGCACTCAAGGCGGGCGCCTTCGACTACTTGGCCAAGCCCGTGGGCCTGGATCAGTTGCGCACGCTGGTGAAGTCCGCGCTCAGCCTGCCCAAGGGCGGCGACAGCAAAGGGGGGGAACTGGACGCCGGCGAGCGTGGCCTGCTGGGGGAGTCTCCAGCCATCGCCCACGTACGCCAATTGATCGAGAAGCTTGCTCGCAGCGAGGCGCCCGTACACATCACCGGTGAGTCCGGCAGCGGGAAGGAACTGGCCGCTCGCCTGATCCACCAGAAGAGTGCTCGGCGCGATCGTCCTTTCGTGCCCGTCAACTGCGGGGCGATTCCTGAGAACCTGATGGAGAGCGAGTTCTTCGGCTACCGCAAGGGCGCCTTCACGGGCGCCGACGCGGACCGGGACGGCTTTTTTCAGGCAGCCAACGGCGGAACGCTATTCCTCGACGAGGTAGCCGACCTGCCGCTCGCCATGCAGGTGAAACTGCTCCGTGCCATCCAGGAGCGTAAGGCGCGCAAGGTCGGGTCCACGCAGGAGGACGCGGTGGACGTCCGTATCATCAGCGCCACCCACCAAAACCTGAGCGACTGCGTGGAAGCGGGCAAATTCCGTCACGATCTCTACTACCGCCTCAACGTCATCGAATTGCGCATGCCGGCCCTGCGGGATATGCGCGAGGACATCCCCGCTATCGCGATGAGCGTCCTCGAGAAGCTCTCGGCCCTGCCCAACCGCCCCAAGCCCAGCTTGGAGGGCGAAGCCATGCGCGCCCTCGCGACCTATGATTTTCCGGGCAACGTGCGCGAGTTGGAGAACATCCTCGAACGGGCCATGGCCCTTTGTGATGGCGCCCGGGTGACGGTTCCCGACCTCCAACTCACCCCTTCGGAGGCGGCGCAGTCCGAGGCGCCCGCAGAGGGAAACGGCGGCAAATGGCCCTTGCAGGAGTATCTGGATCGAGTGGAGCGCGAGGCAATCCTCGAAGCCCTGGAGAAGACCCGGTACAATCGCACCGCGGCGGCGAAACTGCTCGGGATCACCTTCCGGGCCATGCGCTACCGGATGGAACGCCTCGGCATCAGCTGAGTCTGACCGATGCCATGCCGCCGCGCCCGGTCGGGTCGGCGGTTCACTGATTGAAGGAATTCCCCCATGTTTTCGATTCTGCGGCTGTTTCTGGCCCCCTGCGCACTTCTGCTATTCGTCGGTCCCGTGCTCGCGGCCGGCATTCCCGTTGGCACCTACGAGACGGCGCGCGGCGAAGGCGGGGACCGTCTTTACCTGAGCTTGGATGCAGGCGGGCGTGCGAAGATCATCGAGGAGTACGATTTCCAGATTCCCGGCCGGCCAGGCAAGCGCCATGGCCGTTCGACCACCTTCGCCAAGTGGAAGCAGAAGGGGGCGGACCTGATACTCACCTACGCCAAGCGCGACGAGCGCTTGGCTTACAGCGAACGCATGTCCTTGAAGGAGTTGGAACTGCCCGGCACGGCGGCGGCGCTCAAGGCGCGTGGCCCTGCGGATGCGAAGAGCCGCATCGGCCTCAACACGCTCTGGCGCGCACCGCATGACTACAAGCGCCCGGTGAAGGCTGCGGCGCAACCGGCGCCTGCTCCCGCCCCAGCGGCGCCCGGCGACTCCGCCCCCTCGGCCGCCGAGGCACCCGCGCCGAGCGCGCCTGCCCCGTCGGCGGAGCCGGCTCCCGCAAAGTGAAGCCCGCGGCACACTGAGGTGTCGCCGGCGCCTCCTGGGCTGGCCGACGACGCCCTGGACGCCGATGGCTGGATGTGCTCGGCCCGTCGGGTCACCTCACCCAACCAGGACGAGCGTCCCCCTGGCATCCTGCCCAGCCTGCTTGTGGTGCACAGCATCAGCCTGCCGCCCGGGGAGTTCGGCGGGAGTGCGGTGGAGGAACTCTTCACCAACCGCCTCGACCCGGCGGCCCATCCCTATTACCAAGGGCTCCAAGGACTGCGGGTGTCGGCACATTTCTTCTTGCGTCGCGACGGCGAACTGCTGCAGTTCGTCGGGTGTGAGGCCCGCGCCTGGCACGCGGGCCAGTCGCGTTGGCAGGGGCGCGAGCGCTGCAATGATTTCTCCATCGGCGTGGAGTTGGAGGGAACCGACGTGCGGCCCTTCACCGATGCCCAGTACGAGGCCCTTGAGCGGCTGACCCGGCAACTGCGGGCGTGGTATCCCATTGACGCAATTGTCGGGCACAGCGACATCGCGCCAGGCCGCAAGACCGACCCTGGCCCCGGCTTTGACTGGGCGAGGTACCGCGGCGCCTTGGACCGTTAGCCCATGCGGGTCTTCCGTACGGATCACTTTGAACTGCCACTGCCCCCCGGCCATCGCTTTCCAGTGTCCAAGTACCGGCTGCTGCGCGAGCGCGTGGCGGCCTTTGCGATCGCCGGACCTGCGGGGTTGGAGGTGGCTGCGGCAGCCTCCGAGGCCGACTTGCTGCGGGTGCATGACGCCGCTTATCTGCGGCAGGTACTCGAAGGCAGCCTCTCGGTGGCGGACCAACGTCGCCTCGGGCTGCCCTGGTCGTCGGCCCTGGTGGAGCGGTCCCGGCGCTCCACGGGCGCGACGATCGCCTGCGCGGATGCCGCCCTGGATGAGGGCGTGAGTGTGAGTTTGGCGGGCGGCACCCACCACGCCTTTGCTGACCACGGGGCGGGCTACTGCGTGTTTAACGATTGCGCGGTGGCCATTCGCGCTTTGCAGGCGCAAGGCCGACTGCGCCGCGCGCTGGTCATCGATTGCGACGTCCACCAGGGCGATGGAACGGCGGCGATTTTTGCGACGGATCCGTCGGTTTTCACGCTATCGCTGCACGGTGCGCGCAACTTTCCCTTTCGCAAGGAGCGCAGCGATCTGGACGTCGAATTGCCCGACGGAACGGGGGATGTGGTTTACATGGCGCGGCTCGACGAGGTACTCGAACCCAGTTTGGATGACGCCCGTGCAGATCTGGTGCTCTATCTTGCAGGCGCGGATCCCTACGTGGGCGACCGGCTGGGGCGACTGGCGCTGAGCGCCGCCGGGTTGCTGGAGCGAGATCGGCGCGTGCTGGGCCGCTGCCGCGAGCGGGGACTGCCCGTGGCAGTTGTCATGGCGGGGGGCTATGCGGATCCCATCGAAGACACGGTCGAAATTCACTTGGCGACGGTGCTCGCCGCGGCGGAGTTTGCGGGGACGCGGGCGGGTCACTGACCGCTTCGGCCACGGCTGGCGGGGTGTCTTGACATAAGGGCCCGAAACACTAGAATTGGTGCATCCAGTAGCTCTCATACACAATATCTAGTGGTTTTAGGCTGGTCTGCAACGCCGATGCCGCTCAGGCTTCCGGTGCGCTGAGATGAAGCAAGGAACCCGAGGAGTAGCCCCCCCATGCAGGTGATCGTGGAAACCAGCCAGCAACAGAAAGCCCCCCTTACGCCCGACGAGGCGGCGCCGCGTGAACAGGCCTATGGCCACTACAAAGTCATCCGGCGCAACGGTGCCGTTGTCGGCTTTGAGCCGGGCAAGGTCACGGTGGCCATGACGAAGGCTTTTCTGGCTGTGAGCGGTGGCCAGGGTGCGGCCTCGGCGCGGATCCGGGAGCTCGTCACCGGTCTCACCGCGGCGGTGGTGGTAGCGCTCGCGCGGCGCCAGCCGCAGGGCGGCACCTTCCACATCGAGGATATCCAGGATCAGGTGGAGCTTGCCCTCATGCGCTCGGGCGAGCACGACGTGGCACGTGCCTACGTGCTCTACCGGGAAGAGCGCGCTCGCGTGCGCGCCAAACAGCGTGAGGCAGCGGCGGAGACCCGTCCGCATGCGGTCAACGTCACGGAACATGGTGAGAGCCGGCCGCTCGATCTCGAGCGCTTGCAGTCCCTGCTCACCGACTGCTGCGAGGGCCTGGGCCGCACCGTGGAGCCGGAACTTATCCTGGGCGCCACCCTGAAGGACCTGTACGAGGGCGTGCCCATGGACGAGGTGCGCCGTTGTGCCACCCTCTCGGCGCGGGCGCTCATCGAGAAGGATCCGGCCTACAGCTATGTCACCGCGCGCCTGCTCCTGCATACGATTCGGTTCGAGGTACTCGGACGCGAGGTGACGCAGGGCGAGATGCGCAAACAGTACGCCGCCTATTTCCCGGAGTTCATCGATACCGGGGTGCGGGCCGGGCTGCTCGATCCGCGCATGCAGGAGTACGACTTGGCAAGCCTGGGCGCCGCCCTAGACGCCACGCGCGACCTGAAGTTCGGTTATCTGGGCCTGCAGACGCTCTATGATCGTTACTTCCTACACGTCAGTGGCCGACGCATCGAACTGCCCCAGGCCTTCTTCATGCGCGTGGCCATGGGCCTGGCGCTCAACGAGGTAGACCGGGAGGCGCGCGCGGTCGAGTTCTATCAGTGCCTGTCGAGTTTCGAGTTCATGAGTTCCACGCCGACCCTGTTCAACTCGGGCACCCTGCGCTCGCAACTCTCAAGTTGCTATCTCACCACGGTCTCCGACGACTTGGAAGGTATCTACGACGCTATCAAGGAGAATGCGCTGCTGTCGAAGTTCGCCGGCGGGTTGGGCAACGACTGGACGCCGGTGCGCGCCCTGGGTTCGCACATCCGTGGGACCAACGGCAAGTCGCAGGGGGTGGTCCCTTTCTTGAAGGTGGTGAACGACACCGCCGTAGCCGTGAACCAGGGCGGCAAGCGCAAGGGCGCCGTGTGCTCCTACCTGGAGACTTGGCATCTCGACATCGAGGAGTTCCTGGAACTGCGTAAGAACACCGGCGATGACCGCCGGCGCACCCATGACATGAACACCGCGAACTGGGTTCCGGATCTCTTCATGAAGCGCGTGATGGAAGGCGGCGAGTGGACGTTGTTCTCGCCCGCGGATACGCCGGACCTGCATGAGAAGTTCGGGCGCGAATTTGAACAGGCCTACCGGTCCCACGAGGCCAAGGCGGACCGCGGTGAGTTGAAGCTCTTCAAGCGGTTGCCTGCACAGACGCTCTGGCGCAAGATGCTCACCATGTTGTTCGAGACGGGACACCCTTGGATCACCTTCAAGGATCCGTGCAATATCCGCTCACCGCAGCAGCATGTGGGAGTCGTGCACAGTTCGAACCTCTGCACGGAGATTACCCTGAACACGAGCGCGACCGAGATCGCCGTGTGCAACCTGGGATCGGTGAACCTGGTGGCGCACATGCGGGACGGACGACTGGACTTGGACAAGTTGAAGGGCACGATCACCACGGCCATGCGGATGCTCGACAACGTGATCGACATCAACTACTACGCGGTCGACAAGGCCCGCAACGCGAACTTTAAGCACCGTCCAGTGGGACTGGGCATCATGGGTTTCCAGGATTGCCTGCACGAGATGCGCCTCCCCTACGCGTCGGCCGAGGCCGTGGATTTTGCTGACAGGTCCATGGAGGCGGTTTCCTACTACGCTTACGAGGCTTCCGCCAACCTGGCCGAAGAGCGTGGCGCCTATTCCACCTTCGAAGGCTCGCTGTGGTCGAAGGGGATACTGCCCCACGACAGCCTGGAACTGTTGGCCGAGCAGCGAGGTGGGCAGTTGGAGGTCGATCGCACGGCGCGTTTGGACTGGGACACGCTGCGACGGCGCATCACGTCGGTTGGCATGCGTAACTCCAATTGCATTGCCATCGCACCAACGGCGACAATAGCCAACATCGTGGGTGTGTCGGCCAGCATCGAGCCGACCTTCCAGAACCTTTACGTGAAGTCCAACCTGTCGGGCGAGTTCACGGTGACCAACGAGTATCTGGTGCGAGACCTCAAGCGTGCGAACCTGTGGGACGAGGTGATGATCGCGGACCTGAAGTACTTCGACGGCAGCCTGTCGCGCATCGACCGCATCCCCTTCGAGGTCCGCAATCTCTACGCCACGGCTTTCGAACTCGACCCCTCCTGGCTGGTGGAAGCTGCCGCCAGGCGGCAGAAGTGGATCGACCAGGCGCAGTCATTGAACCTGTACGTGGGGTCGCCCTCCGGCAAGAAGCTCGATGATACCTACCGCTTGGCTTGGCTGCGGGGCCTTAAGACCACCTATTACCTTCGGACCTTGGGAGCCACCTCGGCAGAGAAATCCACGGGACGCGCGGGGGCGCTGAACGCCGTGCCGACGAGCGGCGGCACGACGATGGGTGGGGGTGCGAGGACGTCCTCACCCGGTCAGACCGATGACGGCGCCATCGTTGGTGCGGCGGGCGGGTTCTGTGCAATCGACAACCCGGAGTGCGAGGCCTGTCAGTAAGGAAATGATGCCGACGTTCTGCGTCTGTCGCGCAGCGGCAGGAAACCGCAAGGTATAATTCCTGCTTTCGGACAGAGAGTTATGCCTTTCGGGTTCCTAACAGGAACATCGACCGAGGATAGATTAGAGATGCTGCAATTCGAAGATATCGACACCCTGACGATCGCCCCCGGACGTATGCCTGCCTCCGGAAATATCCCCTTGGGCGGCGCCATCGGGGCCGCAGACCTGGGTTTCTCGGCCACGCATGAGTTGCCGCGCGCCCAGGAACTGCCGCGCGCAGAGCAGGGTAGTGCGCGCCGGATCCGGGTGGAGGACAAGCGGATCATCAACGGCAACACGGATGTCAATCAACTCGTGCCCTTCAAGTACAAGTGGGCTTGGGAGAAATACCTGTCCTCCTGCGCGAATCACTGGATGCCGCAGGAAGTGAACATGAGTCGGGATATCGCCCTGTGGAAGGAGCCGGGTGGGCTTACCGAGGATGAGCGCCGGGTGGTGACCCGCAACCTGGGCTTCTTCGTCACGGCCGACAGCTTGGCCGCCAACAACATCGTGCTGGGCACCTACCGCCATATCACCGCGCCGGAGTGCCGCCAGTACCTTTTGCGTCAAGCCTTCGAAGAGGCGATCCACACCCACGCCTACCAGTACATCGTGGAGAGCCTTGGTCTCGACGAGGGCGAGGTCTTCAACGCCTACCACGAGATTGCCAGCATTCGTGATAAGGACGAGTTCCTCGTCCCCTTCATCGACACGCTGACCGATCCGTCCTTCCGCACGGGCACGCCGGAGGCCGACCAGAAGCTCCTGAAGAGCCTGATCGTCTTCGCCTGCATCATGGAAGGCCTGTTCTTCTACGTGGGCTTCGCGCAGATCCTGGCGCTGGGCCGTCAGAACAAGATGACCGGGGCTGCCGAGCAGTACCAGTACATCCTGCGCGATGAGTCCATGCACTGCAACTTCGGCATCGACCTGATCAACCAAATCAAGATGGAGAATCCCCATCTCTGGACCCCGGAGTTCCGTTCCGAGATCGCGACGCTCATGCAGCGTGGCGTGGAACTGGAATACCGCTACGCCGAGGACACCATGCCGCGTGGCGTCCTGGGCCTCAATGCACCGATGTTTAAGGAATATCTGCGTTTTGTCGCTAATCGCAGGTGTCAGCAGATTGGCTTAGACATGCTCTACCCGGGGGCCAACAATCCTTTCCCCTGGATGTCGGAGATGGTTGATCTGAAGAAAGAGAAGAATTTCTTCGAGACACGGGTGATCGAATATCAAACCGGGGGAGCACTCAACTGGGACTGATGCTGCGTAGAAGCGCCGCTTCGCCTCCTCCAGGGGGTGTGCGTCCATGATGTGAGTAGCCGCCCTCGCCCCCGGGATGTCGCCCGGGGCAGTAGCGGCTTTCTTCTTTCTTACCGCGAAGGTCGTACTGCAGCGTTCCCGGCAGCCGGACCGGATCGGATTCCCCGAAAGCCGGGGGGGCAGTGGTCGCACCGGTCGGTGCGTTTGTTCAACGAAGCTCCGTAGGAGGTTGAGAAATGGCAGTTAAGAAAGCGGTAGCAAAGGCGCCGGCGGCCAAGGAAAAGGCTCCGGCGAAGAAGGCGGCGGCCAAGAAGCTGGCTGCTGCGAGCAAGCCGGCAGGCAAAAAGGCGGTTGCTGCAAAGAAGGTAGTTGCAGCCAAGAAGCCCATGGCTAAGAAGGCGGTCGTGGAGAAGAAGCCCGCCGCCAAGAAGGCCGTGGTGAAGAAGGCCGCGGCCGTCAAGAAGCCGGCAGCCAAGGCCGCACCGGCGGCCAAGAAGCCGGCAGCGAAGAAGGTGGCCGCCACCAGGAAGCCGGTTGCGAAGAAGACCGTAGCAGCCAAGAAGCCTGTGGCAGCGAAGAGGGCCGTAGCAGCGAAGAAGGCTGTGGCAGCGAAGAAGGCTGCTCCAGCAAAGAAGGCAGCTCCGGCTAAAAAAGCGGTAGCTGCGAAGAAGGTCGCGGCGCCGAAGAAGGCAGCGCCAGCTAAAAAGCCGGCGGCGACAGCCAAGAAGGCAGCTGCGCCGAAGAAGGCCGCGGCCCCCGCCAAGAAGGCAGCATCGGCAAAGAAAGCGGCGGCGCCCAAGGCGGTAGCACCGAAGAAAGCGGTGGCAAAGAGGGCGGCTGTGAAGCCAGCCGAGGCCCCCAAGAAGCGGGCAGCGGGGAAAAAGGCGGCAGCGGCGCCTACGCCAGCAGTGGTTAAGCAGCCCGCGGCACCGGCGGCCAGGAAGCCCGTCGTGAAGAAGGCCGCAGCGGCGCCCGCGGAGAAGCCGGCCTCTGTTGTAGCGGCCAGCGCAACGACCGAGAAGAAAGCTCCGGCCGCCAAGAAGGCACCTGCGGAGAGGAAGCCTGTCGCTGCCAAGCCCGCCATCACGGCCGAACTGGCGCCGGCGGTGGTGGCGCCGAAGCCCGCAGCCCCGGCCCCGGCAGCATGGCCCTTCCCGGTGTCCAACACGCTGCCGAACTAGGGCGTCATGGCTAGGATGCCTGCGCGTGGTCTGCGTCCGAGAGGATTCCAGTCACCGCCGCGGGCTTTGTCCTGGGCATTGCCGGTTGCATGGGCTCTGGGGTCCGCGCTGCGCGAGGCCACAGGCATGGGGAGGCCAGGGTGCGGCGTTCGGTGCCAGTTAGCGCAAGGTACGATTGTGGCTTTCTGCCCGTCGCGCTAGCCCAGGGCCTCAGTTGGGCGCGGGTGAGGCGACGGTTTTTGGACCTGCCAGAAGTCGGGGCGGGCGCTAACTCTTTTGCTGCTCCCGTCCAAGTTATCTGTTGCTCGCAGCGAGGTCGGGGGCGCCGTGGAACGGGCGAAGGTGAGTTCCTCACAGATCCGTAGCGTGGGTTACGACGCGCGCAACCAGACCCTGGAGGTGGAACTCTCCGGGGGCGCGGTGTATCAATACGACCGCGTGCCAGCCGACGTACACCGCCGGTTGGTGGGCGCCACGTCGTTATTTAGCTTTTTCCAGGATCATATCGAGGACACCTACACGCAGCGCCGGGTGCGCTGATCAGCAGTCGGGCTGTCCTGGGGATGCCCGTGGCGCAGGGTTGAACCCGAAACGTCCCGGGACAGCGGCGCGCTTGATGGGCTCGATGGGCAGCAGGCGCCCGCCTGCGCTCAACCGTGGCCGTTCGTCGTAAGGTGGGGCGCAGCCTGGGTCGCAGTTGGGCAGCCGCGCGAGTGCCTCGAGATCCGCGGGGCGCCCCGCAGCGTCCAGGACATGTTCTAACACGAGGGGTAGATCGGCGTCGTGCACCAGGGCGCAGCCGGCGTCGCACACCAGGAGCAGATTCCCCTCGTCGTCCAAGTGGGCGGAGTTCAACTGCCGGACCGGCGCGCCGGTATGTATGAGGAGATTCAGCGCACCTGCCTGCAAACTCGCGCGTAGGATCAGCGGGGTATATTGCAGACTACAGTACGCTCGCTGGGGGCCATTCTGGAAATACCACCGACCCTCGGCGTCGGCCTCGTAGTTGCGTCCGATGAACGCGGCCAGCGGGCCGTGGCGCACGATGTCGCCCTTGATCCGCCATTGCCCTCGTCGATCCAGTTCCAGCCAACCGTATACCTGGGGTACCGCCGGCCAGCGCGATAGGCCAAGGCGCACTGCTTCGTCCATTGCAGTTCCCGCGGATCATACCGGTGGCACCGAGGCTTTCCTGCGGGCCCGCAACCGGGTAGCATCCAAAGACTATCATTCTAACGCCCAGTCCTGGTGCCCGGGGCTTATCCCATGCGGCTTTCACGTTCTCTACTGGCTTGGTTGCTGGTCTCCTTGAGCCTGTTGGCCCAAGCCCAGAGCGGTGCCGGCGTGGCCGCGCCCGGCACTGAGGACTGGAAATCCATCAGAACGACCGTGTCCTTGCAACTGGCCGCTTTCCAGCGCGACGACGCCACGGCAGCCTACGATCTTGCGTCCCCTGCGGTGCGGCGCCAGTTTCGCAGTGCGCGCGAATTCCTGCGCATGGTCCGCGAGGACTACGCTCCGGTCTATCGTCCGCGCGCGGTGCGCTTTCTCGAGCCCTACGTGGTCGGCGCACAGCCGGTCCAACCGGTGGAACTCATCTCCCGGGATGAGGAAACACTCACCGCGTTCTTCATCATGGAACGCCAGCCCGACGGCAGTTGGAAGGTAGCCGGCTGCGCTCTCGACGATACCGGAACGGTGTCAGTCTGACGCTGTCGCGGTCGAAGGGGGCCGCCGTTGTCCCGGAATCATGGCGTATCCGTTTGCTGCCCGCCATAATTGATCAAGTATTGTCTAGGACAAAGCCTTGACAATCCGTTGGCGCGAGCGCAGCCTTCCAGCTGAGGCGTGAGGACATCCCGGACCCGTGCCGGATCCGCGCCCATCCGGTCGAGCAAGCCCGGAAAGACGGCGGGCGCCGTGCGGCCCTGCGCCTCGCAGAGCCTTTGCCCGTCACCCCTGCAACAGCGAACCTAGCGCCGGTGCCATCGCCGGCCCAATCGAGGCAGTATCCCGTGCCCCCGTCCGTGCCGCCCGCTGCCCCTGGCGAGGATCTTCAGACCAGCCGCGAAGACATCAAGACCATCGGTGTCGCCGCGCGATTGGTCGGCATGAAAGTGGACACCATCCGCATGTGGGAGCGCCGCTATGCCGTGGTACGTCCCGGGCGCAGCGCCTCCGGTGACCGGGTTTACTCCGATGCCATGATCCAGCGCCTAGCCATACTCAAGGCGCTGGTGGACCGCGGGTTCGCCATCGGCACGCTGGCCGGGTTGTCGCAGGAGCAATTAGCGGCGCAGTTGCAGTCCCTGGAACTTGCGCGCGCCCGCCACGCTCCGGCGCAGGGCGGGGCCCGCATCATCCTCGCGGGTGTGGGATTGCGGGCCAGTGTGGCTCAGGGTAGTTTTGATTGGGCCCGGGTGGTCGCTACCTTCGCCAGTGTTCAGGAACTGGAGGCCCAGCCCGACGTGCCCGATGCGGACCTAGTCGTGGTCGAACTCGCATCCCTGCAGGATCCCACGGTCCTGGCGCTCGACGCCCTATCGCGGCAGGCACCCGGCCGGGCCCAGGTAGTCCTCTACGGGTTCGGGCGGCGCAGCGCGCTGCGCAGCCTAGCCCTTCGAGGCGTCCTCACCCGCCAGTTGCCCGTGGACACCGCGGCGCTGCGCCAAGCCTGCGCGCTGGCGCTCGGAGCGGCGGGGGAGGCGTCGGCCATGACGCGGCGGGCGTCGCGTTTTTCGGAGCGAGACTTGGTCTGGCTCGGCACCCACGCCGAGTCCATCGCTTGCGAGTGTCCACGCCACCTGGTGACCCTGCTCCGTGGGCTGGGGGCCTTCGAGACCTACAGCAGAGAGTGCGGGCTCAATCAGGCAGAGGACCAGGAATTGCACCGCTTTCTCGAGGCCAGCGCGGGTGCGGCGCGCACCCTGTTGGAAGAGGCACTCTCGCGCGTCATCGAGGCCGACGGGATTGCGCTTCCAACCAAGGCCGACTAGCGCAGGCCTGGGAGCGATCGACAGGCGCGTGCGATGCCGGCGGCGCTCATGCCGTACTTCTCGCGCACGGCGGTGGTGGGACCTATTACGGCGAAGACGTCGGGCATCCCGATCATGCGCATGTAGGTCGGGCGCTCCAGAGCGAGCAGTTCCGCAACCGCCCCCCCCAGTCCTCCGCAGAGGTGGTGCTCCTCGGCGGTTACGATGCCCCGGGTTTCGCCAGCAGCCCGCAGCACCGCATCCCGGTCCAGCGGCTTGATCGTGTGCATGTTGATCACGCGCGCCTCGATGCCCTCACCGTGCAACAGGGCGGCTGCCTGCAGGCCCAGGCTCACCAGCGCACCGCAGGCAATGATCGAGACGTCTCCGCCGGAGCGCAGTTGCACCGATCGACCCACCTGGAACGGCGCTTCCAGGTCGCCGACGGGCGGCTCTTCCACCCGTCCTCCCAGGCGCAGGTAAACCGGCCCGTCCAGATCGCGGGTTGCCAAGGTCGCACGGTAGGCTTCAGTCACGTCGGCGGGCACGATCACCGTCATGTTGGGCAGGCTGCGCATGAGCGCCAGGTCCTCCAGCGCGTGGTGCGTACCGCCGGCCACGCCGAGCGATATGCCGCTCGCGGCTGCGCCGATCACGACCCGTTGACGGGCGTAGGCTAGGTCATTACGCACCTGCTCCATGCTGCGCGCGGTGATGAACGGCGCGTAGGCACAGACGAAGGGATGCAGGCCGGTGGTGGCCATTCCCGCCGCCACGCCGATGGCATTCTGCTCAGCGATGCCCAACTCCACGAAGCGCTCAGGGAAGTCGTGGGCGAAGCTCCGGATGCCCAGGAGGTCCTGGGTATCCGCGGAGATGACCACGGTCGAAGGGTCTTCCTGCCCGAGTTCCAGCAGGGCTTGGCCGAAGGCCAGTCGGGTCTGGTTGGCACTGCGGCTGCGCCAAGTTGCCGACCTCAGGGGGGCCGGCGTGTTCATGGGGGGCGGTGTCGTCATGGCACGCCCAACTCCACTAGCGCCCGGTTGTAGACCGCCTCGTCCACGTTGTTGCTATGCCAGAGGTGCGTGTTCTCGGCGAAGCTCACGCCCTTGCCCTTAGTGGTGTGGGCAATGATCGCGCTCGGACACCCGGGACGGAGCGGCACCGCATCCAGGGCGTCGGCCACCGCCGCTAGGTCGTGGCCGTCGATCTCCACGACCTGCCAGCCAAAGGCGCGCCACTTCTCTGCCAGCGGCGCGACGTCCATGACCTCCGCCAGTGGCCCGGACTGGCAGATACGGTTGTAGTCCACGAGGACCGTCAGATTGCCCAGGCGGTGGTGTGCAGCCGACATGGCCGCCTCCCAGTTCGAACCCTCGTGCAACTCCCCGTCGCCCACCATGACGAAGGTGTGGAAGTGCAAGGCTTGCAGGCGAGACCCCAGGGCCATCCCCACGCCGATGGACAACCCGTGACCCAGGGCGCCGGTGCACATTTCGATGCCGGGCAGTTTCATGTCGGGGTGCATGCCGAAGGGGGACTCAAACCCGTAGAACCGGTCGAGCACGCTCTCTTCCACGACGCCCGCGAGAACCAGGGTGGCGACGAGCGCGGCGTTGGCATGGCCTTTGGAGAGCACGAAGCGGTCGCGACCTGGCCAGTCAGGTTCCTGTGGGCGCAGCCGAAGGCGGTGGAAGTACAATGCGACGAGGAGTTCCGCCGCCGAGGAAGACCCGCCGGCGTGGCCGCTGCCGCCGGCCCTCAGCGCTCTCCAAACGTGGCGCCGCAACTGCCGCGCCTTCCCCTCTAGTGACTCCAGCAACGCCTTGCGCGCGGGGTCCATGGCTTGCGCTCCCTCCCAGGTTACGTCGAAAAGAGTCACCCGCTGTCGATCTTACCCCAATGCTGCCGCGGCGTTGGCGCCCCCCGACCCCGACGCGAGCCGTCGCGCTCTGCGGTAGGATTGAACCCGGCTGCACGCCTCGGGCGTGGCCCCTCAGTTAATAGGAGTTCCCGTGTCGATCACTTTCTACTACGGTTCCGGGTCGCCCTACGCTTGGCGAGTGTGGCTCGCCCTGGAGCACAAGGGCGTGCCCTACGAAATCAAGACCCTCTCCTTCTCCGCGGGCGAGCACCGCAGCGAGGCGTTTGCTGCCATTAATCCGCGCTGCAAGGTGCCTGTCCTGGTCGACGACGGTTTTGCGCTGTTCGAGTCGGCGGCCATCGTGGAATATCTCGACGAGCGCTTTCCCGGTGCGGCCCCGTTGTTTCCGGGGGGGATTCGCCAACGGGCACTGGCGAGGCGCCTGATCCGTGAGATCGACTCCTACTTGGACGAGGCCATGAGCCCGCTGTTCCATGCGGTGTTCCTGACGGCCCGTGCGGCCTGGGACGAGGCGGTGATCGGGCAGGCGCGGCAAGTCGCGGCACAGCAGTTGGACTGGGTGGAAAGCACACTGACCCAGGACTACCTGGCCGGCGCGCTTTCTGCGGCCGACTACGCCCTGTATCCCTTCCTCGCGCTCGCGCTGCGGGTGGAGGCGCGCCGGCCGGACACGCCCATGCGCTCACTCCTGGGTCCGGCCACCACGGCCTGGATGGCGCGCCTGGAGGCGCTGCCCTTCCTGGAGCGGACGCTGCCGCCACACTGGAAGACATGAGGATTTGCATCGCGGGGCCGGGCGGCGAGCCCGCAGACGCAGGCCCACTGAATTGGCCTGCCCCGCTCCGGTATGCTTCCGGCTCCGGGGGCCGGAATGCATAGCGTCACGTGCACCTAGCGCCACGAGCCCATTGGGTTTGGTGAGGAAGGAATTGCATCGATGAGTATATTGCTGGGCTGCATTGCCGATGATTTTACCGGGGCCACGGACTTGGCCAACTCGCTGGTCAAGGAGGGCATGCGCACCGTCGTCATGCTGGGTGTGCCCCGGGTGGAGGCCATTGAGGGCGTCGACGCTGTGGTCATCGCGCTGAAGTCGCGCAGCAATCCTGCGGCCGAGGCCATCGCGCAGTCCTTGGAGGCGCTCCACTGGCTCCGCCGCGCGGGCGTGGGGCAGGTCTACTTCAAATACTGCTCCACCTTCGACTCCACCGACCGGGGCAACATCGGACCGGTCGCCGACGCCCTGCTCGAGGCGCTGGGTGCGAATTTCACGGTGTTCTGCCCGGCCTTTCCCACCGCCAAGCGCACGATTTATGAAGGCTACCTGTTCGTCGGCGACGAGCTCCTCTCGGAGTCGGGTATGCGCAACCACCCGCTCAACCCAATGACCGATCCCTCGCTCGTTCGGGTGCTCTCACGGCAGACACCGCATACGGTAGGCTTGGTGCCCTATACCGACGTCGCGAATGGCCCGGCCGCCGTGCGCGAGCGTTTCGAGCGCCTCGCCCAGCAAGGTACGCGCTACGCGATCCTGGATGCCATCACCGACCGGCACCTTTTTACGCTGGGTGAGGCATGCGCTGATCTCCAACTGGTCACGGGCGGCTCCGGTCTGGCCATGGCCCTGCCGGCGAACTTCCGGCGCAGTGGCCAGTTGCAACCCGGGCAGGCTGACGCGCTGCCGCAGGTGAGGGGCGCCGCCGCCGTGCTCTCCGGCAGTTGTTCGGTGGCGACGCAGGGGCAGGTGAAAGCCCTGCGCCAGGCCCATCCCGCCTTCGAACTCGATCCGGTGGCCCTGGCAGCGGGCCAGGACGTCGCCGCACAGGCCCTGGAGTGGGCGGCCACGCGCCTGGGTGCCAAGCCGGTGCTGATCTACTCCACCGCCGATCCCGCCCAGGTGGGGGCCATACAGGAGCGGCTCGGGCGCGAACGAGCGAGTGAACTGCTCGAGGGGGCCATGGGGCGCATCGCTCAGGGCCTGGTGCAGCGCGGCGTGCGGCGCCTGGTGGTTGCCGGCGGCGAGACTTCCGGCGCGGTGATGAATGCGCTTGGGGTGAGTGGGCTGCGCATTGGTCCGGAGATCGACCCCGGGGTCCCCTGGACCACCAGCATGGACGAACCGCCGTTGGCACTGAGCTTAAAGTCGGGGAACTTCGGGGCGCCTGATTTTTTTACCAAAGCCCTGGGCATGCTGGGCTGAGCCAGGAGACGAACGGATGAACGAAGTGCGACTGCGCGAGGACATGGCCCAGTTGGGCAAGTCCCTGTATGACCGTGGCCTCACCTTTGGCAGCGCGGGCAACATCAGCGCCAAGTGCGCCGACGGGTGGCTGTTGACGCCGACCAATTCCTGCCTGGGACGGCTCGATCCCGCCCGCATCTCCAAACTCGACCCGCAGGGGCGACTGCTCTCCGGAGATCCGCCCTCTAAGGAATCTTTTCTGCACTTGGCCATGTACGAGGAGCGCCCTCAGTCAGCTGCGGTGGTCCACCTGCATTCCACCCACTCCGTGGCCGTCTCCTGCCTGGACGGGCTCGACGAGCACCAACCGATCCCACCCATCACGGCCTACTATGTAATGCGCGTGGGAGACCTCGCCCTGGTGCCCTACTACCCCCCTGGGGATAAGGCGCTGGCCGACGCCGTGCGTGCGCGAGCCTCCAAGCACCACGCGGTGCTCCTGGCGAATCATGGGCCGGTGGTCGCGGGCAATACGCTGGAGGCTGCTGTGAATGCCATCGAGGAATTGGAGGAAACGGCGCGGCTGTTCCTCATGCTGCAGGGGCACCGCACGCGATTCCTTACCGGCGAGCAGGTGGCTGACCTGCAGCGTCGCTACCCGTCGTGAAGCGGCCGGCCTAGAACTGCGCGTCGTCCGACCAGCGTCGCCCGCCACCCGTGTCGACGTCGTCGTCCAGCGACGCGTCGTAGATTCCCTCGACCCACTCCGAGCCTTGCTCAAGGTCGGCCAAGGCGTAGCGGGCCTCGTAGGTCGCGATCCCCTGCTGCAGGGCCTCGGCCCGCTCCCAGTCGACCTCCGCGGAGGGCAGCCGTGCCCACCGCGAGAGCAGGACCTTGACCGCGTCGTAATCGCGTTCGGTAAGGATTGGCCGGGCCTTACTCGAACCTGAGGAAAATCTTCGGGCACCCATCTCTAGTCCTCTGTTCTCGTTGCACTTCCCCGTCCCTGCATGGAGCGTGCCTGCGCTGGTAGTGCACCTTAAATCCGGCCGAACTGGCGAACGGTTTCGTTCATGGCTTTCTACTTCTCGATGAAGCGGATCATGCGGTGCTCGACGTCGTCCAGGGCCTGCGCTTTGCGCAGCACCTCCGGGGCCATCCCGGCGGGTACCCGGCCACGGCCGCATATCCGCCACGATGATGCCGCCGGCACTCACGCTCACACCCGCGCAGGTGACCGGAATGTTGCCGCCGGCGAAGCGTTAGTGGTTGATCCTGGTCGAGAGCGCCACGCCACGGCTGAAAACGGGAAACCGCAGCTTCTGGATCTGCGGTACGTCGCGCACGGAAGCGTCGATGACGGCGCCGGCGAAGCCACGGTCCTTCACGGCCGTGGACATCAGTCCGCCGATGCCCGCGGAGTCCAGTCCATCCTCCACCGCCATGACGTAGACCGAGCCCGGGGTGGCGCTGTCGATGACATTGAGCATGCCCGTCGAGGCGGCCGAGCCCTCCGGATGTTCCCCCCGGCGTCATAGCACGGTGACCGCGCGGCCGGCGAACTTGGCCGGTGCCAGGGGCGCGTGTCGTGGGCCCTATAGGCGCGACGACCCTCGCGTTGTTCCATGGCGTCGGCCACCGAGGCCACCTCCAGCAGGCGGAAGCCTTCGACGAGCGGATCCCAGGGCGGCCCGGGCGGGTGGAAGGGCGAGCAGGAAGAGCAGGCGAGGATTCTCACGGGGTGTCCACCTCCTTGGGGCAGGTCGTCAGGCAGGGACGGCGGTCGACAAGCGACGGTAAGAGGGGTTATGGTAGCCGCGAGAACGCAGGGGAGCGACAGGGATGCGGTGGGAGGACGAACGGCGCAGCGAGAACGTGGAGGACCAGCGCGCGGGCGGCGGTGCCGGCGCCGGGACCGGCACCCTGCTGGGCGGCGGCATCGGTGCGGTGGTGGTCGTGGTGGTGGCGCTGATCTTCGGGGTCGATCCGCGACCGCTGCTGCAAGTGTTCGGGCAGCAGGGCGGCGGCGTGTCCGCGCCCGCGCCGGCATCGGTCCCGGCCCAGGGTGCGACGGCGCGCGACCCGCAGAAGGACTTCGTTGCTGCGGTGCTGGGAGACACCGAGGACACCTGGCGCGAGATTTTTAGGGGTGGCGGGAAAACCTACGAGGATCCCCACCTCGTCCTCTTCTCCGGTTCGGTACGCTCGGCCTGCGGCATGGCACAGTCCGCGGTTGGGCCTTTCTACTGCCCGGGCGATCACAAGGTCTACATCGACCTGAGCTTCTACCGCGATCTGCGCGAGCGTTTCCACGCCCCGGGTGAGTTTGCCGAAGCCTACGTCATCGCCCATGAGGTGGGCCATCACGTCCAGAACCTGCTGGGGATTTCCGACAAGGTCCACGCTCTCCAGCAGCGGGGCACACCCGAACAGGCTAATGCGCTGTCCGTGCGCCTGGAACTCCAGGCCGACTGCCTAGCCGGAGTCTGGGCTAACCACGCTGACCGCGCCCGCCACATCCTGGAACAAGGCGACGTGGAGGGGGCACTGAAGGCCGCTAGCGAGATTGGCGATGACCGCCTGCAGATGCGCGCCCGGGGCTATGTCGCCCCGGAGTCCTTTACGCACGGCACCTCGGAGCAGCGGGTTCGCTGGTTCCGGCAGGGGGTCTCCTCAGGGCTGGTGCGCGACTGCGATACCTTCAAGGCCGCGCACCTCTGAGGCGTGCACCTGCAAAGGAGACGGTCGAGCCCTAGCCGCCGACAACTTCCTGGCGCTGCTCGCCCAGGCCCTCGATGGCGAGGGTCATGACGTCACCCGCCTTGAGGAAGCGCGGGGGCTTCATGCCCAGGCCCACGCCGGGCGGCGTGCCGGTGCTCACCACATCCCCGGGCAAGAGCGTCATGCAGAAGCTGAGGTAGGACACCACCTTGCGCACGCCGAAGATCATCGTGCTCGTGTTGCCGGTCTGGCAGCGCGAGCCGTTGACGTCCAGCCACATGCTGAGGTTCTGCGGGTTGGCGATCTCGTCGGCAGTCACGAACCAAGGTCCCAGGGGAGCAAAGGTGTCGAAGCTCTTGCCCTTGACCCACTGGCCGCCGCGCTCGATCTGCCATTCGCGCTCGGAGACGTCGTTGACCAGCACGAAGCCGGCCACGTAGTCCAGCGCGTCGGCTTCGCTGACCGACTGCGCCTTGCGTCCTATGACGAAGCCCAGTTCTACTTCCCAGTCGCTCTTCTTCGAGCCCGCGGGCAGGCGCACCGGGTCATGGGGGCCACTGATCGCCGTGGTGGACTTCAAGAACACGACCGGTTCAGTGGGGATCGGCATGTTCGATTCCTTGGCGTGATCGGAGTAGTTCAGTCCGATGCAGACCAACTTGCTGGGATTGGCCAGGGGGGATCCCAGGCGTGGGGTTCCCGCCACGCGCGGCAGCGCCGACACGTCGAGCGCGCGCAGTTTCGCCAGTCCCTCGGGACTGACCGTGGCACTGTCGATGTCCGCGACAATGCCGGTGAGGTCGCGGATGGCACCCTGTTGGTCCAGGATGCCTGGCTTTTCCTGGCCCGCTGCTCCAAAACGTACGAGTTTCATTTTTCCTGCTCCTCCGAAAGATTGTTGTGGTCCAGCGGGGCGCCCTGCCGTGTGCTCAGAGCGAGACTCCACCGTCGATGATTAACGTCTGCCCGGTCATGAAGGCGGTGTCGTCCGTCGCTAGGTAGACGCAGGCTTGGGCAATTTCCTCGGCGTTGCCCAAACGACCCATGGGCTGGCGTGCGATGAAGTCCCGGCGGGCCTGCTCCGGGTCGGCAAAGGCGTTGATGCGATCGCCTAGCGAGGGCGTGTCCACGGTCCCGGGGCAGATGGCGTTGCAGCGGATGCCCTGTTTGACGAAGTCGATGGCCACGGACTTTGTCAGGCCGATGACCGCCGCCTTGGATGCACCGTAGGCAAAGCGATTGGGAATGCCGCGGATGCTGCCTGCCACCGACGCGATGTTGACGATGGAACCGCCACCGTTGTCACGCATGCGCGGCAGCAGTGCCTGGATCATGATGTACATGGCGCGCGCGTTGAGGCGATGGGCGAAATCCCACTGCTCGGGCGTGCATTCCAGGACCGTGCCGTGGTGCACGAAACCCGCGCAGTTCACGAGGACGTCGGGCACGGGGATGCGCGCGGCGAAGGCCGCGACGGCAGCGTCATCGGTGGCGTCTAAGCGGCTTATCTCGATGCCGGATTCACCCTCAATCTCGCGCAGCTTGTCTAGATTGATGTCGGTGGCCAGCACGCGGGCCCCCTCGCGGGCGTAAGCCAGGGCCGTGGCCCGGCCGATGCCCTGTGCCGCGGCGCTGACCACGGCGATCTTTCCTTGTAGTCTCGTTCCCATCTCGCCTCCCCCCGGGCATCGCCCATGCCACCGCCCGACGGGCGACCGGGGATTGCCGCATAAAACGGCAAAGTATGCCACAGCGGGGTGCCAGTGACCGCAGCGGCGCGACGCTGAACGGAGGCCCCACACCCCCGCAAGCGCCATCCCGCCGATCACCTAACCGTCACCTTGAGAATGGCTGTGTCGCTGCCCGGCGCCTTGCTGGCGCGGTGGTGCTTGGTTAGACTGCGACGGGGCGAGCCTGCGGGCGGCGCCTCCAACAGCAGCGGGTCGACCCCTAGGGCCGGGCCTGAAGGGGGGCGCGGCGCTCGCCGCAGCATGGCTTCGGTTGAACTCAGGCAGGTGCGCAAGCAATACGGCCAGACGAGCGTGATCCACGGCGTGGACGTGGGGGTCCGGGATGGCGAGTTCGCCGTCCTGGTCGGTCCCTCGGGTTGCGGCAAGTCCACGCTGCTGCGCATGATCGCGGGGCTCGAGGAGATCAGCAGTGGCGAGATCCTCATCGGCGATCGGGTGGTGAACCGCGTGCCGCCGAAGGATCGGGACATCGCCATGGTGTTCCAGAATTACGCGCTCTACCCGCACATGAGCGTCTTCGACAACATGGCTTTCAGCCTGCGGCTCGCGGGGCGCCCGCGCGAGGACATCCAACGCCGGGTGGAGGAGGCGGCTCGCGTGCTGGGCCTGGGCGAATACCTGCAGCGCTATCCGCGCCAACTCTCCGGTGGCCAACGTCAGCGCGTGGCCATGGGCCGGGCGATCGTGCGCGCGCCGCAGGTCTTTCTCTTCGACGAGCCTCTGTCGAACCTGGATGCCCGCCTTCGTGTGCAGATGCGAACCGAGATCCGCGAACTGCACCAGCGCCTGCGCACCACCTCGGTCTACGTCACGCACGACCAGATCGAGGCCATGACCATGGCTGACCGGATCGTGGTCATGAATCTCGGGCGCGTGGAGCAAAGCGGTGCGCCGCTGGAACTCTATGACGAACCGGCCAACGTTTTCGTGGCAGGCTTCATCGGGTCTCCCGCCATGAATTTCCTTCCCGCGCGCCTGCGACGCACGCCAGACGGGGTTGAGGCGGTCTTGGGCGATGCGCTCGGCCTGCCGCTGGAGGGTTGCGAGTTGCCCGATGGGAGTGCGCTCACGCTAGGGGTGCGACCTGAGCATTTTGTGATCGGGTCAGGGGCTGGACTTCCCGCGCAGGTGCTCGGGGTCGAGCCCACCGGTGCGGACACCCAGATCTTCTGCCGAGTCTGCGGCACACCGGTGACGGTCATCTCGCGTGAGCGCCACCGGTTCGAGCCAGGCGGAATGATTCGGCTGACACCCCTGCCGGGCAAGACCTATCTCTTCGACGCGGCGGGCGGTCAGCGCATCCCCACACGCGACCCCCGTCGTGGCTGAGTCGGGCAGCGCAGCGCAGGGCCATCGCGGGCGCCTGCTCGACAACCGCGAGTTCCTGGGTGCGCTCTTTCTGCTCCCGGCCGCGATCCTGCTGCTCGGTCTGCTCGCCTATCCCCTGGGCCTGGGGGTGTGGCTGGGTTTCACCGACGCCAAGGTCGGCAGTTCAGGGCAATGGATCGGCCTGGAGAACTTCGAATTCCTCGTTGGCGACAGCGTATTCCTGCTCTCCGCGTGGAATACCTTCATCTATACCTTCACCGCGAGCGTCATCAAGTTCGCGCTTGGACTGTGGCTGGCCCTGCTGCTCAATGAGCGGTTGCCCTTCAAGGCGGCGCTGCGCGCGGTGGTCCTGCTCCCCTTCATCGTTCCGACGGTGCTCTCGGCCATCGCCTTCTGGTGGCTCTACGACGCGCAATTCTCCGTGCTGAGTTGGACCTTGGTCCGCCTGGGACTCATCGACCACTACATCGATTTCCTCGGCAACCCGCTGCTGGCCCGGTGCAGTGTCATCGTCGCCAACGTCTGGCGCGGCGTGCCCTTCATCGCGATTAGCTTGCTCGCCGGCCTGCAGACCATCGCCCCCTCGCTCTACGAGGCGGCCGCTATCGATGGCGCTACGGCGCTGCAGAAGTTTCGCCATGTCACCCTGCCGCTGCTTTCGCCCATCATCGCGGTGGTGATGACCTTCTCCGTGCTCTTCACCTTCACCGACTTCCAACTCATCTGGGTGCTCACCCACGGCGGGCCGCTGAACGCGACCCACTTGATGACCACCCTGTCCTACCAGCGGGGCATCTCTGGTGGGGCCTTGGGCGAGGGCGCGGCCATCTCTACAGCCATGATTCCGTTCTTGCTACTGGCCGTCCTGTTTAGCTATTTCGGGCTGCAGCGCAGGCGTTGGCAGCAGGGCGGGGCTGACCGGTGAGGACCCCGCGGGTGAGTGCCACAGACGACGGCATGAGCTACCTGCAGTCCCTGCCGCGGCGGGTAGTGACGCTCTATGTGCCGTTGGCGGTGTTCCTGATCGTGCTTCTGTTTCCCTTCTACTGGATGGTGATTACTTCGCTCAAGCCCGATGCGGAACTGCTGGCGGCCGACGGCAACCCCTTTTGGGTGGTGGCGCCCACGCTGGCGCACTTCCGCAAACTACTCTTCGACACGGCCTATCCGCGCTGGATGTGGAACACCCTGCAGGTGTCGGTGATTTCTACTTTCCTGTCGCTCGCGGCCAGCGTGCTGGCAGCCTACGCCATCGAGCGCCTGCGCATGCGCGGTTCGCGGACACTCGGCATCTGCGTCTTCCTGGCCTATCTGGTGCCGCCGAGTATCCTTTTCATCCCCCTGGCGGCCATCACCTTCCAGTTGGGCATCTTCGACACCCGGTTCGCGCTCATCGTCACCTACCCCACGTTTCTGATACCCTTCTGTACTTGGCTCCTGATGGGGTATTTTCGGTCGATTCCCTTCGAACTGGAGGAGTGTGCCCTCATCGATGGGGCAAGCCGCTGGCAGATCCTGGTGAAGATCATCCTGCCGCTCGCGGTGCCGGGACTCATCTCCGCGGGCATTTTCGCTTTCACCTTGTCCTGGAACGAGTTTCTTTACGCGCTCACCTTCATCTCGGCCTCGGAGAACAAGACGGTGCCCGTGGGCGTGATCACCGAACTCGTGGAGGGCGACGTCTACCATTGGGGCGCCCTGATGGCCGGCGCGCTGATGGGGTCGCTGCCGGTCGCGGTGTTGTACGCCTTCTTCGTGGAGCACTACGTGGCGGGGATGACAGGCGCGGTGAAGGAGTAGCGCCGGGCGGGGGCAGGCGCCGGCGTGCGGTTCGCTTCGAGCAGCCGCCGCGCTCGCCCCTTGACAGGCCGTCCGGTGGTGGTAGCTTGGTGTGATTTTGGCGGGCATCCAAGCCCCCAACCGGCGGGGGCCCCCCTCGGCGCCAGGGCATCCGGCGAACGGTTGATACCTAGAAGCATTACTGGAGGACTGCCCCATGCTGCAAGCCGTAGACCTTACCATCCGGCTCAACGCTGCCGACGACGTGGTGATCGCTCGCGTTGAATTGCCCGCGGGCACGGAGATCATCAAGGAGTCCCTGCGTGTGCCGGTCACGGTGCCCGCCGGGCACAAGGTGGCAGCCCGCGACATCGCCGAAGGGGCGCCGGTTCGCCGCTACAACCAAATCATCGGGTTCGCGACCCGGGCTATCAAAGCCGGCGAGCACGTCCATGTGCACAACCTAGCCATGGGCAATTTTGATCGCGACTACGCCTTCTGCGTCGACTACAAGCCGGTGGAGATGGTGGCCCAACCCGCTACCTTTCAGGGCATCGTGCGGGCCGACGGACGCGTGGCTACCCGGAATTACATCGGCGTGCTCTCCACCGTCAATTGCTCGGCCCACGTGACGCGCGCCATCGCCGAGCACTTCAAGGGCCATGCGCTGGCTGATTACCCCAACATCGATGGCGTCGTGCCGATCCATCACAAGACCGGTTGCGGCCACGCCTCCACGGGTGAACCGGTGCAGATCCTGCGTCGGGTCATGGCGGGTTACGCCACCCACCCGAACTTCTACTCCACCCTGATGATCGGGCTTGGATGTGAAGCCAATCAGATCAATGACCTGCTCGCGGCCCAGGGGCTGGAGCGCAGTTCCCAGCTGCAGACCCTGACCATCCAGGAGACGGGCGGCACCACCAAGACCATTCGCGAGGGGATCGCACGCGTGAAGGACCTCTTGGCCGAGGCCAACCGCGTGCAGCGGCAGACGGTGCCCGCCAGCCACCTGATGCTGGCATTGCAGTGCGGCGGCTCCGACGGCTACTCGGGGATCAGTGCCAACCCTGCCCTGGGTGCGGCCGTGGACCTGCTGGTTCGCAACGGCGGCACGGCCATCCTGTCGGAAACCCCGGAGATCTACGGTGCCGAGCACCTACTCACGCGCCGGGCGGTGAGCCGCGAGGTGGGCGAGAAGCTGGTCCGTCGAATCAAGTGGTGGGAGGAGTACACGCACCGCCTGGGCGGTGAGATGAACAACAATCCCTCACCGGGAAACAAGGCGGGCGGGCTCACCACCATTCTTGAGAAGTCCTTGGGGGCCGTGGCCAAAGGCGGCACGACCGCGCTGGCCGACGTCTACGAGTACGCCGAGCGCGTCAAAGCGCACGGCTTCGTGTTCATGGACACCCCCGGCTACGACCCGGTTTCTGCCACCGGACAAGTAGCCGGCGGCGCCAATGTGGTGTGCTTCACCACCGGTCGCGGCTCGGCCTACGGCTGCAAGCCTGCGCCTTCGCTCAAACTGGCCACCAATACGTTGCTGTTCGAGAACATGGAAGACGACATGGACATCAACTGTGGGCTGATCGTCGATGGCAAAGCGTCGATCGAGGAGGTCGGTCAGCGATTTTTCGAACTGATCCTGAAGACCGCCTCGGGTCAGCCGAGCAAGAGCGAGCTGTTAGGCTACGGTGAGGACGAATTCGCACCCTGGATCCTCGGTCCAACGATGTAGCCCCATTGCCAATCACCCTGAGGTGCCCGTGAGCGAAGATTATTCGTCGAAGGATCTGCTGGAGTTCTTCCAGAAGATGTGGAATCCGGCGTCCTTCCCGCTGCCGGGCATGTTTGCGCCGGCTATGACGGTGGCCGAGGTCGACAAGAAGCTCACGGAACTCAAGACCGTGGAGTCCTGGCTAAAGATGAACCTGGGCATGCTGCAGATGACCATCAAGACGCTGGAGATGCAACGCGCGGCGCTGGTGACACTGCAGGAGACCACCAAGCCTGGGCCTGGTTGAGGAGGCGCCGATGCAACTCAATGTTCCCCCGTTCGGCGCGGTCTCTCGTTTGGACTTCTCCAATCCGGTGACGCAGGTAAGCGTTCGCTCCGGTGCAAGCGCCGTGGCCGCGGGCGCGGAGGAGCCCCAAACCCAGGGCGCCCTCGTCCGGCTGCGAACCTATCGGCAGGTGGAACCGCTCCAGTTGCTCCGGCAGGGTGAACGCCGTAGCGCCGAGCGCCGTGGCGAGGAGCGGCGCCGACGCGCCGCTCGGGCCCTGTTGGACACCCGCGCGGGCGAACGCCGACGCCAGGCGCGCCGGGCGGACGACCCTCCCGGTGCTGCTATCGACATTCGGGCGTAGGCCCAGACCTTCGCCCTCGGCAGTAACCTTAGATCAAGGAGATCGTATGGCATTGCTGGATTGGTCGGATGCGCTGGTTCTCGGCAACGAACCCATGGACGACACCCACCGCGAGTTCGTCGCGCTGCTCAACGCCCTGGGAGAGGGCCCCGAGGAGTCGGCGCTGGAACGGCTCGATGCCTTCATCGCCCATACCGAGGCGCACTTCGAGCAGGAGAACCAGTGGATGCGGGAAGGCAACTTTCCCATGCTTCACTGCCATAGCCAGGAGCACGACGGCGTTCTGATGGTCATGCGGGAGGTGCGCAAGTACTATCTGGAGGGTAAGCCTCAACTCGTGCAGGTGCTCGCCAACGAGATGGGCGTGTGGTTTACTCAGCACGCGGCCACCATGGACGCCATGTTGGCCTCCTATCTGGCCAACCCGAGTCAGGGTGCTCCAGCCTGTCAGCCCGAAGGCGAGGCCTGCGCCACCGTGCATTCCTGAGCCCCGCGGCCGTGTTTCCTGTCCTCGACTGGGAGCGCAGCGTGGCGACCTGCGGTCGCCTTTTCCCTTGCTGCGGTAGGTCCTAGGGCCACGCGCAAGCCGGTGAGGCCAACCGGCGGGCTTGCCTGCCAGACAGGGGCCTACCAGGCTGGGGAGAGTGCACCTTCCTTGTCCGGTTGCGTCAGGCCAGGCGCGCCGGTGCCGCGCTCCTGGCACAGAACCGGGGTTGGCTGGGTGCCCAGCGCGAGACGCGGGCGGTGCTGCACCCTGACGTAGTCGAGCCTGCTCGCCAAGACCGGACTCCATGGGCGCGGCCCTGGCACTCGCCCGCGGCTGCCGTGTCGGTGTCTCCTCCAGAATCCTCCGCGCGGACGGCTCGGCCTGCCGGACGACGAGGTGATGCTGCGTGATGAATCCCAGGGGCTGCTCGCCCGATGCCGCCACCCAGATCCGGCGTCGGAGCCGGAACTGAGCGTGGTGTAAGCGGCTACCGGAATGCGCGTAAATCTGGCTTTCTACGCGCAAAGTCGCCGGGATGGTGATTCCGGGACAGTCAGGTTGCTGAACGGGATGGGTGCGTAGGGCGCGTAAGGCCGGGCAGATCCTTGCAACCCGGGCT
>JANXRW010000085.1 GCA_025356655.1 Betaproteobacteria bacterium | reverse complement strand
TCCGCTGCTCTGGCCACGGATCACCGAAGAGGAACAGAACTCCTTAGACGCCACCTGCCGCAAGCTCTACAAGTACCTAAACTCCACTTCAGCACCTGCTCCGTAGCCCCAAAACCACCCACAGATTCCGCCGAGGAGCCCGGAATAAAGTGAGCCCCAACAGAAGGTCGCGATCTCGGTACCGCCACTGCGGTGGTTCTGCGCACCGAGGTCGATCTCCAAAGGGTTTAGCGATTTCTTGATGGCGACGATTCGCTCTGGGCCAATGCCTGGCAGGTGGTCGAAAATCTGCTGCTCCAGATCCGCTAGGCAGATCACCTGTGCAGCAGGTGCCACCAACTCTATGCAGCGCCAAGCATGTTCGTTGGTGTCCTGCGCCTCGTCCACGATGATTAGAGGGTGGCGTTGCGTGATGAGTCGGCGGATATGGCTGCTGCGCTCCAGCAGCTGCGCCGCGTTCGACGGGAAGAGGTCAAAGGCAATGAGCCCATCCTCCCGGAACAACCGCTCGCGCTCCTGCAGCCAGGCCTGCCATTCCGGGTTCGCTTCCGTGCGGTCCTTCGCCTTGATCGTCCCGTACTTGGCTTGCTCATCCTGGGGCAGCAAGATGCGCAACGACTTCGGAGCACCAAGCAGGTAGGCGTGCGCCGACAGTAGCGTCCAGAAGAAGGAGTGGAATGTCTGCATGCTCAGCATGCCACGCTGCGCCTTCGGCACTTCCCGCCTTGTGGCCTCTCCCACGCGAGCGACGGCAGCTCTTGAGAAGCTCAAGAAGAGGACAGACTGACCGGGCTCCAAACCGTCGTTGATACGCACGACGGCCTTCTTCAGGGCAATCGTTGTCTTACCGCTTCCGGGGCCACCGATGACGAGGGCGTGCCCCTTGCAATCAAGGAGTTGCTGGCGCAGGCCGCAAACCTCCATGGCGCCGTCTTCGATCAAGCAGCAGCAGCGGGCGGCATAGCGGTACCGGCGGCTGCGAGGCCAGCGGGCTTCGCTGACGAAGCCGCCACCGCAATCTCCACTGGGATATCTGACGGCTTCGGGAAGGCCGCATACACGTGCTTCAGAAAGTCCGTCACTGTCGGCGGCAACTCGGCGACCGTGCTGCCTTCAAAGAGTCTTGCTGCCCAACCGGCGCCCTTGCTGCCGTCCAGTGCCGAACGAGCCAACTTTTTCAGGTCCGCATCGCTCGGGCGCATTACCGGAATCGTGAAGTTGCCGTTGTCGCCAGTCGTCCGAAGATCGTCAAGGAAGGCCCACACACGATCGAGCGGCATCTCGCTCACAACAAGTGCTTCAAAGCCTGTGTAGACATGCTCGCAATCCACGTCGAATGCATCGGTGAAAAGCTTCTTCTTTTCAGGTGGGCGAGGCATCGAGTCATAGAACGAAAACGTCTTCAGTCCCAGCGCCTTGAAAAAGGTGCCGAACTTCGGCATTGCGCCCTCGCTCTCTGCGTCGAAGAACGCAGCGCCAGCTATGTCGAGCGGCTGCAGCGCGTTTTCGCTCTCCTCCAGCTTTCTGGCTGCCACTGGCAAGGCGTGAAATTCCGTAAGGCCTTCGACGACGATGGCGCCCTTGCCGAGCATGCACTCGGTCAAACCACGCCTTGCAAACCTCTTGAAGTCGTTCCCTTTGAGGCCACCCGCATCAGACACCTTCTTGGCGGTGACGCTGGAGTCAGGCCCGCGCGACAGGAGCAGGGTTTGTTCCGGCTCGAAGCGCTCGATGACGTACGGGGAGTGTGAGGTCGCAAAGGCCTGCGTCGTGTTGTGAAGCAGGTAGTCCGCGATCCGGCGCTGCGTGTGGGGCGGCACTGCGATCTCGGGCTCTTCCATCGCGAAGATGACCGACGCCGGCTTCAGTTCGGCGATGAACGACAGGAGAGCGAGCACCAGGACATTCAGGGTGCCGGTGCCCACCAGCTGGAATGGCACTGGCGTCTGGTCCTTGGACATTGCCAGAAAGAACGCCATGGTCTTGCGCAGATGCTCGCGGGTCAGTTGGGAAACGTGCAGTTTGGTCGTCCTGCCGTCTACGTCGGAAGCGATGTAGCGTCCGAGGCGCGCTTCTATCGATTTCAGAACGGGCTGCAAGTGAGTAGCGTCATTCTCGATGTCCAAGTTGCGCAGGCGTTCGATGGCCTTCTCCCAGAGCCCCGCGCGTGAGCCCCTGAGACGCAGGATCACATCAAGCAGCGAGCCTCGCTCCAGACTCAAGGCACGCGAGCCGGTGCGGACTGCCCTAAGGTACAGGAACCCAAACATGCGTTTGACTTCCTTGCTGACTTTGTCCAATTCGCCAGGGTCGGCATTCGGGCTGCGCGAATAGCACGTCTTCGCCTCGAACTCGTCTTCTTCCGGGTTGTAGACAGCCTCAGTCTCGAGGCGCAAGCAACTCACTACAAGGGGAGGGTTTGCGGCGTCGACCTCACCTTCGTTGAGAAGTCGCTTTTCAGCCGAGTGCCAGAACTCCAGGTGCTGGCCGCATCGGTTCTCGACTTCGACGTTGATGTCGACGAGTACGACTTCGATCTTGATCGGCACAGGCGTCGGCTCATCCCCCTCGACCTCCGGAGGAGCCAGGTAGTGCGCGTTGTGGAAGTCGAACTCCTCCACTGGCGGGAACTTCGATATGCGATCCGGCCCCAGTACGAGGTCGAGCGCTTCGCAGATCGTGCTCTTGCCAACGTTGTTCGGGCCGACGATCAAAGCGTGCCCGTCAAAGTGCAGCTCAGCGCTCTTGATGCTCCGAAAATTCTCAATCTTTAGTCGTACGACTTTCATTCTGGTGTGGTCCCTGTTTGATGCCTTGGTCGTCCGACGCAGTGTGTGTTTGAAGAATTTCCTCGACCACTCAGCGCAGGTGCTTGGATCCAAGCACCAAAGGGATCCAGGACGCGCAATCGGGGGCGTTCATTGCAATGGCAGCGGCGTGCTTCATAGCGGCGCCGTCGTGGTAACCACCTTCATCGTCGGCGGTAACAGGGTGGGAGTGTGCGATTCGCCGGCAACCCAGGCGTCGATCATGTCCGCCCATTCCTGCAGCATATGGCGCCGCTGCTCACCATACTCGGCCTTGTTGTAGACACCGCGCGACGACCGACCGTCCTCGTGGGCCAGGCACTTCTCGATCCAGTCGCTGTTGAAGCCCAGTTCGTTCAAGATGGTGGAGCCCGTCCGACGCAGGTCGTGCACGGTGAACGGCTCCAACGGCAGGGCAGACTCCTTCGCCTTCGCGACCACGACCTGGGTCACCCGGTTGAGGGTCGCCTTCGACATGCAGCGATCGGCGTCATAGCGCGAGGGCAGCAGGAACCGCGAGCCGCCGGCACAGGTGCGTAGCGCCACCATGATGTCCAGCGCCTGCTGTGACAGGTAGACGTTGTGGGGCTTGCCCGCCTTCATGCGGTTCTTCGGGATCGTCCAGACGGCGTTCTCGAAGTCGATCTCGTTCCAGGTGGCCTCGATGAGCTCGCTCTTGCGCACGAGCGTGAGCAGGACTAGGCGCAGCGCCAGGCGAATGGTCGGCAGCGTCGCCGTGGTGTCGAGCACACGGTGCATGACGCGGATCTCGGACGGCGACAGCGCTCGATCCTTGGCCACAAACGTCGCAATCGACGAGGGGCCGACTTCGTCTGCGGGGTTCGGCGCCTTGTCGCCATGCAGTGCCGCGAAGCTGAACACTTGCTTGACGATGTCACGCACATGCACGGCGGTGGCGGGCGCGCCGCGTTCCTTGACCTTTGCGCACAGGTTGCGCAGGTCTTCGGGGCCGATCTCCGCCAGCAACCGACTGCGGAACGCCGGCATGATGTCCCGGTCGATGATGCTCTTACGCATCGACTTGGTGCTGTCCGCCATCCTCGCCTCTTCCAGCCAGCGGTTGGTGAACTGCTCGAAGGTCTTGGCCTCGGCCATGCGCCGCTTCTCGCGCTGCTTTTCCTGGCTGGGCGACTGACCTTCGGAGATAGCACGCCGCGCTTCCATGCAGCGCTCCCGCGCCATCAGCAGCGAGATTCCGTCCTTGGCACCGTAGCGGCCCATCGTGAGCGTCTCGCGCCGGCCATTGAGGCGGTAGTCCAGCCGAAACGTGATCGTGCCCTTGGGCGAGACGGTCACGTACATCCCGTCCCGGTCGGCCACCTGTAGGCCGTGGCCTCTGGCTTGAGGCCTCTCAACGTCCCATCTGACAGCATCGTCGCACCTCCGTTCGTGCGAATTTTACCGTCAAGAGAAAACGAACGCTACAAACGACTTAGTCGTTGTTTTAATTGATTTTTTCTACTTCTTTTTTACCGTCACAGTCCGCTTCAGCCTGACGGTAAAAAATCGGTGTGGTGCATGTCTCTATTTTTTACCGTCGGATTTACCGTCAGACTGGAGCTCATCCCCCCGATAGATGTCGATAGACCTCGACAGACTTTTTCTATACATGACAAGCACTTAGCATCAAATTTCGATAGATCTCGATAGACCCCGAAAGACGCCGAATCATTCCCACTCGATCATCAACGGCACCGATAAACCGTTGTCACGTATAGAACTTTTTTCGGTGCGTAGCATTTCTACCGTCAAATCTACCGTCATTTGCATCTGATACCCAAAAATAGCATTCAGCACCTATCGGCATGTATCGAAATCTATCGACCACTCCAAACCAGCGACCTTCAGGATCTATCGGTACCTATCGCTGGCTACGTTTTTCTCGCCATGCAAGCGTTCAGCATCTATCGAGGACTATCGGCAGCGCCGAATTCAGCAGCAGAAGATTCACGCTGCCGACGGAGGCAAGCAAATCAGCGCGCGTCCGCTACGTGCTCTGTTGCCTCCTTCCAC
>JANXRW010000079.1 GCA_025356655.1 Betaproteobacteria bacterium | reverse complement strand
CTGGAAGGCCCGGGATTTCTGTCAAGAAAGGACCCCGGGCCTTTGTCCATCTGGCGTGTGCATGAGCATAGCCCGGGTTGCAACGATCCGCCCGGCCTTACGCGCCCTACGCACCCATCCCGTTCAGCAACCTGACTGTCCCAGAATCACCATCCCGGCGACTTTGCGCGTAGAAAGCCAGATTTACGCGCATTCCGGTAGCCGCTTACACAGCTACGTGGGTAATGCCAAAGTGTCAGCGGTGCTGACACAGCAGATAGCCCTCCGCACCAGACGCCACGGCATCGTCACCACTGCTGTTGCGAGACTTTAAAACCTGGAGCAGCATCGCCGCGATCAATTTCCCGCTGGCTGAGTCAGCCCGTCTGATGCCCGTCACCGCATCGCCCTTGCCCGCTCACGCGGGCGCAATCGCCGGCCTCATCCCCTGAAAACCGGCAGCCGCAAGGCTAGGGGATATCCGTCAGGCCGCGGGCACTCATCCGGGTCCAACCTGCCCCAACCGGCAACCCTGCTGCGCCCGATGGCCTGGCACCCATCAAGCCTTGCGGCCAACGGCAGGATCACCGCCGGTAATTCCGGACCGTCGCGGCGCCAGCCAAACGGCTGCTGCTGCAATGTCGCTCGCGATCTGCCCCAGCCACCCCTGCGCCAACCGCGTCGTCACTACGCGGCGCCAGCCAGTAGTGACGACGCGCACGATGCCCCAGCGCACAGGGTTTAGCCGGGGCTGTCGCAAGTGACGGACCCACGTGACGGGCTCCCCGGCGCGTCAAAACCTCCGACCGTGCAACGCGATCTGCGCCGCCTGCTCCCCGCGGGCAACGTCCGTCATGGCGCCACCCGGCGCGCCCAGAGCCTTGGGTCAATGGCTCACCTCGATGGACCGCCTTGCCGCAGCAAGCGCCATCGATGCCAATGCCGTGTGCCGCGGCGGCCAGCAAGCAACTCGGCACAAGACGGGAGTGGTGTCCCGTGTCCCTCGTAGTTTCCGCAACGCCCAGGCGTTCGGGACGGACAGAAACACTGACCAGATATGCGTCACACACCCGCGACAACGAACGGATGGAAGCCTCAGGGGCAACAGACGGAGACCAGGACGAGAAGCAGATGGGAAGCGAATGCGGGACCTGAACTATGAGCTGAAACAGCTATGCCGGCGCAACCACGACGGCAGTTACGCGGCGCAACGCGATCGCGAGCGCGTGCTCGACCTGGTGGCGAGCCAACTCCATGATCTCGGCTACCGGCACATGACTGTAGCAAGCTTGAAGCCCAAGCATGTCGAAGGACTGGTGGAACGGTGGAAGGCAGAGGGCCTGGCGGTCGGCACCATCAAGACCCGAATGGCCGAGCTGCGATGGTGGGCTGAGAAAATCGGCAAGCAGAACGTCATGGCCCCCGACAACGACCACTACGGCATCGGCAACCGGACCTACGTCACCAACGTCAGCAAGGCCCGCGAGCTGTCCGGCAGCGAGCTCTCCCGGATCACGGACCCCTACACACGAATGTCGCTGCGGCTGCAGGCCGCCTTCGGTCTGCGCCGCGGGGAGTCGATCAAGATCCGCCCGGAGTGGGCAGACCGCGGCGACAAGCCTGCTCTCAAGGACACCTGGACCAAGGGTGGCCGCCCGCGCGAGATCCCGATCCGCAACGACAAGCAGCGCCGGGTGCTCGATGAAGCCAAGGCATTGGCCGGCAGGGGCAGCCTCATTCCGGCCGAGCGCAGCTATGTCGATCAACTGCGCCGCTTCGAGCACCAGTGCGCGGCAGCGGGTGTGCACCGCATCCACGGCCACCGCCACGAGTACGCGCAGACTCGCTACCGCGAACTCACCGGCTGGGCGGCGCCGGCGGCCGGTGGGCCGCGTTCGAAAGACCTGACGGCCTCGCAGCGCGAGACCGACCGCGAAGCGCGTCTCACGATCAGCCAAGAGCTGGGGCATGAGCGCGAGCAGATCACTGCGGTATATCTCGGCCGGTAGGCCACCGATCCGACTCAACCAATCGACGTCCCCGGGGCAACCGTCAGCACTGCGGACAGTTCAAACAAAGTGCTTTCGGAAATCCGTGATTGAGGCCCAGAAAATCTGCTGCAATGCAACAGCGTCGTGGCCTATACGTAAAAGGGGATTGTCTCAGTCTGACCCCAAAAAGCCATTCATGCCAATTCTTGGTGAAAGACCGCTTACCAATCTGAAAGGAGCCTGTCAGGAAATTCTTTCGGCCAACTCAGCATCAGTCTGTGTTGTTACCGACTTTTCACCCTTGCGCTGCTTGCGGCCAGGAACCGTCCAGGGCCGTTGAATGGAATCTACTTGGTGAAGCCGAAGTGACAGTAGCAACTGTTCATATCTTCGTAAGCTTTGGTCCGAGATAAAGAATCTTTGGCTCCTCGGCGGAATCTGTGGGTGGTTTTGGGGCTACGGAGCAGGTGCTGAAGTGGAGTTTAGGTACTTGTAGAGCTTGCGGCAGGTGGCGTCTAAGGAGTTCTGTTCCTCTTCGGTGATCCGTGGCCAGAGCAGCGG
>JANXRW010000048.1 GCA_025356655.1 Betaproteobacteria bacterium | reverse complement strand
CGCTTTGGCCACCGCGCGCCCGCAGAGCAAGATCGCTCGGGTCGAGGCTCTGCCACGCCACCAGAGTTGCGCCCGGCCGGGGCCACGCGGCGGTGGGTGTCGGGTGTAGGCCTTTGTCCAGAGTGGGCCTGAGTCAGTTCAATAACAGGACTTTGTGGACGATTGTGGATGTCCTGAAACGCCCTTTTGGTGCCCGAGGCCGGACTCGAACCGGCACACCTTGCGGCGGGGGATTTTCTTACCACTTCGGCTTTCGCCGCCCCGTGCCTGGGCACGGGTTCGTGGTCTGGAGCACGCCTTCACCCTAGTCGTTCCGCCTTCCGGCCGTCCGACCTTAGGTGCCCGCCGTCTGCTCTCTACGCCTTCCTGTCCCCGGGGGGGCAGGCTTGGTTCGGCGTTAGCTCGGACGCGGGGTCCAGGGCCTTCACCGACTTTGACGGGCTTCACCCCGGGAATTTCTCCCCGGGGGCTCAAGTTTTTTGTGGTCTGAGTCCCCTGCGTCTACCGATTTCGCCACTCGGGCAGCGCGAGGTCGGGATTATCGGCCAATTCCGGCCGCGCTTCAAATTTACCGCAACGGGCCCCGTCTATAATGCTGACCATGCGTCTGGACGAGTTCGATTTTTCCCTGCCCGAGGAACTGATTGCCCAGGACCCCTCTGCCCAACGCGGCGGTAGCCGCCTGCTCACGCTCGAGGGTCGATCAGGGGCCTTGGAAGATCGCCTGTTTGCCGAGTTGCCCACGCTGCTCCAGCCGGGCGACCTGCTGGTGTTCAACGATACCCGGGTGCTGAAGGCACGCCTGCTGGGCCACAAGGATTCCGGCGGCGCCGTGGAAATGCTCATTGAGCGCCCCTTGGGCGGTGGTGAGGTACTCGCCCAACTGCGTGCGAGCCACGCCCCGCGCCCAGGCAGTCGGCTGCACTTCCCGGGCGGGCTGGAGGCGCTCGTGGGTGAGCGGCAAGGCAGCTTCCACCGTCTGCGTCTGCTCGATGAGCGGCCGCTGCCCGACATCCTAGACGCGTACGGGCAACTGCCGCTCCCACCCTACGTCCGCCGCCTCCCCGGCGCCCAGGACGACGAGCGCTACCAGACGGTTTATGCCCGCGAGCCGGGCGCCGTGGCAGCACCCACCGCCGGCCTGCACTTCGACGAGGCCATGTTCGCTCGCTTGGGTGAAGCCGGTGTGGATTGCGCCTGGGTTACCCTGCACGTGGGCGCGGGCACCTTCCAGCCCGTGCGTGTGGAGGACATCTCCGAGCACCGCATGCACAGCGAGTGGTACCGCATTCCGCAGGACACGGTGGAGGCCGTGGCGCGCACCCGGCAGCGCGGCGGGCGCGTCGTGGCCGTGGGCACGACCAGCCTGCGCGCCCTGGAGAGCGCAGCGTCCGGCGGCCCCCTTACAGCAGGGGAGGGCGAGACGGACATCTTCATCACGCCGGGCTTTCGCTTCCAGGTGGTGGACCGCCTGCTCACCAATTTCCACCTGCCGCGCTCCACTTTGCTCATGCTGGTGGCGGCCTTTGCCGGGCTCGCTGAGGTGTTGGGTGCCTACGCTCACGCCGTGCGCGAGCGTTACCGGTTTTACAGTTTTGGAGATGCCATGCTGATCGACCCGCAGCGCCCCCCGGAGGGCAGCCGTGCGTTTTGAACTCCTGGCGACCGACGGTGCCGCCCGTCGCGGCCGGCTCACGCTGGCCCACGGCGTGGTGCAGACTCCGGCCTTCATGCCCGTAGGCACCTACGGCGCCGTGAAGGGGATGACACCGGAAGCCCTCAGGGGGGTCGGCGCGCAGATCATTCTCGGCAATACCTTTCACCTATGGCTACGCCCCGGGCTCGAGGTCATCCGGGCCCACGGTGGGCTGCACCGCTTCACGGGCTGGGGCGGCCCCATCCTCACCGACTCCGGCGGCTTCCAGGTCTTTAGCCTGGGCGCGCTCCGGAAGATCACCGAGGAGGGCGTGGCCTTTCAGTCGCCGGTCAACGGAGACCGTTGCTTCCTCTCGCCAGAGGAGTCCATGGCGATCCAGCGGGCGCTCAACTCCGACGTGGTGATGATCTTCGATGAATGCACGCCGTTTCCGGCGGACGAGGCCACGGCGGCGGCTTCCATGCGCCTGTCACTACGCTGGGCCGAGCGCAGCCAGCGCGCCCACGAGGGCAACCCCAACGCACTCTTCGGCATTGTCCAGGGGGGCATGCACGAGCACCTGCGCGAGGAGTCCTTGCGCGAACTCGAGGCGCTCGGGTTCGACGGCTACGCCATTGGCGGGCTCTCCGTTGGTGAGCCCAAGGAGGAGATGATGCGCATCCTCGCCCACACGGCACCGCGCCTGCCGCGCGAGCGGCCGCGCTATTTGATGGGGGTAGGTACGCCGGAGGACCTCGTGCGCGGCGTGCAGCAGGGGGTGGACATGTTCGACTGTGTGATGCCCACGCGCAACGCCCGAAACGGCTGGCTCTTCACGCGCAAGGGGGTGGTGAAGTTGCGTAACGCCCGCTACCGCGACGACCTGTCCCCCGTTGACGCGCAGTGCCAGTGCTACACCTGCACGCACTTCACCCGCGCCTACCTGCATCATCTGCAGCGTATCGACGAGATGCTCGGCGCGCAGTTGAACACCTTGCACAACCTGCACTACTACCAGTGGCTGATGGCCGGCATGCGCTCGGCTATCGAAGTCGGTGGGCTGCAGGACTACGTGGCGGGCTTCCTCGCCGCTCAGGCGGGCGATCAGCCGAGCGTGCTAGACTAGGCGCTTTTTCGCGTTTCCGAAGAACCGTCCCGTCACAATACCGGCCCAAATGGGCGGCCCTAGCCCAAGAGGGCCGCAAGGCACGCCGGGCGGGGGAGGTTCTTAATCGGGGACGTGCCGAGGACTGCATGCTGATCAGTGAAGCTTTTGCACAGGGCGCCTCCGGTGGCACGGGGGGCATGGACATTCTAAGCCCGGTAATGCTGGGCGCGACCTTCATCGCGCTCTACTTCTTGGTCATGCGTCCGCAGATGAAGCGGGCCAAGGAACACAAACAAATCCTCGCCGCGCTGCAGAAGGGTGACGAGGTGGTGACCGCTTCCGGCGTGCTCGGGCGCGCTGCTCGCGTGGGCGACAACTACGTGGGGTTGGAGATCGCACCCGGCGTGGAAATCCAGGTCCAGAAGACCTCCATTCAGACGGTATTGCCTAAAGGAACCATCAAGAGCGCCAGCTGAGGCCGCGCGGTACTCCCCTCTGGGTGCCAACCGCTGCGGATTCGCCGCCCATTCCACCATGAACCGATATCCCTCCTGGCTCAACGCGCTCATCCTGCTGGTCTTGCTCGTCGGCGCCCTCTACGCGGTCCCCAATCTCTTTGGCGAATCCCCTGCCGTGCAGGTGTCACCGGGCAAGGCCGGCGCCAAGCTCGACGAAGCGGCCCTCGCTCGCGTACGCGAAGCCCTTTCCAAGGGGGGCGTGAACGCTGACGAGGTGTTCCTGGAGCCCTCGGGCATCAAGGCGCGCTTACGCGACACGGATGCCCAACTCAAGGCCAAGGACCTGCTGCAGA
This sequence comes from Betaproteobacteria bacterium, assembly GCA_025356655.1. GTDB lineage: Bacteria > Pseudomonadota > Gammaproteobacteria > Burkholderiales > SHXO01 > SHXO01. The sequence goes on along the minus strand of JANXRW010000048.1, from coordinate 11,652 downwards.
AGGAATTGGGCGAGACCTATGTGGTCGCACTCAATTTGCTGTCGAATTCGCCACGGTGGATGGGCGGCATCAATGCCAAGCCCATGTACCTGGGCCTGGACCTGCGCGGCGGCGTGCACTTCCTGCTGGAAGTGGACATGAAGACCGCCATCACCAAGGCACTCGATAGCATGGCCGCGGGCATCCGCACGGGTCTGCGCGGCGAGGAGCAGGCGCGCTCCAGCGGTATCAGCCGCGAGGGCGCCAGCGTGCTGGTGCGCTTCCACGACGGTGCCAGCCGCGAGAAGGCGCAGGCTATTGTCGAGCGCGGTTTCCCCGACCTCACCCTGCGCCGCGAAGAGCGCGCCGGCGATCCGGTCCTGGTGGGAACCCTCCGGCCCGAGGCGCAGAAGCGCATCCAGGATTTCGCCATCCAGCAGAACCTGGCCACGCTGCGCAACCGGGTAAACGAATTGGGCGTGGCCGAGCCCATCGTGCAGCAATCCGGCGCCGATCGCATTGTTGTTCAGCTGCCCGGGGTCCAGGACACGGCCAAGGCCAAGGACATCCTGGGGCGCACGGCCACGCTAGAAGTACGCATGGTGGACGAGGAGCATGCCGACCCGAGTTCGCTCGCCGCTGCGGCTGCCGGCCAAGTGCCTTTGGGCGACGAACTGGTGTACGACCGCGGCCAGGTCCCCTACCTGTTGAAGCGCACGGTGGTGCTGACCGGAGATCGCATCTCCGACGCCCAGCCCGGCGTGGATTCCCAGACCAACGAGGCGGCGGTTCACATCAACCTTGATGGGACGGGCGCCCGGATCTTTCAGCAGGTCACCCGCGAGAACGTGGGCAAGCGCATGGCCATGATTCTTATCGAAAAGGGCCGCGCCGAGGTGGTGACGGCACCGGTGATTCGTTCCGAGATCGGCGGTGGGCGGGTGCAGATCAGTGGCCGCATGAGCACCACGGAGGCCACGGACACGGCGCTGCTGCTGCGCGCCGGTGCCCTTGCCGCGCCCATGGAGATCGTGGAGGAACGCACCGTGGGCCCGAGCCTTGGCGCAGACAACATCCGCCGCGGATTTCAGGCGATGTGGATCGGTTTCTGCCTGATCGCCCTGTTCATGATGATCTATTACAGTGGCTTCGGCGTGATCTCCGTGGTGTCGCTCGCGATCAACCTGATGCTGCTGGTGGCCTTGCTCTCCGTGATCCAGGCGACCTTGACCCTGCCGGGCATAGCGGCAATCGCGCTCACCTTGGGCATGGCCATTGATGCCAACGTGCTCATCAATGAGCGGGTGCGCGAGGAACTGCGCGATGGCATCACGCCCCAGGCAGCCATCAGCGCGGGTTACGAGCGCGCTTGGGCTACCATTCTGGACTCCAACATCACCACACTGATCGCCGGCGTGGCGCTGCTCATCTTCGGTTCCGGACCGGTGCGCGGGTTCGCGGTGGTGCACTGCTTGGGCATCATCACCTCCATGTTCAGTGCCGTGGCTGTCTCCAGAGCCATGGTCAATCTGGTGTTCGGGCGGCGCCGTAAGCTCGAGCGCCTACCCATCGGGAATGTGAACTGGCAGCACAAGGCGGTGCCGGCGCGCTAGCGCGGTACTCACCAGGAGAGGCTAGGGTTATGGAATTTTTTCGGATTCGCACTGACATCAACTTCATGAAGTACGCACCGATATTCAATGCGATATCGGTGGTGGTCTTCCTTCTGGCCGTGGGCGCACTGGCCGTGCGCGGTCTGCATCTGAGCGTGGAGTTCACCGGTGGCACGGTGATGGAGGTGGCCTATACCCACCCCGCCAACCTGGACGCCGTGCGCGAGGTGCTGCGCGGCCAGGGGCTCTCGGATGCGACGGTGCAGAACTTCGGCACTTCGCAGACGGTCATGGTTCGCCTGCCCGCCCGCGAGGACATCGCCGGGGCCAAGCTTTCGGAGAAAGTCTTCGCCTCCCTCAAAACCCAGGACCCCACGGTGGTCATGCAACGGGTGGAGTTCGTGGGATCTCAGGTGGGTAAGGAACTGGTGGACAACGGCGGCGTAGCGCTGTTGTTGGTGTCCATTGGCATCGTGCTCTACCTTTGGCTGCGCTTCGAGTGGAAGTTCGGCCTGGCGGCACTGATCGCTAACCTGCACGACGTGGTCATCATCCTGGGCTTCTTCGCGCTGTTCCAGTGGGAGTTCTCCCTCTCCGTGCTCGCCGCGGTACTGGCCGTGCTGGGCTACTCCGTGAATGAGTCCGTGGTCGTGTTCGACCGGATCCGCGAGAATTGCCGCAAGATGCGCCGCGCCACCCTGCCCGAGGTGATCAACAACGCCATCACGCGCACGATGTCGCGCACCATCATCACCCACGGTTGTACCCAGGCCATGGTGACTTCCATCCTCATCTTCGGCGGCGATGCGCTCTTCTACTTCGCCCTGGCGCTCACCATCGGCATTCTCTTCGGCATCTACTCCTCGGTGCTGGTGGCGAGTCCGCTGCTGGTCTGGTTCGGCGTCTCGCGCGAAGACCTCATCAAGGTGGACAAACCCAAGCAAGAAGCCGTGGTCTGAGTGCCCGGCCTCCCCCATGGATCCGGGTTTCTCGCCGCTTGACCTGCTGGTGCACCTGGACCGCCACCTTCTGGTGGTGGCCCGGGATTACGGCAACTGGATCTATGCGCTGCTGTTCCTAATCGTGTTCTGCGAGACCGGCCTGGTCGTGACGCCGTTCCTGCCGGGGGACTCGCTGCTCTTCGCTGCTGGCGCGGTGGCAGGTGCAGGCGCGGTGAACGTGCACCTGCTGGCCGTCCTACTCTTCGCCGCAGCGGTGCTGGGTGACGGCGTGAACTATTCGCTGGGGCGGTACCTGGGTCCGCGCGTGTTCCGCTCCGCGGACTCCTGGTTCTTTCGTAAGGAGTACCTGGACCGCGCGCAGGCCTTCTTCTCGCGCCACGGCGGCAAGTCCATCGTGATCGCCCGCTTTGTTCCACTGGTGCGGACCTACGTGCCCTTTGTTGCCGGCATCGGGCGCATGACCCCGCTCTACTTCGTGACCTACAACGTCCTGGGCGCCTTGCTCTGGGTCGGGCTCGTCCTCTATGCCGGTTATTTTTTTGGGGGCATGACGCTGGTCAAGAACAACCTCACGGCCGTCATCCTCGCCATCATCGCGCTGTCCATCTCGCCCGGCATCATCGCCGTGGTTCGCGCTAAACTCGGCCGCACCTGACCCGAGCTGCCTCCGGGGGGTCGCAGGGAGGTTCCTTGAGCGATAAGAAGAGCCAGTTCTCCTTGTTGGGCCAGCGGCGCTTCGGCCCCTTCTTTCTTACGCAGTTCAGCGGCGCGTTCAACGACAACGTGTTCAAGAACTCGTTGATGATCCTGATCGCCTACCAGACGGCGAACCTCACCAGCCTCTCCAGCGATGTGCTGGTCAACCTGGCCGGCGCGCTGCTCGTGCTTCCCTTCTTCCTCTTCTCCGCCACCGCGGGTCAGCTGGCCGACAAGTACGACAAGGCCCGTATTGCCCGTGCGGTGAAACTCCTGGAGATCGTCATCGCGCTGGTGGGCTCCGCCGGGTTCATCATGAACAGCCTGCCGCTTTTGCTCACGGCGCTTTTCCTGTTCGGTACCCACTCCGCCTTCTTCGGGCCCATCAAATACTCCATCCTCCCGCAGCACCTCGATGAGCACGAGTTGGTGGGCGGTAACGGCCTGGTGGAGATGGGCACTTTCCTCGCCATCCTGCTGGGCACCGTGATGGGCGGATTGCTCATCGCCGCGCCCGCAGGCGCATCCTCTCTTGTGCCGGTTGGGGTGGTGACCATCGCCTGTCTGGGATACCTGGCAAGCCGCTGGATTCCGCCCTCCCCCGGGGGAGAGCCGGGCCTGCGGGTGAGTTGGAACCTGCCGCTCCAGACCTGGCGAAACCTGCGCTTCGCCCGCGACAACCGCACGGTTTTTCTGTCGCTGCTGGGCATCTCCTGGTTCTGGTTCTTCGGTGCACTCATCCTCTCGCAGTTTCCCAACTACACGCGTAACGTGCTGGGCGGCGCGGAGGGTGTGGTGACGCTGCTACTCGGCACGCTGTCCGTCGGCATCGGTGTGGGCTCACTGTTGTGCGAGCGTCTCTCGGGGCGCATGGTGGAGGTGGGCCTGGTGCCGTTCGGCTCCCTTGGCATGACCGTCTTCGGCATCGACTTGGCGCTCGCCAGCCCCGATCATCCCGGGGCGAAAATGCTCGGTGTGGGCGCCTTCCTGACCCAACCCGGCAGCCTGCACTTGCTGCTGGATCTGGCGCTGGTGGGGGTCTTCAGTGGCATTTTCATCGTGCCGCTCTATGCCCTGGTGCAATCCCGTTCTGAGCGGTCGCACCAGTCGCGCATCATTGCTGCCAACAACATCCTCAACGCGATCTTCATGGTGGTCGCCGCGCTCTTCTCCGCGACCCTGCTGGGCAAGGGCTACAGCATTCCTCAGCTCTACTTGGTGGGCGCGATCATGAACGCAGCCGTGGCCCTGTTCATCTACAAACTCGTGCCGGAATTCCTCTACCGCTTCTTGGCCTGGCTACTCATGCACACGGTCTACCGCGTGGAGAAGGAGGGGGTGGATTTCATCCCCGCCTCGGGCCCTGCGCTGCTGGTGTGTAACCACGTGAGCTACGTTGACGCCCTGCTACTGCTAGCCGCCTCGCCGAGGCCCATCCGTTTTGTGATGCACAAGAGTATCTTCCGTATACCGCTTCTGTCCTGGTTCTTCCGCCAGGCTCGGGCGATCCCCATCGCTGGCGCCAAGGAGGATCCGCGCCTGTTGGAGGCGGCTTTCGAGGCGATCGCTCAGGCCCTGCGCGAGGGCTATCTGGTGGGCATCTTTCCCGAAGGGGGGCTTACCCTCGACGGTGAATTGGCTGCCTTCCGACCGGGCCTCACGCGGGTGCTGGGCGAGACCCCGGTCCCGGTAATCCCCATGGCCCTGCAGGGACTCTGGGGCAGTTGGTTCAGCCGGCGCGGCGGGCGCGCCATGGCGAGACTCCCCCGGGGCCTGCTGGCTCCCGTGGGTATCCGCGTGGGACCCGGCATTGGCGCCACCGAAGCCACTCCGGAGTTGCTGCGCGAGCGGGTCCTGGCCCTGCGCGGGGAGCGGCGTTAGCCGCAGCCTCCCCGGGGCCTTAACGCTCCTGCGAGCGGTCGATGAAGCCGTCGCGGTTAGGCATGCGTACCGCGGCTAAGCTCGCCGCATCCAAACGCGCGTCCGCGGCCAGGATGCCGTCCAGGGCGAGGAGGTAGGCGCACAGAGAATAGACCTCGGAATCCGTGAGTGAGCGCGGTGCATTTAATGGCATTGCCCGGCGGATGTAATCGAAGAGCGTGGTGGCGTAGGGCCAGTAGCTGTTGACCGTCTTCACCGGTTTGTCCGAGGCGAGGCTGCCCAGTCCGCCCGAGAGCCGGTCGGCAGGTTTGCCCTGACCGCCCGCCCCATGGCATGCCTCGCAGCGCGCCTGGTAGAGCGCCAGTCCCTGCGCGACGTCCCCGCTGCCGGGCGGCAGCCCCCGCCCGTCCGGTGCAATGCTCAAATCCAGTTCGGCCAGTTCCTCGGCGCTGGGGACTCGCCCCAGGCCGGGTCCCGCCGCCCAGGCGCTACCCAAACACAGGAGAAGTAGGGCCGCGGTGCAGAGCCTAGGCGTAGACATTGGAGAGGTTCCCGCCCGCGTCCAGGGCCCAGGTCTGAATGGCGTTGTAGTGGTAGCGCTGTCCAGGCGCATAGCGCTGCGTCCACTGCGCACGGGTGGGCTGGGTGTTTCCCTGCTCGTCGGTGGCCCGGCTCTGCAGGCGAGCCGGGGAGCCGTCCCAGTGCCAGGGGATCGAGAAGAGCGTGAAACTGCGGTCCTGCGCCGGTGACTGCAGCGCGGCTTCGGTCCAACTCGCACCGCCATCGGCGGACACCTCCACGCACGCGATGCGACCGCTCCCCGACCAAGCCAAGCCGCTCAGCTCGTAAAAGCCCCGGGCCGCCAAGCGCATACCGCCCGAGGGCCGCGTGATGACGGACTTGACGCCCATGACGAAGGTGAACTGCTCGGCCCGCCCATCGCGCAACAGGTCCGTGTACCGGGAGGTCTCGTCGCGCGTGTGGGTAGGCCCAGCCGAGAGCTTCAGCCGGCGCAGCCACTTCACGTTCATGTTGCCTTCGTAGCCCGGCAAAAAAAGTCGCCAGGGGTAGCCCTGTTCCGGGCGCAGCGGCTCGCCGTTTTGGTAGAGCGCCAGCAGCATGTCGTCCCCGCGCGGATAGAGCGGGATGCTGCGGCTCATGGACGCGGCGTCTGCTCCTTCGGCCAGCATCCACTGCGCCCCTGCCTGGACGCCGGCTTCCTCGAGCAGCAAGCCTAGCGGCACGCCGGTCCATTCGGAGCAAGAGATGAGCCCGTGGATGAGGCCGCAGGGCTTCGCCTGCGGCTCGGGGAAGCTATTGGGGAGAGAGTTGCCCGCGCACTCGATGAAGCCCTGCCGCGTCACCATGGGATAGCGGTGCAGCGTCTCTAGGTCGAAGGCTAGCGGCCGGTTCACGAGTCCGTGGATCACCAGATTGAAGTGCGCGGGGTCGATGGCGGGCACGCCGTTGTGGTGCCGCTCGAAGTGCAGGTAGGCGGGCGTGATCGTTCCGCGGAGTTGTTCCAGGGGCGTCCAGGAGCTACCCGTGCCCGGCGCGATGGCGCCGTAGCCCTGCAGCAGGGTTCGGCGCAAGGGGGGGGCAAAGGGGGAGGGCTCGCCCGTCAACCGCACCGGGGCGCCAGGGACCTGCTGCCAAGGAAAACCGCTGGCTGCCTGCGCCGGCGCGCCGCCAAGTCCGGCCGCCAGCGCGCCGGCCTGCAAGCCCACGCGCAGGAAGCCTCGGCGGTCGAGCGGAGGCGAATCATCCAGCGACGGGACGACGGGGTGGAGGATCAAGGCGCTCCCAGGCTGCGGCACCGCACTCAGGCGGCGGACGCCGGAAGAGTAACATAGGACCGGCGCCGAGGCCGGTTGCAAAACCCGCGCTGCGTCCCCATCTCCGACGCATTCGAGTGTCGCTCGGGCCCCAAGGACTTTTACCGGACATGACGACCGCGCTGCCGCATGATCAGCTTGACGGCCACGTGGTGGTGTTTCGCTCCCCCTCGCGCACCGCCTGCGAGGAGCGCGCCCTGTTGCTGGTGTCCCGCGACATCGGTTGCATGGTCTCGCTGGTCCCTGAGGGCTACGCGGTGAAGGTGGCGCCGGACGCCGCCGCGCGGGCACTGCACGAGATCTTTCGGTATCAGCAGGAGAATCCGCCGCCCCGTCCGCCTGCGCCACCTCCCCGGGTTCACCACTGGGCCTGGGTCGGGTCGGTGCTGTACTTCGTGCTCCTGCTTCTGGTGGCCGATCTGGCGTTGGGCGACGCCCTGGGCCGGCACTGGCAGGAAGCTGGACAACTGGAGACCGGCCTCGTCGCCCGTGGTCAGGTCTGGCGCACCGTCACCTCGCTGCTGCTGCATCGGGATCCAGAGCACCTGCTCGGCAACGCCGCCTTCGGCATGCTGCTGGGCTACCTCGCCGGTCAGATCGTGGGCCCGGGGCTCGCCTGGGCCAGCATCCTTTGTGCCGGTGTGCTGGGGAACCTGCTGACCAGCTTTGCCATGCCGGCGAACCACACCAGCATTGGCGCCTCCACCGCCGTTTTTGCCGGACTGGGCCTGCTCGGCGCGCTGGAGTGGCGGCGTCGGCGCAGTTCGGGCGCGTCGCTGTTGCAACGCGGGCTCCCCTGGATGGCGGGCCTCGCGCTGTTGTCCATGACCGGCGCTGGCGGCATGAACACGAACCTCACGGCACATTTATTCGGTTTTGGTTCGGGCGCGATCCTTGGTGCCCTGCTCGCACCCTTGCTCCAGGCGCGCGCCCAGGACGCTCGGGCACAGTGGATCGCCGGGGCGCTTACCCTTTGCGTGGTGAGCGGCTCCTGGGCGCTGGCACTGCTCTAGCCTGGATGGCCCCGCCGGCAGGCACCCGAGCGCAAGCCACAACCCGCAGGCCTAGCCCCGCCGGGAACCGCGGTCTCAGGAAGGCAGGATGACGCCCTTGCCCGAGCTCTGCGCGTCGAAGAGCCGGTAGGCTTCCTCCGCCTGCTCTAGGCGCCAGCGGTGGGTGAAGAGCCGATCCACGGCGATGCTGCGGTCGGCCACGTAGCGGGCGCACTCGGCCTGGCCCACCGTCGAGAAAGTCCAGGACCCGATGAGGGTCACCTGGCGGCGCAGCAGGTCGTTGCTCACGTCCAGTGTCACCGTATCGCCCTCGCCCACGAAGCAGGCCTTGCCCCAGGTGCGCACGCAGCGCACGGCCTGGGCCCGGGCCAGCGGCGACGAGGAGGCATCTAAGCTCAGGTCGGCGCCGCGCCCGTGGGTGAGATCCCGAATCGCCTTCACGACGTCCTCGCAGTTGGCTGGGTTGATCACCTCGGCCGCGCCGAAGTCCCGCGCCCGGGCCAGACGCTCCTCGCTGGTGTCGAGGGCGATGACGCGCGCGCCCATGGTGGCGGCCAGCTGCGTGGCGGAGAGCCCAACCGGGCCTTGGCCGAAGATGGCCAGCGTGTGGTTCCCCTGCAACTGCAGGCGGTGCAGCGCTCCCCAGGCGGTTCCGGTGCCGCAGGAGATGGCCGCCCCAGTCTCGAAGGACAGTGCCTCGGGTAGTTCCACCAGCGTGCGTGCGGGGCACTTCATGTAGCGGGCATGACCACCGTTACCGGTGATGCCGTAGACCTCGGCCACGCCATCGACGCACATCTGCATCCAGCCCGTGGCGCAATGTGGGCACACGCCGCAGCCCCGGTAGTGGTGCTGCATGGCGCGCATGCCGAGCCAGGCCTGGTTGGGCGCAACGCCGGGGCCTACTGCCACGACCACGCCGCAGGGCTCATGCCCTGCTACCACCGGTCCGGCGCTGGCCTTGAAGCCGAGCGAGGCCGGTCCGCCGACGGCACGGTAGAACTTCAAATCACTACCACACATCCCAGAGGCCTTGATCTCCAGCACGACTTCGCCGGGGCCGGGTGTGGGGTCAGGGAACTCAAGGATCTCAAGCTTGCGGTCACCGGGAAACACAACGCCTAACATGGACTTTTCTCCTCGCTGATGATCGTCGTCACGGTCCCGTTCGCAACCGGCCGCGCCTACGAAAGCCTAGCACAGCCGGGTAGCCGCCCGCCGTTGCCGCGCGGGAATCACACCGATCGGGGCGCCGCCTGTCCGTTGCCGTCTTCGCCATGCGCCGACCGGATCATGGAGGGGCACGGACCCTGGCGAAGTCGCTTTGCTTCCACGGGGCCTGGGCCGAGTGGGCATCACCGCCCGCCGTCGCTGAGCCCCCGCGAGATGTTCTCTCCGGCGAGCGAACTGGGCGTCCAAGTCCGTTCGCCGACGACCTCGATCCGGCGTCCCGGACGTCTTTTTTTACCTGCGTCAAAGGGTTCCCCGTGTGCTGGGCGCTCGGCTTGCCGATAACAGAGGATGGCGCCGGCGGCCAAGCCGGCTCCCGGCGGGCTGTTGGCGCTACTCCTCAAGAGCGGCCTAGCCCTGCCCATACCCCGTAGATAGGGCTGAACACTGTCGGTCCGGCTCCCTATCCCGGGTTAGATGGACAAACAACACCAGATCAAACGCACCCTGGCTCGCCCAGAATCCCTCGACACCATCCGCGCGCTGCTTTGTGCGGACACCGTAGCGCAACGGCGCGGGGCGCTGGCGCGTGCGCTGTGCGAGCGCTTCGGCTTCCGCGACGCGCTCGGGCGCGCTCAGGTGGGCAGCTGCGTGAAGGCGCTGCGCGAACTCGAGGGCGCCGGGCACTTCGTGCTCCCGCCCGGGGGCCGGGCGCGCGGGCCCATTGCCCCGCGGCGCCTGGGCGAGGCGGTGGCCTTGCCGGTCGGGGTGGCGCCGAGCGCGGGCGAGGTGCTGGGCTTGGAACTCATCATCGTGGAGCGCGAGGATCAAATGCGCCTGTGGAACGAGTTGATGATCCGGGAACATCCGCAGGGGGCGGGCCCGTTGGTGGGCGCGCAGTTGCGCTACCTGGTGATGTGCGAGCACGGCGTGCTCGGCGGGCTGGGCTTTGGCGCCTCGGCGCTGCAGTTGGCCGACCGGGACCGCTGGATTGGCTGGGAGGCGTCCCAGCGCCGGGAGCATCTGCACCGGGTGGTGGGCTTGAGCCGGTTTCTGATCCGCGGCTCGGTTCGGTGCCACAATCTGGCCTCGCGGGTGCTGGGGATGGTGCTGCGGTGCGTGGGGGCGGACTTCGAGGCGCGCTACGGCTACCGGCCCTGGCTGGTGGAGAGCTTCGTGGAGATCGAGCGCTTCGCCGGCACCTGCTACCAGGCCTCGAACTGGGTGGCGGTGGGGCACACGCAGGGGCGCGGGCGCCAGGACCGGCACAGGCGGCGTGCGAAGTCGGTGAAGGCGATCTACCTGTACGTGCTCGAGCGGGCGTTTCGCGCCCGGCTGGGGGTGGCCGAACCAGCGCCGCCGGTGGTGCGCGCGCTGGGCGAGGGGCTTGAGGGCCAGGGTTGGGCGCAGCAGGAGTTTGGCGGGGCGCGGCTGGGGGATCGGCGCCTGGGCGTGCGGCTGGTGGACAGTGCGCGCCGGTTGGCGAGCCAACCTGGGCGGGCGTTTTGCGCGGTGGCGCAAGGGGACAAGGCGGCGGTGAAGGGCTACTACCGATTGATTGACCAAGCCGAGGAGTTGGACTCGGCGGTAACGCTGGAGGCGATCCTGGCCCCGCACCAGGCGCGCACGCTCGAGCGGATGCGCGCGCAGCGCACCGTGCTGTGCGTACAGGACGGCACGGACCTGAACTACACGGGGCTCGCGCAGTGCGAGGGGCTGGGGGTGATCGGAACCAACCAGACGGGGGCCTCGAGTGCGGGGTTGCACCTGCACAGCACTCTGGCGCTGAGCCTGGAGGGGCTGCCCCTGGGGGTGCTCGGGGCGCAGTGCACGGCACCGGTGCCCAAGGCGGCAGGCACGGAGCCGGTGCCCATCGAGCAGAAGAAGACCTTCGCCTGGATCCAGGGGCTGCGCGAGTGCGCCAGCGTGGCGGCGCAACTGCCCGACACGCACCTGATCTGCGTGATGGACCGGGAGGCGGACTTCTTCGAGTTGTTTGACGAGCAACGTGCCCACCGGCGGGTGGATCTGCTGGTGCGGGCGAAGCATGACCGGGCGACCGGGCAGGCGCTGAACCTGTTCGACACCGTGCGGCAGGCGCCGGTGCGCGGCGAGATCCAGATCGTGGTGCCGCGGCAGAGCGAGCGGGCGAAGAAGAGCAAGCAGAAGGCGCGCGAGGGCCACGTCCAGCGCACGGCGCAGGCGCTGTTGCGCTACGCGCAGGTGCAGCTTGCGCCCCCCGCCTCCCAGGCGCACAAGGCGCCGGTGAACCTCACGGTGGTGCATGTGGTGGAGCCCTCGCCCCCGGAGGGTACGAAGGGGCTGGAGTGGTTCCTGCTGAGCACCTGCGACGTGAGCAGCTTGGAGCAGGCGCGCTCGTGCCTGCGCTGCTACGGGCTGCGCTGGCGCATCGAGGACTGGCACCGGGTGCTTAAGAGCGGGTGCCGGGTGGAGCAGATGCAGCACCAGAGCGCCGAGCGCCTGAAGCGCGCCCTGGGCATCC
>JANXRW010000008.1 GCA_025356655.1 Betaproteobacteria bacterium | reverse complement strand
CGATGGTCAGGGACTTCTGCGCAGCGTCGAAGTCCACGCCCCGGACGTACCAGGGCTCCGAGATGCCGAGGGCGGCGGCGAACAGTTGGTTGCTCATGGCGGGGCTTCCCAATCGAGAGTTGAAAGCCCGATTCTGCCCCGGTCGGGCAACTGTGGCAGGCAAGAAGGCGGCCGTAGCCTCAGGCATTCATGCCACCAGCAACCACTCGGAGATCAATAGAGCCATATTTCGCTGCTGCCGCAGGACGCCGGCAAGATGCGTATCAAGGTGAATGGCGTCGACGTGTTGAAGCCGCAGACCGGCGAAGTCGTCAGCAACGGCGCCGACGGCATCGCCGGCTGGTTCATCGACACCGACTACAACGAAGAAAGCTTCTTCGTCCGCCACGCCTATTTCCTTGGCGCCAACGATCCCTACAGCGCGCCGAAGACCACGCTGAAAGCCGAGATCGACCAGGAAGCCGGGGCAAGGCTGAACAGCGACACCTCGCGGCCCTTCGAGAAACCGAAGTCCGGGCGCATCGCGGTGAAGGTCATCAATCACTTGGGGGATGAGGTGATGAAGGTGTTCAGGGTTGTGTAAGCATTTATACTGACTTATTATCGTTTCCATGTATAAATGGATATAAATAGGTATAAAAGCCATGGACCCGATCAAAAATCCGTTTGCTCCCGGCGCTGGTTCACCGCCACCCGAGTTGGTGGGACGAGATCCCATTCTTGAACAGGCGCGAGTTCTGTTGGGCAGGGTGAAACAGAAGAAACCCGAGAAAAGCATGCTGCTGACGGGTTTGCGAGGAGTAGGCAAAACCGTGCTGCTTAACGAGATCAAGCGCATGGCCGAGGTCGCTGGATACCACACCATTTCTATCGAGGCGCACGAAGGCAAGGCATTAGGCCTACTGATTGCTCCGTATTTGCGCAGCCTTCTCTATGATCTGGATCGCATTGCCGGCGCAGGGGACAAGGTCAAGCGCGGCCTGGCTGTGCTCCGCAGCTTTATCGGTGCCCTCAAGCTTACGGTAGGCGATGTCAGCATCGGGCTGGATATTGACCCCGAAAAAGGATCGGCGGATAGCGGCGATCTGGAAATTGACCTGCCCAATCTTTTCGCCGCCATCGGCGAAGCCGCCGAGGATCGCAACACTGCCGTGGCCATCTTCATCGATGAGATTCAATATTTCAGCCACAAGGAGTTGGGCGCGCTGATCATGGCGATGCACAGGATGCAACAGCGCCAATTGCCGCTGGTATTGCTGGGCGCCGGCCTGCCGATTCTTCCGGGAATGGCCGGCGCATCGAAGTCGTATGCCGAGCGGCTGTTCAGCTTCCCGATTGTCGGCGCACTCTCGCAGGAAAATTCTGCGAAGGCATTGCAGGAGCCTGCCCAAGATGCAGGGGTTGCTTTTGAGATCGCTGCGCTGAATGAGGTTTTCAGACTGACCAAGGGCTATCCGTATTTTCTTCAGGAGTGGGGGTACGTATCCTGGAACCTGGCGACAGAAAGTCCGATTAACTTGCAGGTCGTTCGCGATGCAAGAAGCACGGTGATTCCTCGTCTCGACGAGAATTTTTTCCGTGTGCGTTATGACCGGCTGACCCCAAGCGAAAAGAATTTTTTGCGCGCAATCGCAGAGCTTGGGCCAGGGGCGCATCGCACTGGGGACATCGCTGAGATTCTGAAGGTCAAGGTAACCAGTCTCGGCCCCGTCCGAGCCAAGCTGATCAACAAAGGGATGATCTATAGCCCCGCGCATGGCGATATGGATTTCACCGTTCCTCTTTTTGATGATTTCATGATCCGCGCGATACCGAACTTCAAACGGTAGCGTGCTGGCCCCCTCTGTCCGGTCAGTGTTGCTTCCCGTCCCGAACGCGGAGCGTGCCGGGAGCTACTAGGCACTCGGGACACCACGCCCGATTTGTGCAGGGCGTCTTCTTGTCGACGACGAGACCTGGGCCATCCGCTACCTGATCGTCGACACCTGCAACTGGCGGGGCGGCCACGAAGGACTCAACGCCCCGTCCTGGATCAAGGGTGTGGATTCGTCCAATCAGCGGGCTTCCATCGATCTCAGCCGCGAGGCGTATCACCGACGCGCCGGCCTACGACCCGACGGCCGACTCGGATCGCGACCAGGAACTGACCCTTTACGGGCACTACCGCCGGCGCGGATAGCGGGCTGGCAGGCCAGCGCTCGTGGCCCGGCCCCGAAATCGCTCCGCCGAGGAGGGCGTTGCGGGGCGGCGTTGCTGCCGGCACCTCACGGCGCCTGACTGAAGTGCGCCCGCAAATGGTCGAAGGCTTCGCACGCGGCAAGTAGGAGGGCGCTGTCATCCGTGCTGCGCGCGCGCGCACCGCGCAGCAGGGCTTCGAAGCCGGCGGCTTCAGGCACGGGGAGCCCGCCTACGTCCAAGTAGTGAACCAGGCCGGCCAACCTGTCCAAGCCTGGCTCTCCTTCTAGTCCGAAACTAGCCAGTAGTACCTCGAAGGTGACTTTGGCACGCACGTGCGTGAACTCCGCGTCGTCGAAGTCAAAGCCCACCGCCTCGGGTGGGCAGTCACCCGGGTGGGACAGCCACAGGAAGCGCGCATCGGGATCGATGAACCGCCGGATAAGCCAGGCACTCGCCAGGCGGTCCACCCAGGGGCGCTCGCGCGTGGCCCAGATGCGCCCCGAGTAGCGCGCAGGGTCCACAGCCGTGACGCCTCCGTCTGCCGGCCTGGGTTCACCCGGGGCGTGAAGGGCTGCGATCGCTGCCGACAGGTCTTCCAGGGCTTCCTGCGTCTGCGCGGCGGCGGCCCCAGGGAAGTAGTCGAGAGCTGCAATGGACTGCCAATCACGGCGCAGCCGGGCTAGGCGGAGTTCGCATGTCGGCGCGTCCAGGGACTCCAACTCGGCGCGGGCAGCCGCGACGGCGTGGGCCAGCTTCGCGTACTCCGCGCCGCGATCGAGCAGTTTCCTGAATTCCCGCTCCTGGGCAGCATCGCTGGCGCTGAGTTGGAGGATCTGCGCGCTGCCCCCGGCGCGGTTGATTTCCGCAACCTGCTTCTGCAGTGCCTCCAGCATGCCCAGGCGTTTTGGCAGTAGGTACACCCCATCGCGTAGGACGCCGGCACCCACGGCCCGAAGCGCACGCCACACCCGCATGCGAACCGCCTGTTGCTGCCCCTGCAACGTCAAGATGAGCAGGAACCAGGCCGCAGCGTGCGAACACGCGCAGGGCGAGACGAGCGGCGGCGTTGCTTGTTCAGTCATGTCTTCTACTGTAGTGTTGTACGTGTGACGCAGCGCGCCGTGGGCAGTTTGCCGCATCGGCGGGCAGACAGGCAAGGACACAACGGCAGGAGCGCAGTGGTCCCTCGCGCAGCGTGATGGTCTTGACCGCGCACGACGGGAGATTGCCCGGACCGCCCGAAGGCTTGTCTACCCCCGAAAGCCGCAGGGGATTGCGCCGATGGGTGGCGCGACCGGCAGCCGCCGAAAAAACGCGAGGAAGGGGCAGGCGATGACTGGACAGAGGACGGGCAAGTATCTAGCGCTGGGGGTCGTGGCCTTGGTCGTCGGACTGGGAGCGCTGTACGCGCTAATCCTCTGGGAGGGCTCCAGCGCTCGCGAGGATCCGCCCGCCCTGGAGGCCTCTATCGCTCAGTGGCTGCTGCATTACACCGTTCCGGCCGACATGCGAGGACAAAAAAACCCACTGTCCTCCGCCGCAGGCAGCCCGGATGTGGTGGCCGGCCGTGAAGTCTACGGGGCCAAGTGCGGGCTTTGCCACGGCTATGATGGCAGCGGCAGGACGGAGATTGGCAGTGGCCAGTATCCGCGCCCGCCAGACCTGCGCGGCGCCGTCGTGCAGGCGATGAGCGATGGCGAGATCTTCTACCACATCCGAAACGGCATCCGCCACACGGGGATGCCCGCCCAAGAATTTCCCGACCGCAAGACTTGGCAGGTCACCGCGTACCTGCGCAACCTGCCCAAGGTGGCGGCCGCCTCGCCCGTAGAAGCCGCCGCACCCGCCGCGGCGATCCCGGCTTCCGCTCACTACGTCGGCTCCGCCGCCTGCAAGGACTGCCACTCCGAGATCTACGCGCGTTGGAAGGTCACGCGCATGGCCAACGTGGTACAGGACCCGCACGAGCATCCGGACGCGATTCTGCCCGACCTGTCGAAGCCCGATCCGCTGGTGAAATTCGGGCGCGAGGACGTCGCGCTCACCTACGGTAGCCGGTGGAAGCAGCGCTATTTCAAGAAAGTCGGTGACGACTATTTTCCGCAACCGGCCCAGTGGGACGTGACCCACAAGGTGTGGAAGCCCTACTTCGTGAAGAACGGCACTGACTGGTGGGCCACACTCTACCCACCGGACAACTTCCAGCGGCCCACCGGCCCGCTGTGCGACGGCTGCCACTCCGTGAACTACGACATCGCCACGAAGAAGGTGACCGAGTGGAACGTCGGCTGCGAGCGCTGCCACGGTCCGGGCAGCGAGCACGCGGCACACCAGGGGCGACCCAACATCATCAACCCGGCCAAGTTGAACTACGTCCAGGCCAATGATGTGTGCATCCAATGCCACTCCCAGGGACAGCCGGTCAAAAACCCGATAGACGGGAAATACTATGACTGGCCCGTGGGTTTCCATGTAGGCAAGGATCTATCGGCGTTCTGGAAACTCGAGTCTGCCAAACTGGGGGAAACCTCCTTTACACACTTCGCCGAGGGAACGGGTCACAAAAACCGCATGCAGGGCAACGATTTTGTGCAGAGCTTGATGTACAACCGGGGCGTTACCTGCTTTAGTTGCCACGATACCCACGGCACCCGGCACGACGGGTTGCTCTGGAAGCCAGCGAACCAAATCTGCCTCGATTGTCACGGGCCCAATGCCGGGCCCGGCCCCCACGTCCCCACGCTCGAGGCGCACACCCATCACAAGGCCGACAGCCCGGGGAGCCAATGCGTGGCTTGCCACATGCCCAAGATCGAGCAGACCATCGGCGACGTGAATGTCCGGGCGCATACCTTCCGCTTCATCACGCCGGCGCAAAGCGACACCCTCAAAATTCCCAATGCGTGCAACCTGTGCCACACGGACAAGACCACGGCCTGGGCCACCCAGGCGCTGGGCACCTGGACGGATCGCTCGCCCTGGCGGGTGGGCCAATAGCGAGGAAGCGCCCGACTCAGCGACAGGGAGGGGCTGGGCGAAGCGTTCCCTCGAGCGCGAGGCCTACACCACGTGCCGTGCCCAGGAGGGCCTCCCAAGTCTCGTCAGACACGGGCACCCCGCCCGCCAGGCGCGCCTCGCGACAGCGTGCCTCGGGTTCTCCCGGCAGTAGGACTTCGCCTCCAGGGATAGGGCGCCCCGCTTTGACGAATTCCAGGTAACGCACCGCCTCCGCCGGAAAAACCTCCGCGGGATCCAGGCGCGTCGGATCGATGTAGAGGGAGAACATGCCATTGGAGAAACGCCGCCCGCTTGCCGTGCAGCCGTTGCCGGAGAGGCCGCCACCCAAGAGTTCGCACATCAGCGCCAGGCCCGAGCCCTTGTGGCCGCCAAAGCTGCGCAGCGCCCCTGCCCCCTGACGCAGGTCCCTTGGCCCTCCGGGTTCGTAGTCCCCATAGAGCAGCCGCGGGTCGGCACTGGCCTCGCCGTCTGGCCCCACGAGGGCATCCGCGGGCAGCGGCTTTCCTCCCTGACTCGCGACGAGGGCCTTGCCCTCGGCAACCTGGGAGGTGGCGAAGTCCAGCACCAGCGGCGGGCGATCCGGCAGCGGCACGCCCACACAAAAAGGCGCGGTGGAAAAACGTCGTTGCGCGCTGTCAAAGGGAGCCACCAACACGCTGCCTGCGGCGTTGACGAAGTGCACGCTGACCAGGCCGGCGTCCGCCGCCTGCAACGCCCAATCCGCCACCCGTCCGATATGCCCGGAGTTGCGCAGGGCCACGGCCGCCAAGCCCTGGGTGCGACATTTCTCTACGCCCACGGCCACCGCCTGCGGGGCCACGGTCTGGCCGAAGCCGAACTCGCCGTCGAGAACGGCCAAACTGGGCAAGTCCACTACCGCGCGGACCTCTCGGCCGGGTAGGACGAGGCCCTCTGCGAGGAGGTTCACATACCGCGGGATGCGCACGACGCCATGACTGTCGTGGCCGGCGAGGTTCGCTCCCACGAGATAGCGGGCGATACGCTCGGATTCCTCGAGCGCGCAACCCGCGGCATGGAATACGCGTCCGGCAAAGGCCTGGAGGTCTGCGGCTGCGACGCTGGGCATCTAAATACCTCCGTCGCCGCGGCGTCCCAGGGCTGCTACGTAGCCCCGGTTCCAGGTCGGGCTGAGCAGCACTTCGTTGATGCATACCCGGGCGGGCAGGCGGGCCAGGTAGGCGATGAGATCGCCTAGGTCTTCTGGCTGCAGCATTTGGGCGCGCTCCTGGGCAGTGACCGGCACGGGCCGCTGGTCCAGGATGGGGGTAGCCACCTCCCCCGGACAGAGCACGGTCGAGCGGATGCCGTTGACGCACTCCTCGGCATTGATGCCATGGCTGAGCGCCACCACGGCATGCTTGGCTGCCGTGTAGGCCGGACCTCCCACTGAACCGACGAAACGCCCGGCCCAGGAGGCCGTGTGGATGATGAGTCCGCCGCCCCCGGCGCGCAGGATTGGGAGCACGGCCAGCACGCAGTTCATGGCGCTGGTGAGGTTGCCCCGCAGGACACTGGCCGCCCCTTCGGCGTCGAGTTCCGCCCAACTGCGTCGCCGGATGTTGACCCCGGCATTGTTCACCAGGACGTCCAGCCGCCCCCAGCGTCGCACCACCGCCTGGGCGCAGGTTTGGCTACGCGCCGCATCGGTCAGATCCGCGGGCAACACCTCCGCCTCGCCTCCCGCGGCTAAGATCTCACGGGCCACCGCCTCAAGCGCATCGACGCGCCGTCCGGTCAACGCGACCCGCGCACCCTGACCCGCTAGCGCGAGCGCAGCGGCGCGCCCGATCCCGGAGCCAGCCCCGGTTACCCATGCCACCTGATCCTTTAGTGCGTCCAAGTCGACCATCTCCTTTCCAGGGTACGGTGCCAAGACTACAACAGCGTCCCGCCGGGCGGGAAGGGGCTTACGAGAGGCGGCGAACGAGAGCGGCCTGACGGCGAGGGCGCAAGCCCTCACAATGGAGGCCCGCGTCGCCGATGGTCGGCAGCGCCGAAGACAAGAAGCGGAGGCGCAAGAATGAAGATCACCGCGGTGGAAACCCTGTCCTGCGACGCGGGCTGGCGCAACTATCACTTCGTCAAGCTGAGCACCGATGCGGGCATCGTGGGGTGGAGCGAGTTCGACGAGGGCTTCGGCGCCCCTGGCGTGAGTGCGGCTATCGAGCGCCTAGCGCCGCGGGTGGTCGGACAGGACGTCAACGCCCACGAGCGCATCTATGCCCAACTCAACTGTGCGACGCGGCCCGCCTCCGGTGGCATCGTCGCGCTCGCCCTGGGCGCTATCGAGAACGCACTGCTCGACGCCAAGGCCCGAGGCCTTGGGGTGCCCGTCTACGAACTTTTGGGCGGGCGCGTGCGCGAACGTATTCGTGTGTACTGGTCGCACTGTGCCACCTGGCGGATCAACCATCCCACGCATTACCAGCCCGCCATCACGGACCTCGCGGGGGTGCGCGAGATCGGAGCAGAAGTGCGTGAGCGCGGGTTCACGGCCCTGAAGACGAACATTTTTAGCTATGAGGCTGGCGGCAAGAATCCGCGAGGGTGGCGCCCGGGCTTCGGGGTTCCCTTCGAGCCTGGGCTCAACGTCGAGCGCAAGGTCCTGCGCGATCTAGTCATGCACCTCGAGGCCCTGCGCGAGGGCGCGGGGCCGGATGTGGATATTCTGCTGGACCTCAATTTCAATGCGAAGACCGAGGGGTACCTTAAAATCCTTCGCGCGATCGCCCACCTGGACCTTTTTTGGGTGGAGATCGATTCCTTCGTGCCCGAGGCCCTGGGCTATATCCGCCGACACAGCCCGCATCCAGTCAGTTCCTGCGAGACCTTGCTCGGTCTGCGCGAATTCATGCCCTACTTCCGTGAGCAGGCCATGGACGTGGCCATCATCGACACACCCTGGAATGGCGTGTGGCAGTCCATGAAGATCGCTGCCGCCGCAGATGCCCATGAGATCAACGTGGCTCCGCATAACTTCTATGGCCACCTCTGCACCCTGATGAACGCCCACTTCTGCGCGGCCGTGCCCAACCTGCGCATCATGGAAACAGACATCGACCGCATCGCCGGCGACGAGGAACTCTTCGACCACGTCCCGGAGTTCGTCGATGGCCATTTGCTTGTGCCCGACCGGCCGGGCTGGGGGATCGCGCCCCGAGAGGAAGTCATCCGCGCGCGCCCGCCCAGCGGTGGCCGCGGACTACTCGGGTCGGCCTACGGAGGTGCTGCGGACGCTGCACCTCCGGGCCGGGCTCGCTAGGCCCGACAACTATCCCAACAACCAAGCCAACCGGCGCGAATCCCAAGTCATCTCTGAAACCGTCATCGGTCCTCCCTGCGCGTATTGGGCGCGCCAAGGGGGTACATCCGGAGGCCAGGCGCCTGGATCCGGTCGCCCGCCTCGCCTCCCGCCACGATGCCGGATACCTGTTTGCCGCGGCCGGCCTTGAAATGCGCCTCGCGCCCCGGGCCTATGGCGCGGATGTGGTCGCCGACGTCGGCGGCAAATGCTGGGATATCGGCATCAGTCTTGCCGCCCTCTCTCTCCCCCGCTCCTCGGGCAAAGCCCTGCCGCGTGATGTGAAAAGTTCACATCCGGGTTGCCAACTATTCACTGGGCCGGCGAGCACGGCAGACCGAGACTGTGTTCCTAGCCCTCCGGTCCCGGGCGCGTCAGGTGGCGATGCCCGGGGCCGGAGGTGTCCTGCAGAATGCCTGGATCAGCCCCGGTCCAGTCCGTCGGAGGCCAGATAGCCGCCGTCGACCGGAATCACTGTGCCGCTCACGTGGTCGGAGGCGCTGGAGGCAAGGTAGAGACAGGTGCCGACGAGTTGCTCGGTCTCACCCAGCCGGCCGGATGGAGTCCTGCGGATGATGGATTGCTCGAGGGAAGTGCCGCGCAATTCGCCCGTCATCTCCGTGAAGAAATACCCGGGTGCGATGGCGTTCACCTGAATTCCCAGCGGCATGAGTTCCACCGCGGTGACCCGAGTGAGGCCGACGACGCCGTGCTTGGACGCGGTGTAGGCCACCTGTAGACCCTTGCTGGGTGCGGTGAGTCCATAGGTCGACGAGATATTGATGATTTTTCCGCTGCCTTGCGCCTTCATTTGTCGGGCGGCATGCTTGGTACAGAGGAAGGGGCCGGTCAGGTTGGTGGCGAGCACCTGCTCCCACTCCCCTAGCTCCAGGTCCATCACGGACTTGCGATTGACCCCGCCGGCATTGTTTATCAGGATGTCCAAGCGCCCGAAGCGTGCCACCACGCCCTGCACGGTCGCGCCCACGGACGTCTCGTCGGTGACGTCGAGTTCGAAGGCGGCAGTGTCGGTGCCGTCTCCGCCCAGATCGGCGAGCGCCTGGGCATTGCGCGCCGCGCGCCGCCCGCCGATGGCAACCTTGGCGCCGGCCTCGCGCAACCCGCGCGCCATGGCAAGCCCGATGCCGCTGTTACCACCGGTGACCAGTGCCACGCGCCCGACAAGGGAAAAGAGATTTTGGGTCAACGCCGCCTCCTAGAAAAACGCCATGGTGCGAATCTCGATGCTCTCCCGTGTCACCGCATCGGGCCGCGTATCGGGGTGCTCAAAGGCGCTGTGGCCGAGGAATCGGGCCCGCCCATCGGTCTCCGACTCATAGGTCTTCAGCAGCACCACGTGTTCAGGCGTCATGTCCGGCAAGTACCACCAGCGGTGGGCTGGGTTGTGGCGCATCACGTAGATTTCACCGGTACGCTCGCGGTAGCGCAGTACCATGCGCAACATGTCCTCCTGCGAGGCGGTCGTGACCTCGCACATGGCCAGCGGCTTCTCCTCCACGGGCCGACGCAGCGGCTTCCAGAAGTTGAAGAAAGCGACCCGGCGCCCCAGCAGGTCATCGGCCTCCGTGGGGAGCGTCTGGCGCACCCGCAGGGGCCCGGACACCGGCGTGTAATCGCAGTGCACGATCATGACCGGCGCGCGCTGCGTCGTGTTGTGCTCGGTGTTTTGTTGCGCCTCATTGACCTTCGATCGGATCGTGTGATCGAAGACGACGACTCGCTTAGCACCGACGGTGTTGCGGACGAACTCGGCCACCGGTGCGTAGAACTGGTCGCGTACGGCCTGGTCGTCATCGAAGCGGTCGAAGCCGTTCTGGAACTCGCGTAGCGCGAACCCTTCGTGGTCGAGGGAGAATTCCCCGGCACGCGACCAGCCATCGTGAACCGCCATTGCCTGCGGGTCAGTGCCGGGCGGATGGGCCACCGTTCCCTCGGGCGGGTCGTAGAAGTAGATCTCCGGGACACTGCCGTCATCGACGGTGTAGTTGAAATTTGCCTGGATGGGTCGCGGCTGGGACATGGCGGTTCTCGTGGGGATTCGGTGGATGAGGCGGCGCGGCGGTCTCGAAACCGCGGCGCCGCCAGTGTTAGGCGGTAAGTCCCAGCGGGCCCGCCACGTCAGTGGCCTTCCAGCAAGGCAGTTGTTCGACGCGCTCGGTCATCCAGCGCTTGAGGTTGGGGTGTGCATCGAGCGGCAGCTTCTGGTAGCTGTGCAGGTGCATGGGAGCCGCCACCGCGATATCGGCGAGGGTGACGCTATCCCCGCATAGCCAGGGGCTATGCGCCAAGCGCTCCTCCAGGATGTTGGCGAGGCGGTGCCAGTTGGGTGTCTCCTGGTCCAGGATGGCTTGGTCGGGCTCGGCCTTGAGCAGGGGCTTGACCACATTCTCGACGAGGAAGACGTAGCAACTCGGGAACCAGGTGGCAGCCTCCCAGAGCAGCCAGCGGTTGATGTCCGCGCGGACCTTCAAGTCCTGAGGGTAGTAGGCGGACTGCCCGTGTTTGTCCGCCGCATAGGCCAGGATCGAGTTCGACTCCCACAGGGTGAGGTCGCCGTCGATCAGGGCGGGCAAGGCGCCGTTAGGATTGATCTTCAGGTAGTCCGGGGATTTCTGCCCGCCGGTGAAGTAGTCGACGTGGGACTTCTCGAAGCCCACGCCCATCAGGTTGAAGCCCGCGACCACCTTGCGGCAGTTCACGGTGATCGGATCGAAATAGAGTTTCACGGTGGTTTCCCCCTTGGCTGGTTTGGAATTTTTAATAGGCTTTTTGCGCTGATTTCAACCTTACCACAGGGGCTCACCGCGAGTATCCAGCGCGAACCCCCTGCGGCCCCGCAGCGGGGGCGATGCACGGCGTTGGATGCGCCTGACAGGCCCGCTTCGCGGTATGCTCCAGGGCTGGACTGCCGTCGCTTCCCCTCCCCCCGCTGAGGAGCCACTTTGATCCCTGATCGCCCTGCTATTCTCGTGGGTCTCATCGGGGCCGGCATCCAGGCTTCGCTGACCCCAGCCATGCACGAGCGCGAGGGTGACCTCAACGGACTGCGCTACCTCTATCGCTTGATCGACCTGGATCTTCTTGGTGCCGAGCGCGTCCGGCTGCCAGGACTTCTTGCCGCGGCGCAGGATCTGGGGTTCACGGGACTGAACGTCACCTACCCCTGCAAGCAGGAAGTCCTGCCGCTCCTCGACGATCTCTCCCCCGAGGCGCGTGAACTCGGCGCCGTCAATACCGTGCTGCTGCGCGATGGACGCCGGGTGGGCCATAACACCGACGGCTGGGGATTCGCGGAAGGTTTTCGCCTCGGCCTGCCTGGGGTTGCCCTGGATCACGTCGTTCAGTTGGGGGCTGGCGGTGCAGGCGCGGCGGTTGCGCACGCAGCCCTCGGGCTCGGGGTGGCGCGCTTAAGCCTGGTGGATGTGGCGCCCGAGCGCGCGTTGGCACTGGCCCTACGGCTCTGTCAGCGTTTCGGCCCCGGCCGGGCGGAAGCCGCGGAGGACCTGGCCACTGCGCTGGCGCGTGCGGACGGGCTGATCCACGCCACGCCCACCGGGATGGCTAAGCAACCGGGGCTGCCCTTACCCGCCGGCCTGCTTCGGCGTTCCTTGTGGGTAGCGGAGATCGTCTATTTCCCCTGGGAGACGGCGCTCTTGCGGGAGGCCAGGCGCCTGGGCTGCCGTACCCTCGACGGCGGCGCGATGGCGGTGTTCCAGGCGGCAGAGGCCTTCCGGCTCTTTACGGGCATAGCTCCCGATGCAAAACGGATGCGTGAGCACTTCGCTGCACTCATTACGCAGCACCGCGACGCCTGACTCCCAAAACACCCTTGACCTTCACAATACCCCTCACCCAATGGCGCAGACCCTCACCATGAATACTCCGCGGCCCAGTCGAGCCCGTTTCCTTGTCCTGGCACTGCTGGCCGTGGGCACCATGATCAACTATCTGGACCGCACCGTACTGGGCATCGCCGCGCCCTCGATCACCCGGGAACTGGCTTTGAATCCCCTGTGGATGGGCGTGGTCTTTTCGGCATTTTCCTGGACCTACGCCGCTGCCCAGATCCCCGGCGGCGTCCTGCTCGATCGGCTGGGTAGCCGAATCACTTACTTTGGGGCGGTCTCGGCGTGGTCGCTCTTTACCCTGTTACATGGCATGGCCGGCGGCCTCGCGTCACTGCTTGCCTTTCGCTTTGGCCTGGGCGTGAGCGAGGCGCCCTGCTTTCCCACCAATAGCCGTGTGGTGGCAACCTGGTTCCCCCAGCAGGAACGAGCACGCGCCACCGCCGTCTACACCGTGGGCGAGTATCTCGGGCTCGCCTGCTTCAGTCCCGTGCTTTATGCTTTGATGGTGGTCGCGAGCTGGCGCGCGCTCTTCTTGGCGACGGGAATTGCAGGGTTTGTCTTCGCCGCCGTTTGGTGGTGGCTGTACCGCGAGCCGCAGGACAGCAAGACGGTGAATCCGGCGGAACTGGCCCATATCGCCGCCGGCGGTGGGCTGGTCTCCGCCACGGGCGGGACGCTCCCTTTCTCCTGGTCACAGGTGGGGCGGCTCCTATCGTTCCGGGAGATCTGGGGGGCATGCCTGGGGCAGTTTGGCGGCAATTCGACGCTGGTGTTCTTCCTCACTTGGTTCCCAACCTATTTGGCCACCGAGCGCCACATGGGTTGGATAAAGATCGGCTTCTTCGCGGTGATGCCTTTTTTCGCCGCCGCGGTGGGCGTGATATTCGGCGGTTGGCTTTCGGACAAGCTGCTCCAACGCACGGGTTCGGCCAACATCGCCCGCAAGCTCCCGATTATCGCCGGACTGGTGGGCGCCTCCACCATCATCGCGGCGAATTTTGTCGACTCCGAAGCGGCGGTGATCGCCGTGCTGTGCGTGGCGTTTTTTTCCCAGGGCATGACCGGGTTGGGGTGGACGCTCATCGCGGACATCGCGCCGCGGCGCCTGATGGGGCTCACGGGCGGAATCTTCAATTTCGCCGCCAATTTGGCCGGTGTGGTGACGCCGCTGGTGATCGGCGGCATTCTGCTGGTGACGGCATCCTTCCAATGGGCGCTGGCCTATATCGCTGCCGTGGCCCTTCTCGGTGCGCTGTCCTACATCTTCATCCTGGGCGACGTGCGTCGCCTGGAACTGGACTAGCACGTATGCGCCGCAGCTAGTCGACGCCCACGGTGTTGCGTAGCACGCCCACCTTGTCCACCTCGACCTCCACCTGGTCTCCTTCCTGGAGAAAAACCGGCGGGGTGCGGCGCGCGCCCACCCCGCCCGGGGTGCCCGTGACCAGGACATCGCCCGGTTCGAGCGGCAGGAAAGTGGAGCAGTAGGCAATCAGGCGGGGGATGGGGAAGACCATGAGCGAAGTGTCCGCGTGCTGCATGACTTTCCCGTTGAGCCGCGTCTCCAGGGTGAGCACCGTCTGCGCGGGAATTTCGTCTGCGCTGACCATCCAGGGTCCGAAGGCACCGGTCCGGAAAAAATTCTTTCCTGGAGCGAACTGCGAACTGTGGTACTGCCAATCGCGCACGGATCCTTCGTTGTAGCAGCTGTACCCGGCCACATGCTCCCAGGCCTGCGCCTCGGGAATACGCCGGCCGGCCCGGCCGATAATCACGGCGATCTCTCCCTCGTAGTCGAACATGGTGGACTCGCGTGGGCGAAGCATCGGCTCGCCGTGACCCACCTGGGACTCGGCGTAGCGCAGGAAGACCGTGGGCTGCTCGGTCCTGTCGCGGCGCGTCTCCAGGCGATGATCCTCGTAGTTGAGGCCGATGCAGAAGATCTTCGCTGGGTTCGGGATCACGGGTTGCAACCGAACTGCGGCGAGGGGAAAGTCCGCCGGCTCGGTCTGCGCCAAGGTGGCGGCCTTCGAAAGCGCGTCAGCGCTGAGCAGGGCCTTTAAATCCGGATAACGCCCCGCGAAACGCACACCCAAGTCCAGCACGCCCGCGCCGAGCACCACGCCGTAGCTTGCCCGTTCGCCCGCCAAAAACGAAACCAGCTTCATCACACCTCCCCGTTGGACCCGCGAGCCGACCCACGGTCTTCGGCCGGATGCAAGTGTCGCTCGCGTCGCGCGCGGACGTCAACGCGGGCTTTCGCAGCCATCCTTGATTTTGGTCAATGCCTACTTTGATTTTGGTCAATCCCTACTTTCCGTGCGTGGCTAAAGTCGGGGTATACCCTGACTCAGGGGGCACGGACGCCGTCCGCTTCCCCGGAGTTGAACGCCACGGCGCAGAGGGCTTTTTCGGAGGAGTCCCCCCCCGTGTCGGAAATCACTTGGCTGCGGCCCCAGTCTGCGCGAGGCACAGCCGAGCAGTCGGGAACTGGCCCGAGACCGCAGGTCCCAGCGCCAGAACTCTTCGATGCCTGCTTCGAGGCCAGTTTCGATCCGCAAATTATCATTACCTCGGAAGGCGCGGTCCTGCGCGCCAACCGCGCCGCATGCCGTGTCTTTGGCTATGCTGTGGCGGAATTCCAGGGCCTGGGCCGGGCCGATCTGCTCGACCTGGAGGATGGGCGCCTGCAGCAAGCCCTGGCGCGATGCCGGGCCAAGGGGTTCCTCTCGGGCGAGTTCACCGGCAAGCGCAAGGACGGCTCGCGCTTCGACATGATGCTCTCGCCCACACCCTTCACCGGACCCGGGGGCGAGCCACTCGCCGTGGTCACCCTGCGCGATGTCACGCGGGAGCGCTTGACTGAGAGCCTCTTGGGGGAGGGCGACGCACGGCTGCGCGCGGTCGTGGATGGGCTCATCGAGGGCGTGGTGATGCAGGACGCCGGGGGGCGGGTCTACGCCTGCAACCCCCGGGCCGAGGCCCTACTGGGCCTGACTGCGGACCAGATGATGGGCCGCACCTCGATGGACCCGAACTGGCGGGCCGTACGCGGCGATGGCTCGCCGTTCCCGGGCGCTGAGCATCCTGCGGTGCTTGCTCTGCGCTCTGGGACGCCGGTGCTGAATACCCTGATGGGGGTTCACACTCCCGATGGCACGCTGCGCTGGATCGAGATCAATGCGAACCCGCTGTTTCGGCCTGGGGAGGCTGCGCCCCACGCCGTCGTGAGCTCGTTCCGCGATGTGACGGCACGGCGGCAGGCGGAGGCTGCCCTCGCCCAGAGCGAGGCGCGACTGCACCGAGTGCTTGATCAACTGCCGGTGGAAGTCTCGCAATGGGACTTGGACCTGCGCTGCCTTTACGCCAACGCCGCTTATCTGCGCGCGTATGGGCGCAACGCGCCGAGCGCGGTGGGTCGGCACATGCGCGAGATCACCGGTATTGACCGGTTATCCGAGCGCGCAGCGTACGAGGAGGCCCTCCGCCGCGGCGAGGCGCGGACCTTCGAGATGCTCTCGGCGGATGTGCATGGCCATGACCGGCGCATGAGCGTGACCTTCGTGCCCGAGCTCTTGAACGGTGAAGCGGTCGGCGGCTTTGCTGCCGCCATGGATGTCACGGTGCTCAGTCGATTGGTGGAAGAGCGCACGAGTGAGTTGCGCGTGGCCAAGGAAGCGGCCGAATCCAGCAACCAGCTGAAGGACCAGTTCCTCGCCAACGTATCCCATGAAATGCGCACGCCGCTGCACGGCATCCTCGCTTTTTCCAGTCTCGGCGCGGCGTCGCTCGGCTCGGACTCGGTGGTCAAGGGCCGAGAGTACTTCGCCCGCATCGAAGCCAGCGGTACCCGACTCACGCGCTTCGTGGACGACCTGCTGCACCTCGCCCGGTTGCAGGCCCGGCGGGTGGTGTCTAAGCCACAACGGCTGGATTTCGCGGGCTTGCTGGAGAACGTGCGCGAGGACTGTGCCGCGCTGTTGGCCGAGCGTTCCCAGACGCTCGCCATCACCGTGGAGGCGGCCGACGTCTGGGTGGAGGCCGACGCAGCGATGCTGCGCCAGGTTCTACTCAACCTGCTCGGCAATGCGTGCCGCTTCGCGCCCTCGGGCAGCACCATTCGCGTGGTGGTCGCCGACGGCGAAATCGCTGTGCCGGGCGCGGGCGCAGCCCCGGCCCTGATGCTGCATATGCTAGACCAAGGTCCTGGAATCCCGGAGTTGGAGTTCGAGGCGGTCTTTGAGCGCTTCGTGCAGAGTTCCCGCACCGAAACCCGGGCCGGAGGCACAGGGCTTGGCCTGCCCATCTGCCGCGAGATCATGCAACTCCACGGGGGCAGCATCCGGGCGCAGAACCAGGCCGAGGGCGGGGCGGATCTGGAACTGCTACTGCCCCGGAAATTCGCCGGGATCCCTGCGCCCGCGCAGCCCACATCCCGCCCGCGGCTTCCTCAGTAGCTGCCCGACGCCCTTATCCCCGCTGCCGGACTGGACCGCATCTCCTGCACGGCGGCTTTGGCGCCTGCGGCCAGGAAGGCGTTGTCCGCCATCAAGGTGGTAAACCGAAAACCACGCTCCACCATGTCCCGGGCCATGGCGGTGGAACCGCAGTGGATCCCGGCGTGCACCCCATGGCGCCGCGCCGCGGCGGCAATCTTGCTAATCGTGTCGAGCACCACCGGCTCCGTTGGCACGCCCGAAGGGGTGAAGCCCAGGGATATGGCGAGGTCATTGGGCCCCACGTAGATGGAGTCGAGTCCCGGGACCGACAGTATCTCGTCCAGATTGTCCACCGCCTGGCAGGTCTCGATCATGGCCATGGTGACCACAGTCGTGTTGGCGTGTTGGAAGTAGTCCGGACCCGAATACCACGCCGCGCGCACCGGGCCGAAGCTGCGGTAGCCGCCCGGCGGGTAGCGGCAGGCGCCCACGAAGGCCTCGCATTCGGCCCGCGTGTTCACCATCGGACAAATGATCCCGCCGGCGCCTGCATCGAGCAGCTTCATGATGACACCGGGTTCGAGCCAAGCCACACGCGCCAGCGGCGTGGATGCTGTCGTACTGATGGCCTGGAGCATGGTGACTGCAACCTGGTAATCCACCAGACCGTGCTGGAGGTCAACCGTAAGCGAGTCCCAGCCCGCCTGCGCCATGTTCTCCGCGGCGACCGAACTAGGAATGCCCAGCCAGCCGTTGATCACGTTGTGATCCTTGGCCCAGAGCGTCCTCAAGATGTTGTCCTTCATCGCTATCCTCGGTGATGGTGGGTGTGCCGACCCCGCATCATCCCTCGGAACCCGCCCTACAGTCACGCTGCAGTGCGGCGAGGCAGGGGGCTCGCCGTCGCCCCTGGCGGGCGTTTCCGGTATAAATGCCTGCTCCCTTGATCTCTGGAGTCGCCATGGCCTTGCGCCGCAAGATCCTGTTACCGTCCATCCTGGCACGCCCTGCCTGGGATGCCATTGCCAGCCGCCCCGACCTGGAGGCCGTGCCCTACGAGTTTAATGGGCCTACCGCCACCTTTCACGCGCTGCTCGCCGATGCCCACGCTGTCGGGCTCAGCCTCACGCCCTTTGGTCCGGCGGAACTTCTGGCCGCGCCACACCTGCAAGTGGTGGCACGAAACGGGGTCGGTTACGACAACGTGGACGTCCCCGCGCTGACCCGCCGACGCATCCCCCTGATGGTCACGGGCGACGCCAATTCGCCCTCGGTCGCGGAACATGCGCTGTTCTTCATGTTGGCGCTGGCCAAGCGCGGCGCCGCCTTCGATGCCCTCGTGCGCGAGGGAAATTGGGCGCGTCGCCTGGAGCATTTGCCGGGCGACCTGTTTGGCAAGTGCGCGCTCATCATTGGGTTCGGGCGTATTGGCCGCCGGCTCGCCCTGGCACTGCTCGCGTTGCAGATGCGCGTTCTCGTGGTCGATCCCTACAAGAGCGCCACAGAAATCCGTGCCGCGGGCTGCGAGCCAGTGACACCGTTGGAGGCGGCCCTACCCGAGGCCGACTTCGTCAGCGTGCACTGTCCGCGAAATAGCGAGACCCAGGGTTTGCTCGATGCCCGACGACTGGGCTTGATGCGCCCGAGCGCTTTCCTCATCAACACCGCCCGTGGGGGCATCGTGGACGAGGCGGCCCTGCACGCGGCGCTCAGCCATGGGGCATTGGCTGGTGCCGGGCTCGACGTGCTGGATCTGGAGCCGCCCTCGCGCGCGCACCCGCTGCTAGGACTGTCCAACGTGCTGTTCGCACCCCACATGGCGGGCGTTACCCGGGAGTCCTTTGATCGCATGGCTGAGACCGTCGCGCGCAACATCATCGATACGCTCGACGGCCGACCCGCCCGCAGTCACGTGGTCAACCCCGAGGTGCTAGGCCCGCCCGCCCACGCCTGAGCCCGCTCTCAGGCGTTGCGCTCGCTGCGGTTCTGCGGCGCGTGGTAGTTCACCGCGCCACGCGCCTGGCGAAGCCCCATGCGCTGCTCGACGAGCGCCAGGAGGCGTCGTTCCGCTGCGTCGATGCCGGAGGCCAGGAGGAGGATTTTGCTGGTGCGACCCAGGGGCGCGCGGCCCTTGCCGGTGATCATGGAGCGTCCGCGGGTGAAGATGGGGTGGCGCAGCTCGTGACGCTGTGCGAAGACCGTCAGGATGTCGCCCCACACCGTTCCCGCTAGGCGAGCGCCGTTATCGATGACCACCACCGGATCGAGTCCCATCTCGTCCGGGAAATCTCCCACGTTCCCCGCGCTGGGGCCACAGGGCCGATAGCGCGCGGTGGAGGCGAAGCGGGCAAGTCGGGTGTTTGGCGCCACCGGCAGCAAACCTTGGCAGGGACTGGCGAGGCCCAGACGGTCCATGGCATCGGAGACGGTGCCCGCTTTGGTCGTCTCTAATTAATTGAAAGAACAGGAGGCTTACGGTCTGAACGTGGTCCGCCCACGAAACGACCCACAAGCTTGGATGGGTAAAAGCTGACCAAGATGGGTTCAGTGGCAGAAGGGAACCCGGTCAGAGTCCGGTAGTCCGCGTCCTCGTGTAAGCGGCTACCCGAATCCGCGTAAATCGGGCGGAGTCAGTGGGCGCGCAGCAGAGATTCGGCTCAAGGCCTGGCGGCGCTACGAAGCGCAAGCCAAAGACACCGATCGCGCGCCGCGCGCGGATGGACGAAGACGGGGGCCGGCGGTGCGTGGCGATCCATTCGGCGCTGCTGGACGGGCGGGAGTGACCCTCGATGATTCGATTTCGACACCGGAGGCGGCTGCTCCTGCTGCCGTCGCCCTGGTGTGAATGCCGTTCGGTAGGAGGAGTAGCAAGGGTAGCAGGGGGTGTCGGGTTGAAACCACGAGCCTTCGAGGCGGACGGCTGTCATGGGGTGTGGCGACCATCGGCCTAAAGCGCTATATGGACAATATCGTCAACATGCGATGATTTGCAACAATGGACTACCCGATTCGTTTTCCAGACCAGATCCGGCAGCAGCTGCGCGCATTGCGCATTGCGCAAGGCCAAAGGCCTGACCCAAGTGCAACTGGGCAAGTTGCGGGGCGTGGGACAGGTTCGTATTGCCGAGATCGAGAAAGACCCCTCGGCAGTGAGCGTCTCACAACTGTTCAAGCTACTCACCGCCCGGGACGCGCAGCTGGTGCTGCGTGATGCGCGGACTGACGCCGCGGTGCAGCTGGACACGACGCCCAAAGGTTCCTGGTGAGCACCGAGCCCAACGTCTGGATGAACGGTGAGCCGGTCGCGGTATGGTCGCGGACCCGCACCGGCGGTCATCGCCTGACCTATGAGGAAACCTGGCTGCGCTCCCCGCGGCGGCGCTCGCTTTCGCCGTCAATGCCCATCGGCCCGTCACGCCAGATTACCGGAGCGTCCGTATCAAGCTACTTCGAGAACTTGCTCCCGGAAAACGACAACATACGCCGTCGGCTCAGCGCGTGCTTTCGCATTCGCGGCACCGACGCGTTTGAACTGCTGACTGCCATCGGACGCGATTGCGTCGGCGCCGTTCAACTGTTGCCCCCGGGGAATGCGCCAGAGGGGTTCGACCGGGTCGATGGCGTGCCCGTCAACGACGTCGAAGTCGAGCATCTTCTTCGCCGAACCACTGCCCGGCACGATCGAAGACCCCGATGAGTTTCGCATTTCGATAGCCGGCGCCCAGGAAAAGACGGCCCTACTGCGCCAGCACGGAAAGTGGTTCCGCCCAAGAGGCGGAACCCCGACGACTCACCTCTTGAAGCTGCCGCCCGGCGTCGTCGGGGGAGGGCTGCAGGTCGACCGGTCGGAGTCGGTCGAGAAGGAATCGCTCTGCGCGCAGATTCTTCGTGAGCTTGGCTTTTCGGTGGCGAAAACCGAATTGACGGCTTTTGGGGCGCAGAAGGTGCTTGTCGTCGAGCGCTTCGACCGCCAGTGGATGGACGACCGATGGATCGCCCGGCTGCCGCAGGAAGATTTCTGCCAGGCGCTCGCGGTACTACCTGACCGAAAATACGAATCCGACGGTGGACCTGGAATCGATGACGCGTTGAAATTGCTCTCCGGCAGCGCCTCGCCCAATGCGGACCGCGAGCAGTTCCTGTTGGTGCAACTGGCTTTCTGGCTGCTGACAGCCACGGATGGGCATGCGAAGAACTTCTCCGTGTTCCTCAACGCAGGTGACAGCTATCGCCTGACGCCGCGCTACGATGTGCTCTCGGCCTGGCCCGTCATCGGTCACGGTGCCCATTCACGTTCCCCGCAGAAAGCGCGGCTGGCGATGGGTCTGCATGCGAAGAACATGCACTACGGGCTGGCGGAAATTCGCGCTCGCCCCTATCGTGAGCTGGCCAGCAAGAGCGACGTACCGACGGTATGGGACAAGATGCAGGTGCTGATAGAAAATGTCGCGCCATCGCTCGCAGCGGTCGAAAAGCGCCTTGCATCAGATTCCCTGGGGATTTTTTGGGGGGCGAATTTCAAACGGCATGCTCTCCCAAGCCCACGCTTTCAAGAAAGCATTCCCGGCGACGACCCCGCCTGACTGCGAAACGGGGGTAACTTTGGGGGTAACGCGCAAACTCGAAATGGCCGAATTCCGGCATCCACGGGGGTTTATAGGCGTCGTGTGAGGGTGCCCTCGCCACCCATAACATCAGGCGCTTGCAGCATTCCCGCCCGTCCCCAAAAAACCACGGGTTTACAGCGGGATTACGCCAGCAGTGAAACCCGGTGCAAGTCGGTTGCCTCGAAGCGACCTTCCCTGCACCGGTGCCGTCCCTCGTCCGCCGGCTCCCGCATACAGCGCCATGCTGCCGGTCGAGCGGTGCGAAACCCCGCGGTCATCCGGCACGCGCGGACGGGTCATGGCGTTTGCCACCCGCCGCCAAGGGCTCGGATGAGCGCGACGGTTGCCGCAGCTCGGTTGCCAGCCACCTGGTTCTCCAGGCGCCGGGCCTGGAGCAGGCCGCGCTGGGCGTCGATGAGTTCCAGTTGAGCGATGGCCCCTGCCCGGTAGCGGACCTCGGCCAAGCGCTGCAATTCCGCGGACGCCCGCACCGACTCCTGGGCCGCCCGCGCCTGCTCGTCCAGGGAGCGCAGGCTAAGGAGCGCTCCTTCCACCTCGGAGAAGGAGACCAGCACCTGCTGCCGGTAGGAGGCGACCGATTCCTCCAGGACGGCCAGCGCGCGGTCCAGGTTGGCTTGGTTGCGAGAGCCATCGAAGAGCGGGACGCTAGCTAGCGTCCCAAAGAGCGGACCCAGTGCCCAGGTGCGCCCTGACCATTTGAAGAGGTTGGACAAGGCCCCGGACTCAAAGCCGCCCTGGGTGGTGAGGTTCAACACTGGGAAGAAGGCAGAGCGGGCCACGCCGATCCGAGCGTTTGCCGCCGCCATGGCGCGCTGCGCGGCGGCGACGTCGGGGCGGCGCTCCAAAAGGGAAGACGGCAGCCCGGGCGGAATGGTCGGGGGGGCGGATGGCCCCGGACTAGGCGCCAGGCGCAGGGCATTCGCCGGGCGTCCGAGCAGCAAGGCGAGCGTGTCCTCCAGTTGCGCGCGCTGGCGTTGCGTGACGGCAAGATCGCCCTGGGCGAGGGCCACTTCGTTGGCTGCACGGGCATGCTCGGTCCGAGCCACGTCGCCCAATTGCAGCCGCCGCGTAGCCAGCGCGGCGGCTCGCTCCCGGGCAGCGAGCGTGTCGCGCAGCAGGGCGAGGTCGGCGTCCGCCGCGCGCAACGCCAGGTAGGTCTGCGCCACGTCAGCCTGTAGCGCGAGTTGCACCGAGCGCAGCAAGGCTTCCACCGCCTCCTGATCGCTCCGGGTCGCCTTCACCGAGTCGCTGACGCGGCCGAAGAGGTCCACCTCGTAGCTGGCCGTTAGCAGTCCGCGCCAGATGTTCACGGGCGCGACCGCGGTGCCGTCGGGTTGCCCCAGCGACACCGCCGATGGGCGCTCACGGGTGACGCCGACGCCGGCGTCGAGCCGTGGGAGGCGCGACGCCTCCGCCACACCCACCAGGGAGCGTGCTTGTTTTACCCGGGCGGCGGCGGCCTTCAGCGACTGATTCCCGCCGAGTGCCTGGGTTTCCAGGTCATCGAGCACGGGGTCCTTGAAGACCGTCCACCACTGGCCGCGCGGTGCGGCTTCCGCCGGCTCTGCGCGCTTCCAGGTGCCGCGCTCGTTCTCGGGCAATTGCTTCCAGGCGGCGGGAATCTCCAAGGCGACCTTGTCCTGCTTGGGCGCGAGCGAGCAGGCGCCCAGCAGGCAGGCGAGCGACAGAAGCACGATAGTGGCGCGCATGGGGCCTCCCTAGCCCGCCGCCGCGGCGGGTGCCGGAGTTTGGGGCGGGGCTCGCTTCCTGCCGTGCAGGATCACGTAGAACACGGGTGTGAGGAAAAGCCCGAACAGGGTGACTCCCAGCATTCCGGAGAACACCGCCACGCCCATGGCGTGGCGCATCTCTGCGCCAGCGCCAGTGGAGGTCACCAGCGGAACCACGCCCATGATGAAGGCGATGGAGGTCATCAGGATCGGACGCAGCCGCAGGCGGCAGGCCTCAAGCGCCGCCGCTAGGGCGTCCAAGCCCCGGTGCTCCATCTCACGGGCAAATTCTACGATCAGGATGGCGTTCTTGCAGGCTAGTCCCACCAGCACGAAGAGCGCGATCTGCGTGAAGATGTTGTTGTCGCCGTGGGTCAACCATACGCCGGCGATGGCGAAGAGCAGGCACAGGGGCACGATCAGGATGACCGCCAGCGGCAGGGTCAGACTCTCGTATTGAGCCGCGAGCACCAGGAAGACCAGGATCACGCAAAGGGGGAACACGAGGACCGCGGTGTTGCCCGCGAGGATCTCCTGATAGGTGAGGTCCGTCCATTCCAGCGTAATCCCGCGCGGCAGCACCTCGCGCGCGATGCGCTCCATGGCGGCCTGTGCTTGGCCGGAGCTGAAGCCGGGAGCAGCACCGCCATTGACGTCGGCGGCAGGGAAAGCGTTGTAGCGCATGGCGCGGTCCGGCCCGTAGCTATTCTCGACCTTCAGGAAGGCACCGAGCGGCACCATGGTGCCTGCGCCGTTGCGCGCCTTGAGCGCCGTGATGTCGCCGCTGTGGGAGCGATAGGGCGCATCGGCCTGAACCACGACCCGATAGGTTCGCCCGAAGCGGTTGAAGTCGTTCACGTAGAGCGAGCCCAGACTGATCTGCATGGTGTCGTAGACATCGCCGAGGGCCACCCCCATGCGGCGTACTTGGGCCCGGTCCACCTTAGCGAAGAGCTGCGGCACATTCACCTGGTAGCTGGAGAAAACCCCGGCCAGTTCCGGCGTTTGGTAGGCCTTCATCTTCAGGGCCTGAAGCGCGTCGTAGAGGGCCTGGTCCCCCAGCGCGGCGCGATCCTCGAGTTCGAGCTTGAACCCGCCGATGGTGCCGAGGCCGTTGACGGGCGGTGGCGGGAATACGGCGATGAAGGCGTCCTGGATCGCCGCCAAGCGGCCGTTAACCTGCATGGCAATGGCGCCGCCGCCCAGGGAGGGGGAGCGCCGATTCTCGAATTCATCGAGGCCAAAGAAGACGATCCCGGCGTTGGGCGCGTTGGTGAACCCGTTGATCGACAGGCCCGGGAACGCGACGGAGTTCTTGATCCCTGGGGTCTTCAGGCCGATGTCCGACATGCGCCGGATGACCTCCTCGGTACGCTGCAAGGAGGCACCGTCCGGCAGTAGGGCAAACCCCACTAGGTACTGTTTGTCCTGGCCGGGCACGAAGCCGTGGGGCACGGCCTGGAAGCCCACGTAGGTGAGTCCCACTAGGCCCACGTAGACGAGTAAGGCAAGGGCTTTGCGGTTGAGCACCCGCGCAACGCCCGCCTGATAACGCTGCGAGAAGCCCAGGAAAAACCGGTTGAAACCGCGGAAGAACCACCCGAGCGAGGCATCCATGAGGCGCGTGAGGCGGTCGGGGGGCGCGTTGTCGGAGCGCAGTAGCAGGGCCGCCAGCGCCGGGGAGAGGGTGAGCGAGTTGAAGGCCGACACCACCGTGGAGATGGCGATGGTCAGGGCGAACTGGCGGTAGAACTGACCCGTTAGACCGCTGATGAAGGCGATGGGCACGAACACCGCGCATAGCGTGAGCGCGATGGCGATGATGGGCCCGCTCACCTCCTGCATGGCGCGATAGGTCGCTTCCTTGGGTTCTAGCCCGAGCGCGATGTTGCGCTCCACGTTCTCCACCACGACGATGGCATCGTCGACCACGATACCGATGGCCAGCACCAGTCCGAACAGGGACAGTGCATTGATGGAGAAGCCAAAAAGGAGCATGAAACCGAAGGTGCCGACGATGGAAACCGGCACTGCGGCCAGCGGGATGATGGAGGCGCGCCAAGTCTGCAGAAACACGATGACCACGATGACCACCAGGGCGATGGCCTCGAAGAGGGTCTCGACGACGGCCTCGATTGACTTCTGCACGAAGCGCGTCGGGTCGTAGACGATTTCATAGTCCACCCCCTGGGGGAAGTCCGCCTTGATCTCCTCCATCTTGCGGCGCACGTCATCGGACAGCGCCAGCGCGTTGGACAGCGGCGCCTGGAAGATGGCGATGGCCACTGCCGGTTTGTTGTTCAGCAGGCTGCGCAGAGCGTATTCGCCAGCCCCGAGTTCAACCCGGGCGACGTCACGCAGGTGCGTCAAGGCGCCACCGGGCGACGTCGCCACGATGATGTCGCCGAACTCCGCCTCCGATACCAGACGGCCTTGCGCGCTCACCGAGAGCTGGAAATCCACTCGGTTCGACGACGGTGGGGCGCCAACGACGCCTGCGGCCACCTGCTTGTTCTCCTCGCGCACGGCGCGCACCACATCTGCGGGGGTCAGCCGCCGCGCGGCGAGCTTGCGTGGATCGATCCACACGCGCATGGCGTAGTCCCCGGCGCCGAACACCAGCGTCTGGCCCATGCCAGGGATGCGGGCGAGCACATCCTTGACGTTGAGCACCGCGTAGTTGCGCAAATAGAGCTCGTCGTAACGCGCGTCAGGCGACACCAGGTGGACCACCATGGTGAGATCGGGCGAACTTTTCTGGGTGATGACGCCGATCTGCCGGACCTCCTCCGGCAGCCGCGGGAGTGCGCGCTGAACGCGGTTTTGCACCTGCGTTTCAGCTTGCTCCACGTTGGTTCCGATCTTGAAGGTGACCGTGAGCGTGAGCACCCCGTCGGTGGTGGCCTGCGACGACAGGTAGAGCAGGTTCTCCACGCCGTTGATCTGCTCCTCCAGTGGCGCAGCCACGCTCTCGGCGATGACCTTGGGGTTGGCCCCGGGATAAGTCGCCCGCACGACAATGGACGGCGGCACCACGTCCGGGTACTCGCTGATGGGCAACTTCAAGATGGCGATGCAGCCGCCGAGGAGGATCAGGATGGACAGCACCCCCGCGAATATCGGGCGGTCCACGAAAAACCGGCTGAGATTCATGGGCTCTACCTTTTTGCCGGGGCGGCCGATTCCGCAGCGTCCATGGGCACGCTCTGCGGGGTCACGGGTGAGCCCGGCCGCACGCGCTGCAAGCCGTTCACCACCACCGCCTCGCCGGCCTTCAGGCCGGCCTCGACGATGCGTAGGCCGCCGACTAGCCGCCCGGGCTTGATCTCGCGATACATGGCCTTGTGGTCCGCCCCCACCACGAGTACGTAACGCTTGCTCTGGTCGGTGCCGATGGCGCGGTCGGCCACCAGCACTGCGCGGCGCGGCCGCGCCGCATCGCCTAGCCGCACGCGGGCATAGAGCCCCGGGGTCAGTCGGCTGTCCTTGTTGTCGAGTACCGCGCGCAGCCGCACGGTCCCGCTGCCCGGGTCGAGCCGGTTGTCGATGAACTCGAGGCGGCCGGCGCGAGGAAAGCCCGGCTCGTCAGCCAGCCCCACGGAGATCGGCAGCGCGGCGGGTTTGCTGCGCGCAGCCCCGACGTAGTCCAGGTAGGCGCGTTCATCCACCTCGAAGGCCACGTAGACCGGGTCCACGGAAACGACGGTGGTGAGCACCGGGGAGTTCGGCACTTCGCCCTGGACCAGGTTGCCCTCGGTAATCTCCAGCCTACCCACCCGCCCGGTCACGGGGGCCAGGACCCGGGTGAAGGAGAGGTTGAGTTGGGCCGTGGTGACGCTCGCCTGGGCCGACTGCAGGCGTGCCTCCAGGGTCCTGACCCGTGAGACGGCCTCGTCGTGCTCGCGCTGTGAGGTGGCCTGCTCGGCGAGCAACTGGTCCGAGCGTGCCTTTTCTGTGCGCGCCAAGTCCAACTGGGCCCGCGTGTCGGCGAGGACGGCGTTGACGCGGGCAAGTTCCGTGGCAAAGGGACGCGGGTCGATGTCGAAGAGCGGGTCCCCGCGCTTGACCAGGGCCCCCTGGGTGAAGTGCACGTTTTGCAGGTAACCCGTCACCCGTGCGCGCACTTCGACCTGTTGTACCGCTTCCACGCGTCCCGGGAACTCATCCTCCTCGACCACGTCCCGCTCGAGCGCGCTGGCCACACTCACCGGGGGCGGGCCTCCTGGGCCGCCCTGAGGGCCACCCTGTGGCGCAGGCTTGCTACAGGCGCCGAGCAGAACCAAGACGGCGGCGAGCCCCAAGCGGCGGGCCGGGGATGGGGGCGGCAAGACAGGGGCCATCGGTGGAATCCTTGTGGAATGAGGCTGGCGCCGCACCCCTGGAGCAGGGCGCTCTGGGATGATAAGCATTCCATTCGCGTTCTCAAACGCGCTAGACTGGAACAGTCAATTCATAAATCTGAACAATCCGCATGGATCGCCTCAAGGCAATGCAAGTTTTTGTGCAGGTCGTGGACACCGGCGGCTTCACCCGCGCGGCGGATGTCTTACATCTGCCCAAGGCCACCGTGACGACGCTGGTGCAGAGCCTGGAGGCTCACCTGGGAGTCAAGCTGTTGCATCGCACCACCCGCCGGGTGCGTCTCACGGCCGAGGGCGCGGCCTACTACGAACGCTGCATTCCGCTCCTGGCGGATCTCGAGGAAGCGGAGAGCGCGGTGTCCATTGGACGCGCCAGTCCGCGTGGGCGCCTGCGCGTGGATGTGGGCAGCAGTTTCGGTCGGGAGTTGCTGGTGCCGGCGCTGCCGGAGTTCTTCGAACTGTTCCCCCACCTGCGCCTGGACCTGGGTTGCAGCGACCGTGCCGTGGACCTCATCGAGGAAGGCGTGGACTGTGTGGTACGAGGGGGCCACCAGCCCGATTCGGCACTGGTGGCAAAGCGGCTGGGCACCGTGCACTTCGTCATCTGCGCGGCCCCTGCCTACTTGGCGGGCAAACCCCCGGCGGAGCACCCGCAGGACCTGCGAAAACATGATTGCGTGAACTACTTCTCCGCGCGCACGGGGCGAACCCTGGAGTGGGCCTTCGCGCGCGATGGCGAGCGCGTCGTGCTGGTGCCCGAGGCCAAGGTGGCGGTGAACGACGGCGACGCGTACTGCGCCGCTGGGCTGGCTGGCCTGGGTATCATCAAGGCCCCGGAGCACCTGGTGCGCCGCTCCTTGGCCGAGGGCAGCCTCGTGCAGGTCCTGCACACGTGGCGGGTGGATCCCGTGCCGCTCTACGTCATGTACGCACGCGACCGGCACCTGTCGGCCAAAGTGCGCGTTTTCGTGGAGTGGGTGGGGGAAGTATTCGCCCGCAGCTACCCGCCCGCGGCCGACCCGGCGCTCGCGCGCGCGAAGCCGGCGGCCGTGGCGGCCTAAGAGCGCCGCAAAGTTTAGGGCAGTCCGAAGATGATGAGCGTCGCGCTGCCCGGTTGCGCCTGCCACATGGCGGCCGCCATGCCCGAGACCACGGCCACGTACTGGCGGTCGGCCACCGCGTAGCTGATCACTCCGCCGGTCACCGAGCCGCCTGCATTGAAGCGGTAGAGGACCCGGCCATCACGGGCGTCGAGTGCCAGCACGTCGCCCGTGAGTTCCCCCGTGAACAGCACTGAACCCCGGGTTGCGGTGACGGCGGCCACCATGGGACGCGACGAAGGATACTTCCACAGTACCTCCCCGGTGGACGCACGTACCGCCGTGAGCCAGCCGTGGGATTTCTCCACCGGGTCGTAGCTGAAGGAGCCGCCCATGAACACCTGGCCCCCGACGTAGCGCGGTTCATCGTCGCGTTTGAAAACCCCGCACCAGTCCACCGAGGGCACCACCAGCAGATCGCGGGCGGCGTCATAGGCCGGCGCGCTCCATTCGAAGCCTCCCAATAGCCCTGGGCAGGTGTAGACGCCTTGCTCCGTGGGATCCACCTCGGCGTTGAGGCGCGTGGTCACGCCCACGGCATAAATCTCCTCGTGGGTGTCTCGGTCGAGCAGTCGCAACATACCGTCCTTTCCACCCAAGGTCAGCAGGTTGCGCGTGCGACCGCCCACCTTCGCGGTGAACAGCGGGCTCGTCACAGGCAGGTCCCAGTCATGCGTGTCGTGCGGCGCAGCCTGGTAGTGCCACTTCAGTGCCCCGGTGGCCGCATCCAGGACCACGACGGCGTTGGTGTACAGATTCGTGCCGGGCCGATCCGCGGCGAAGAAGTCCGGGGCCGGGTTGCCCACGGGAACATAGATCAACCCGCTTGCTACATCGAGCGAGGGTACGGTCCAGATGCCGCCGCCCCGGCGCAAGGCCGCAGCCGTGTCGCCCCAGGTCGCCGCTCCCGGTTCGCCCTCGCGCGGGATCGTGTTGAAACGCCAGCGCGGCGATCCGTCTGCGAGCGAGAAGGCGCCGATCCAGCCCTGTATCCCGTACTCCGAGCCCGCGGGTCCGATGATGACGAGGTCCTGCCAGAGGATCGGCGGCATGTTGAGCGCCTCATACTGCTCCGGTGCCGCCGCCTGCACCTGCCACAACAGGCGGCCGGTTTCCAGATCCAGCGCGAGCAGGTAGCCGTCCATGGTTCCGCGCACCAGGCGACCGTCCTTGATGGCCGCGCCGCGGTTCTTGACCGACGTGTTGCCGTCCTTTGCCTTGGGCTTCCACTCGTGACGCCAGCGTACCTTGCAGTTGGTCGCGTCCAAGGCCACGGTGGTGTAGGTCGTGGTGAGGTAGAGAATGCCGTGATAGACCAAGGGGTTGCTCAGTGACCGAGTGAGATCGACGCCTTGGTACATGCACAGTGGACGCAGCGAGCCGGCGTTCTGCGGCGTGATCTGGTCAAGGTCCACGTAGCGCACGCCCGCATAGTCATGGTTCGTGAGCAGCCATTCGGTACTGCGCGCGGCCCCGTCGAGATCTTGCTGTGTGGGGCCCGGTTGCGCCTGCACCGCGGCCGCGTAAAGCAGTGCGCCTAAAATTCCTGCCAGAACCGTCGCTTTCATTGCCCTGTCCCTCCGTTGCTGTTCGGTTACGGTCATTTGGTTCGTTATCGAGTGTTCTGCCGGCCCCCGCCTCAAGGCGGCGGCGCCAGGATGATCTGGCGCAGGCTCTTGCCGGTAGAGGGTAGTTCCTTCACGCCGGACGGGTAACCGTTGACGCGCAGGATATGCGCCGTAATGTCCGCGTACTGACCCCGCTCCAGGCTTCCGGGCGCACTGTAGGGCATCAGTGTGCGCAGAATGTAGAACAGGTCGTCTACGCTGTGGGAGCCGTCGGCCCAGCGGGCGAGGAAGGCGGGCCCGGCCAGTGGTGCGCCCGGATTACCCTCCAGTCGCTGCCCGTGGCAACTCGCGCAGTGCGCCTGGTACAGGAGTTCTCCGCGGGCGGCCTGCTCCGGAAGGTACCAGCCGGTCTGTGCCTGCGCCGAGGGCGAAAAGCTCAGCGCCAGCGCGACTAACGCCCAGGTCGCGCGCCCGCTAATCATCCATGCCCCGCGTGCGCCCGGGGACCTGAAGCGTTGCCCGCGCCGGGCGTGCTGACCAGCGTCACGCCCACCAGCACCAGTGTCGCGCCGATGGTCTGCAGGACGGTGATCTGTTCGTCCAAGAAGACCACGCCCAGGAAGATGGTCACTACCGGCCCTACGGAGCCGATCATCGCTGCCCGGTTTGCGCCGACCCGGCGCAGCCCCTCGGACATGAGCATGGTGGGCAATACCGTGGACATCAGTGCGATCACCAGGACGATCTGATAAACCCGGGAGGGCAGGGCCAGGGCGGATAGGCGGTGCGTGGCCAGGAAGTGCGCGAAGGTCACCAGCGTGGCCATGATGGAGGCGTAGGCGGTGAAGCGAACGCTGCCGATGGCGCCCACGGCCTCGCCGGAGATGATGAGGTACACGGAATAGACCAAGCCGCTGCCCAGCACCAGCGCTGAGCCCAGGAACAGGTCGGCGCGCGATCCCGGCATGGCGACGCTCTGCGCGAACACCAGCAGGAT
Source organism: Betaproteobacteria bacterium (assembly GCA_025356655.1). Taxonomy (GTDB): domain Bacteria; phylum Pseudomonadota; class Gammaproteobacteria; order Burkholderiales; family SHXO01; genus SHXO01. Next base: position 11,423 of record JANXRW010000008.1, on the reverse strand, counting down.
CCCAGCATAGCTCAATCCCATGGCAAAGAGCTGGCGCCGGGTGACGCGACGCCCGAGGAAGGCGGCGGAGAGGAGGGCCACCATGGTGGGGTAGAGGAAAAGCAGCAGGCGCTCGAAACTTGCCGAGATGTACTTGAGACCAACCATGTCCAATAGAGCGGCCAAGTAGTAGCCCAGAAACCCGGTGAGCGCCAGGATCGTCCACTGGCGGGGCGTCAGCGGGGCGTCGCGCATGCGCACGCGGCGCCACAGGGCGAGCGCCAAAAAAAACGGCACCGAGAACGCCATGCGCAGCGTGATCAGGGTCGTGGAGTCCACCGGGTAGGCGTAAACCAGCTTGATCAGGATGGATTTGGCGGAAAACCCGATGGCTGCCAGGATCACGCAGGCAACGCCGAGTCGCGAGGCTTTATGGGCGTTCACTGGAGCGAGCCCGCGGGGCGAGGGCGCGGCGGGCAGGGACGCTGCGGGCAGGGGCGGCGACAGGCGGACATCACTTCCGGAGTATAGCAAAGGGCATTGGCCTCGCGCGTCGCCGGGCGAGCGCTGTGCTAAGATTTCGGGCTGGCCCGGACCGGGCGATTGCCCCGAAGGTTGCCGCCCTCAAGGGCGGCGGATGGCTCGGGCGGCCTTTTGGGGTGGTGAGGCGGATATGGCGGGACATAGCAAATGGGCCAACATCAAGCACAAGAAGGCGGCCCAGGATCAGAAGCGGGGCAAGATCTTCACGCGCCTGATTAAAGAGATCACGGTGGCCTCGCGGCTCGGTGGGGGCGATGTGGGAACGAACGCCCGGTTGCGCTTGGCGGTCGAGAAGGCGTACGAATCCAACATGCCCAAGGACAACGTCGAGCGCGCCATCAAACGCGGCAGCGGCGAACTCGACGGCGTGGACTACGAGGAAATCCGCTACGAAGGCTACGGAATTGGCGGCGCGGCGGTGATGGTGGACTGCATGACCGACAACCGGGTGCGCACGGTGGCCGACGTTCGACACGCCTTCGCCAAGCACGGTGGCAATCTGGGAACCGACGGCTCGGTCGCTTTCCTGTTCAAGCACTGCGGCCAATTGGTTTTTCCGCCCGGCTTCGATGAGGATAAGGTCATGGAGGCGGCGCTGGAGGCCGGCGCCGAGGATGTGTTGGTCAACGACGATGGCAGCATCGAGGTGATCGCCGCGCCGGCCGACTTCCTGCCCGTCAAGGAATCGCTGGTGAAGGCAGGCCTGAAGCCGGAGTTGGCCGAACTGGGCATGAAGCCCCTGGGGGAGAACCTCCTCGCGGGCGACGACGCGGTGCGCATGCAGAAGCTACTCGATGCCCTGGAATCCTTGGACGACGTCCAAGAGGTCTACACCACGGCGGTCCTGGAGGGGTGATCGGCGCCGTGTCGCAGGCCGTACGCGGGCCCCGTGCCGGCTGAGCCGGGCGCCGCCCGCCGTATCCTGGGTATCGATCCCGGCCTGAGGGTGACCGGATTCGGCGTCATAGACCGGCGGGGAATGGACCTGGAATACATCACCAGTGGGGTGATCCGAACGGAGGGCAAGTTGCTTCCGGAGCGTCTGAAGACCATCTTCGACGGGGTGCTGCAGGTCATCGCCAACGTTTTGCCCGCCGAGGTCGTGGTGGAGAAGGTCTTCGTCAACGTCAATCCGCAGTCCACGCTGCTCTTGGGGCAGGCCCGTGGTGCGGCCATCTGCGCCGCCGTGAGCCAGGGGCTGCCGGTGTCCGAGTACACGGCCTTGCAGGTGAAACAGGCGGTCGTCGGCCAGGGCCATGCGGCCAAGGAGCAGGTCCAGCACATGGTACGCAGACTGCTACGCTTGGTAGGTGACCCTTCGGCCGACGCGGCCGATGCGCTCGCCTGCGCCATCTGTCATGCCCAGGGCGCGGCGATGGCGGCGGCGCTGTCGCGCGGCGGCTTACGCGTTCGCGGGGGGCGCATCCAGTGATCGGGCGCTTGGCTGGCATCCTCCTGGAGAAGACTCCCCCCACCCTGTTGCTCGACGTTAGCGGCGTGGGCTACGAGGTGGACGTCTCCATGACCACCTTCTTCGCGCTCCCCGCCGTGGGCAGCGCCGTGACGCTGGCCATTCACCACTACGTGCGCGAGGACGCGCACCTGCTCTACGGCTTCGGCTCCGAGGAGGAGCGCCAAGCCTTCCGCGTGCTGCTGCGGATCAGTGGCGTGGGGGCGCGCACGGCCCTGGCCCTGCTGAGCGGGATGAGCGTCCAGGACCTGTGCGAGGCGGTCATCGCGCAGGATAGTGGGCGCCTGATCCGCATACCGGGCATCGGCCGCAAGACGGCCGAGCGGTTGCTGCTGGAACTCAAGGACAAACTCCCGAAGGCCGGTGATGGCCTCCGTCCCGCTCCCCGGTCGGGCCACGGCGATGCGCTCGGCGCACTCCTCGCCCTGGGCTATTCGGAGAAAGAAGCGCATGCCGCCCTGGCTAAGGTTTCCGCGGACCTTGCCGCGCCCGAGGCCATCCGCCAAGCCCTCAAAGTCCTGTCCAAGGTGCTATGATTCTCGAGCATCAATCGGCCCAGTGCCCTCCCCGCCGTGCGCCTCAGCCGCGAGCTTTTTCCGTTCAACCTCCGCTGGAAACCGCCCCATGAGCTTGCGCCCTGCCCTCTGCCTTTGCATCGTTCTACTGCTGCCCCATGCCGCTCCCGTCGCCTGGGCTGCCAAGTCGGACAAGGTTCAGCAACTGGTGGCCAACCACGACCTGCGCCTGTCCATTGCCACGGGCAACCTCTATCTGAAGCAGCAGGCGCTGCTGGAGATCCGCTCGCTGTTGGCCGCGCTGGGACGCGACGGCGGCCTGGGGGAGACCTGGAACCGCTTCGATCCCCAATGGCAGTCGCTGGAGCGAGACCTGCTCGATCGGGTGAATGGGCCGGTGCAAGCGCGCTTCGCCCAACTCGACTGGCTCGCGCGCCAATGGGAGGCGCTCGATGAGCGGGATTTCTCGGAGGCCGATATCGACCAGTTGCTCGCTCATTTCCGCACCGAGTTCGGGCGTAAGCAGCTCATGATCGTGGATCACGGCGTGGCCACGCATGTCTCCGGAGCCCTCACCTTTAGTGGCCGCCTGCTCTACGACGTGCCCGGGGCGGAGGCCGAGCGGGCGGTCATGCAACGCATCTATAGCGAGGAAGAGGAACACGTGCACTTCCGCATCGATGACAGCCCAGAAGGGATGCGCTTTGCCGTCTCGGCCTTGGGCAAGCGCTACTTCATCAATGCCATGGTCAACGTGGCCGGCATGGTCAGTGAGCGCATCGACGAGATGGCTGCGCAATTGCGTCAGTCGGTGAAGGCGCTCGCGCCGGCGGCCACTGCTGCCATCGACGCCTTGCACCGCGGCCGCTCGGGATAGTTCTGCAACGTCCCCGCCTGCCGTGATCGAGACCGACCGGCTGATCGCACCCGCGCCCGCCTCCGTCCAGGAGGAGGTCATCGAGCGCGCGCTACGCCCGAAGCAACTCGCCGAGTATGTGGGCCAGGAGAAAATTCGCTCCCAGCTGTCCATCTTCATCGAAGCGGCGCGTAACCGCCGCGAGGCCTTGGACCACGTGCTGCTTTTCGGGCCCCCGGGCCTGGGCAAGACGACGCTGGCCCACATCATCGCCCGAGAGATGGGGGCGGGCCTGCGGCAGACCTCGGGCCCCGTGCTCGAGCGCGCCGGTGACTTGGCGGCATTGCTGACCAACCTCGACCCCTTCGATGTGCTGTTCATCGATGAGATTCACCGCCTGAGCCCGGTGGTGGAGGAGATCCTCTACCCGGCACTGGAGGACTTCCAACTCGACATCATGATCGGTGAGGGGCCTGCAGCCCGGTCCGTCAAGTTGGATCTGCCGCCCTTCACCCTGGTGGGCGCCACTACGCGCGCGGGCATGCTCACGAATCCCCTGCGCGACCGTTTCGGTATCGTCTCTCGCCTGGAGTTCTACACCGCGGAGGAACTCTCCCGCATCCTGCAGCGATCGGCGGGCCTGCTAAAAATGCGCCTGAGCGGCGAGGGAGCGCTGGAGATTGCCTCGCGCTCGCGCGGGACGCCGCGCATCGCTAATCGGTTGCTGCGGCGGGTGCGTGATTTCGCGGAAGTCAAGCGCTCCGGAGACGTGGATCGAGAGGTGGCCGACCAGGCGCTCATCATGCTCGAGGTCGATGGTGCGGGTTTCGACGTGATGGACCGCAAGCTGCTACTTGCGATCCTGCAGAAGTTTTCCGGCGGCCCCGTGGGCTTGGACAACCTAGCCGCCGCCATCGGCGAGGAACGCGAGACCATCGAGGACGTGCTCGAGCCTTATCTTATCCAGCAGGGCTATCTTCAGCGCACGCCGCGCGGACGCATCGCCACCGCTGAGTCCTATCGGCACTTCGGGCTTGTCGCCCCGGGGCGCGCGGACCTCTTCGATGCCCCCACCTGACTTATCGGCGGGCGTGCCAGGGCCGGTGGCCTGGCGCCACCCCGTGCGGGTGTACTTCCAGGATACCGATGCCGGCGGAATCGTCTACCATGGCACTTACCTTAATTTTCTCGAGCGCGCGCGCACTGAGTGGTTGCGCCATTTGGGCATCGACCTGCGGGCGATGGCGCTCGCGGGGGCGCAATTCATCGTCCACGAGATGAGTATCCAGTACCTGAAGCCCGCCCTGCTCGACGACGCGCTCACCATCACCGTGGCCCCATGGCTGCTCGGGCGGGCCCACTTCACACTAGCGCAGACGGTCCTACGTGCAGAATCTCTGCTCGTGCGTGGCAGCGTGAGCCTTGCCTGCGTGCACCCTTCCACCCTGCGCCCCGTGCGCCTGCCCCCGGCGCTGCGCCAGGCCCTGGGCGCCGCGGCCGAGGACACTGCCCCATGAGTGTGACCGAAGACCTCTCGCTACTGGCGCTGTTGGCCAACGCCAGCATCCCCGTCAAGGCAATCCTGGCGTTACTTTTTATGGTGTCGCTGGCGTCCTGGTGGGTCATTTTTCGCAAGGCCTTCATCATTGCCGACTGCCGCCACCGCACCGAGGCCTTTGAACGCGCCTTTTGGGGTGGCGCGGCGCTGGAGGTTCTGCACCAGTCCGTGGTGGCCGCCCAGGAGTCCGCCGGTAGCCTCGAGCGCATCTTCTCAGCGGGGCAAAAGGAGTTCACCAAACTGCACCGCCAGACCAAGGTCGTCACGAGCGCGGTCATGGATGGAACGCGCCGCGCCATGCGGGCGACCTGCCAGCGCGAACTGGACTATTTGGAGCAATACATCGCATTCCTGGCCACCGTCGGCGGCGTTAGCCCCTACGTGGGGCTCCTGGGCACGGTTTGGGGAATCATGAATGCCTTCCGGGGGCTGGCCAATGTCCAACAGGCAACACTCGCGCACGTCGCTCCTGGAATCGCCGAAGCGCTGATCGCCACCGCGATCGGTCTCTTCGCCGCCATCCCGGCCGTGGTCGCCTTCAACTATTTCTCGCGGGAGGTGGATCGACTCGCTACGCACTTCGACACCTTCATGGAGGAATACTCCAACATCCTCCAGCGCCAGGGCGGCGTACCCCAGGCCTGACCCCCATGGCCATGGAACGTAGGCGCGGCGGTCAGCGGCTGATGAGCCAGATCAACGTCGTTCCCTACATCGACGTGATGCTGGTGCTCCTGGTCATCTTCATGGTGGCTGCCCCCATGATTAACACCAGCATGGTGGAATTGCCCACCGTAGGGCGCTCGAACCAGCCGCCGGTGGCACCGCTGGAAGTGATCCTGCGCCTCGACGGCAAGCTCTTCCTGCGCGATCGCGAACACGGGGGAACGGAACACGGGCTGACGGAGTCAGAACTGCTCGCAGTGATCAAGGAAAAGCAGGCACGCGCCCCCGGACAGCCGGTGGTGATCGCGGCCGACCGCGGCGTGCGCTACGACAAGGTGGTGCAATTGCTGGACCTGCTGCAGCAGAACCAAGTGCAAAAGGTGGGGCTGCTGACCAAGCCTCGATCCGGTTGAGGAGTCAGCCATAAGCGCGGTAATGTCCAGGCAGGACGCTCCCGGGCGGGTGGTTTCCTGGGTGCTGGCGGTGGGCATGCATGCGCTGCTGCTGGGCGTACTTTTTCTGGGCATCCGCTGGCAGCAACGCGCCCCCGAACCGCTCATGGCGGACCTTTGGAAGGAACTGCCGCCCGCGAGGCAAGCCCCGGCACCGCCGGTACGGTCCGAACCGGTTGCCACCCCGGCGCCGTTGCCGCCCGCGGAGCCCCCTCCTTCCGAGCCGCCCAGGCCCGTCGCCAAATCGCCACCCCCCCCGGCCGCCGTGAAGGCGGACATTGCGATGCAAGAGCGCAAGCGGCATCAGGAGGAGAAGAAGTTGCAGACGGCGCGGGCCCGAGAGGAGCAGGCGAGGCGACTAGAGGCGCTGCGCGAGGTGGAGGTGGAACGGCGGCGTAAGCTTAAGGAGGCCACCGCCGCGAAACTCGAGGAGGAGGCCCGGCGGCGCGAGGAGAAGCGCGAGTTGGACGCCGAGCGCCGCCGCCGTGAGCAGGATAAGCTAGCTCACCAGCGCGAGCAGGAGAAGGCGCTCGACGACCAGCGTCGATCGACTGAGCAGGAGATGGAGAAGCAGGCCCGGGTGCGCGAGGCGCAGGTCTTGGATCAGGCGGCTCGGGCTCGTGATGCCGGCCGGGGACGGCAGGAGGAGGATCTGCGGCGGCGCCAGGAGCGCGAGCGCGACGCTGCGTTGATCCGGGAACTGGACAAGGTGAAGTCCCAGATTCGCCAGCGCATTTACGGCAAGATCGTTCTGCCCGCGGAAATGCGGGGTAATCCGGAGGTGCAGGTTAGCGTGACCTTGCTCCCCGGTGGGGAGGTGCTCAGCGTCACCCTGCTGCACTCGAGCGGGGTCCCCGCCTACGACGCGGCGGTCGAGCGGGCCATCCACGCGGCCGAGCCGCTGCCAACACCATCGGACCCGGCACTGTTCCAGAAGGTTCGAGAGCTCAATTTGAAGTTCAGGCCATTGGAGTGAAACCATGGTATCCGTGTCAAACGGGAATACCGAACTGCTGAGTCGCCGTCGCCTGCGCGCGGCCGCGCTGGCCGGACTGGTGCTCTGCGCGCTGGTATCGACCGCGCCCGCGCGTGCGCAACTCACCATCGAGATCATCGGTGGCGCGTCCGACCAGATCCCGGTGACGGTTCTGCCCTTCGCAGGGGAGGAAGGTTTCCCCACCGTCGTCACTCAGGTCGTCGGCGCGGACCTGGCGCGCAGCGGCCGTTTCAAACTTCAGGAGACGGGCCCACGGCCCTTCCCGTCTGAACCCCTGGACATCAAGTTCCCCCTGTGGCGGGGGCGGGGCAACCAGAACCTTGCCATCGGGCGGGTGAGTTCGCGCCCCGACGGCAAGGTCGAGATCCGGTTCCGCCTCATCGACACGCAGCGCGAGGCTCAACTCGTGGGCTTCTCCTACACGGTGGCGCCATCGCAACTGCGTGCCATTTCCCACAAGATTGCCGACGTCATCTATCAGACCCTGGCGGGTGAGCCGAGCGTCTTCGGCACCCGCATCGCCTACGTGGCACGCACACCGGAACGGTTCGAGTTGCAGGTGGCGGATGCCGACGGGTTCAACTCGCAGTTCATCCTGGCGCACCGCGAGCCCATCATGTCTCCGGCCTGGTCCCCGGACGGCACTCGGATCGCCTACGTGTCCTTTGAGCAGCACCGGCCGGTGGTGTTCATCCACAACTTGATCGACGGTTCGCGCCATATCCTGGCGAATTTTGAGGGGTCCAACGGCGCTCCCGCCTGGTCCCCAGACGGCCAACGTCTCGCGGTGTCGCTCTCGCGTGAGGGCGTGTCCCAGATCTACCTGATCAACGCCGACGGCACCGGGCTCGAGCGGCTAACGCATAGTAACGCCATCGATACCGAGCCCAGTTTCGCCCCGGACGGTAAGACCCTTATCTTCACCTCGGACCGGGGCGGCAGCCCGCAGATCTACCGCATGCCCGTGCTGGGCGGCGATGCCGAACGGCTCACCTTCGAGGGCACCTACAACGTGAGCCCGCGTTACGCCCCGGATGGCAAGTCCTTTGTCTACGTGCAGCGCCAGGGCGGACGCTACAGCATCGCCGTCATGGACCTGGTTTCGCGGCAGACCCAGGCGATCACCGACGGTGCGCTCGACGGGGCGCCTACGTTTTCGCCCAACGGCCGCTTGGTCCTGTATGCGTCCATCCTCAAGGGTCATGGTATATTAGCCGCCGTTTCCAGCGATGGCAGGATCAAGCAAAAAGTAACGGCGTCCGCGCTCGATGTGCGTGAACCCGCCTGGGGGCCGCTGACCGGTACTCGTTGAAGGGAGACCTTATGAACCGCAATTGGATCATCGTCGGCGCAGTCGTCCTCTTGGCCGGTTGTTCCAGCCTCTCCGGCAAGTCCGCGAAGGAGCAGGGAAAGGCCGGAGTAGAGTCCCGCGACCTGCCGACTCAGGGTGCGGATGCGGTTAGGCCGGCCAATGCACAGCGCGGCGGCGACGGTGCCAAGGGCGCTGCCGATGCGGGCAAGGCGGACCCGGGCGGTGCGGTTGACCCGGCGGTTGTAAAAGCCCTGCCCGATGGATCCGCCGCAGGCGGGGGCGCGAGCGGGACTCGCCCGGCCGCCGGCAGCAGTGGTCCTGACGCCAGCATCAAAAGCATGCTCACTGATCCGGCCGCACCCTTGGCCAAGCGTGAGGTCTATTATGACTTCGACCGCTTCAACATCAATCCCGATCAGCAGGCGCTGGTAGAGGCTCACGGCCGATTCCTCGCTGGCCATAAGACGATGCATGTGCGCATCGAGGGCAACTGCGACGAGCGCGGTAGCCGCGAGTACAACCTTGCGCTAGGACAGCGCCGGGCCGACTCCGTCAAAAAGGCCTTCATCCTGTTGGGCGCTTCCGAAAAGCAGATCCAGGCAGTGACCTACGGCGCGGAGAAGCCCCATGCCACCGGAGGCACCGAGGAGTCCTGGGCGCAGAACCGCCGTAGCGACATCCTGTACCCCGACTTCGACGCCAAGCCCTGAGCCCCCGGTCTCTCGCCGTGCTCAGGAACGGGCGGCGGTCCATGGTGCGCTGGCCGTCATTGTCCCTGGTGGTAGCCCTCGCCTGCGCGGTCGCGCCGGCCCAGGGCGGCAACCTGATCGTGCTGGCGGCTGCCGGTCCTGACGCCCCTGCTCCGGCTGCTGCCCCGGCGCCTCGACCCGCTGTGCCGAAAGCGGTGGCACCCCGCCAGGACAACCGCGGTGTCATCGAACTCATGAATGAGTTGGAGTCACTCAGCACGGATCTCAACCGGCTCCGCGGGCAAATCGAAGTGCTAACCAACGACCTCGCAGGTGCCCAGAAGCGCCAGCGGGACATGTACCTGGATCTGGATTCGCGGCTACGCCGGCTGGAGCAGGACACCGCTGCCCAGGAGCAGAATCAGAAGCGCGAGCAGCAGGCGTCTGAGTTCGATTCCCGCCTGCGTCGGCTTGAGGCGGACGAGGGCAGCGGGGCTCGCGCTGCGGAGCGTGCACGGCTGGATCTGGAGCTTCGGCTACAGCGGCTGGAAGCCCAGGGCATGGCAGGGCCGCGGTCCGATCCTCTGGCCGCCGCGCCGGGTAGTGTCGGTACGGCGCCCGTGGTACGGCCCACGGCCCCGGAGGCACCGGTGGCGCCGGTGATGCCCGCGCCGCCCGGCGGCGTGCGCCCTGGGCCCGCCTCCGCCGTGCCGTCCGGGGTGCCTGGCCCGGCAGGGGACCTCACGTCGACGAAGCGGGTTTACGACATTGCGCTGGAGGCGCACAAGGGGGGGGATTTCCAGGGCGCCATCAATGCCTTCGAGGATTTTTTGCGGCGCTTCCCTCGCGATGCGCTCTCGCCCAACGCGTACTATTGGATCGGGGACTCCTGGTTCAACCTCGGGGATTTTCGTCAGGCCATTGCAGCCCAGCAGAAGGTCCTCAGTCAATTCCCGGCAAGCGCCAAGGCCCCGGCCGCACTTTTTAAAATGGCGAGCTCCTACACGGCCCTAGGCGACACGGCAAAGGCACGCAAGGCGCTGGAGGATCTGCTGGCACGCTACCCCGCCAGCGAACTGGCACCCGTGGCACGCCAACAACTCGCGCGCCTGCGCTAACAGCCACAGGCTACGGATAATGAAGCCGCCTCGGTTCTTATCGGTAGGTCGCTGAAGGAACACACTCAGCCGGGCCTTGAGACCGATCGGAGCGGAGAAACTGGGCGGCCCGAGGGTGAGGAATTTGTCGGGCTCCGCGCAGCCAGTCAGTCGAAAGCCCCGGGTTTACCCGTTCGCCGAGGCCCAGTGCCATCTTGAGAATGCCTCAGGGTTTAAAGCGCACGTTGACAGTAAGCCAGGGGCTCCGTAGACTCCTGCCTCTTTCCGGGGGTGGTTAGCTCAGTCGGTAGAGCAGCGGACTTTTAATCCGTTGGTCGCGAGTTCGAATCTCGCACCACCTACCAGTGAAATTAATGGGTTGCGGCATCCGACCCTTTCTCAGAAAAGTTCCGGGGTCACGCCGGGGTTACGCTAGCGGTCAAACCCGGTGCAAGTCGGCTTCCTCGAAGCGAGCTTCAATGCTCCGCCCTCAGGTTGCTGCTCCGCTTCGATCACACCCTGGAGATAGCCGACTCCGTGGGAAGCAGCGTGCTCCGTCCAAGCGCTTCGCCCGCCTTGTGATAGAGCGACTTGTCTTTCGCTTCAAGTCGCTCACGTTGCCGCAGAATCAGACCGTTAAGACAATGAGCCAGTTAGACCTCCCAACGACGGTCTAGGGGAGACTACGATGAGTGCAGTGGGATTCGTGAGCCGCCATTTCCGCGGGCCTGCTGTGCGCGTTTTCGAAAACGCAGGTTAAGGCTTCGGGATGGTTGTCGAGGTCTATGGGGCGCCACGCTGGTATTCAGGCGCCTCCCGTGACAGTTTCTACGCGGACAGCGAGCGTCTAGCAGGCGATATTGCCACCCTGGGAACCGACATGAGAAAGGCCGCCGTACCTGTCAAACGCTCACACCAACGTCGAGGCAAGTGACGGCGAAGGCCGTCATGTCCGAGTTCAGCACACCGAGACCGATAGCCCGATATTGCCGGTTGCGTAGATCCGCGTACTCAGGGACATTCACCCGCGCCTGTACTGACTGGTCAACACACTGAACAAGGGCGTTTTTTCCCGCTATTGTTCGATGCATGGTCGTCACCCGCCACGATTTCACCGATGAACTGATCCTGCGCATCCGCGATTCGGCTGGGTAGCCAGCCCCATCTTACCCGCGGGGCGGTGGCGCGCCAAGTCTGTGAGTGGCTGGACTGGACCGATCACCACGGACGACCCAAGGAGATCAGCTGCCGCATTGCGCTCAACCGCCCGCAGGCGAAGGGGCTCATC